>NZ_CP096016.1:773333-1135000 GCF_023650515.1 Alkalimarinus coralli
ACCCGCTGAGAAAAGGCATCTGTTTCACACGCTTTTTGAGCAAACGCAATATGAAGTACTAATTGTTGAGCTGGAGAGCAGCCTATCTAGTTCCCCTTTTTGGCTTGATGGCCACCGAATGGTGGTTGATTCACTAAAGGCGATGGAAGCATTGAGTGAAAATAGTCGCAATAGAAGGGATTATCAAAGGCCTATTGAAACGGTATCGCGGCTAGTTAAATCGTTTGTGACCCGGCTAGAGGGTATAGAGACCCTTAAATTCTCTGACGAATCTCCTTTTGCAAATGATGAAACACGATCCTGGCTCTCAAGTGTTGAAGAGTTTGCAGCAGGCAGTGCACCGAATTTTGTTAATAACTCTACTCACCTGAGTCTTGCTTCTGATAGACATGATGCTACCGACTTCAGTGAAGAAGGGAATGCAGAAGCTAAAATAATTGAAGAGTCTAACAAGGCCTGTAAAAATGGCGGGTTTTCTGATGGCCTATCAATTATTGATCAACACTGTAGGCGGCAAACTAATAAAAAAGAGTGGTTTAATGCCCGTTTACTAATGGTTGATTACTGCTTTTCTGCAAAAGACTTCGCTCTCGCCGAGCAAATACTGATCGAACTGGATGAAACCTGTGTCGACCATAGCTTAGATCAATGGTTGCCTGATATGGTCAGCGAGATGTTGTCGAAGATGCTCGTATGTAAGAGCAAACTAAAACGAAAAAACCAGCTAGATGGTTACTATCAGCGCCTTGTGCGAATTAATGTAATGCAAGGTCATGAGATGAAATCATTTGCTAGCTGATGCAAATAAGCTGTAACGCAAATTTATAATTCAGGAGAATATGATGTCCAAGGAAGGTTCAGTCGCGCCGCGCGAACGAATAAATATACAGTATAAATCAGAAAAAGGTGCAGCACAGGAGAATGTAGAGCTACCTTTGAAAATGCTTGTCGCGGGTGACTTTACATCCCGAACGGACGAACGTCCGGTTGAAGATAGAAAGCCCATCAACATTGATAAAGATAATTTCAATGATGTGCTTAAGAATCAGAATATTGAGCTGCAGTTGGACGTTCCGAACCGTCTTGTTGATGAAGAGGATGCAGAGGCATCCGTCGCCATAAAGCTAAACTCAATAAAGGATTTCTCACCCGAAAATATAGCCAGGCAAGTTCCTGAGCTTAATGAGCTACTTAAACTTAGAGAGGCGTTAGTGGCGCTGAAGGGGCCCTTGGGCAACATGCCTGCATTTCGCAAGATGATTGAAAGCAGCCTTCAGGATGAAGAACTTAAGCAGCAGATATTAGCTGAATTAAGCGCTTAATAACTCAACCACAACAAATAAAAGGAATTAACATGTCTAACTACGAAAGGATGTTAGCCACGGGTAATCGAGCGGTTGAACTAGAAGAGAGTTCCTTGCTTGACCAGATTGTTCAGCAAACAAAAATGCAACCATCAGATGATGGTTATGATATTGCCAAGCGAGGCGTTGGTGCATTCATCGCTGAGCTCCTGAGTGATGAAAACCAGGATGAAAGAGTAAACAAGAACCTGATTGACAGAATGATTGCCGAGCTGGACTGCAAATTAAGTCAACAGGTAGATGAGATTCTGCACCACCAGGATTTTCAGAAACTTGAATCCGCTTGGCGTGGGCTAAAGTTGTTGGTTGATCGTACAGACTTTACTCAAAACATAAAAATATCACTGTTAAATGTGTCAAAAGAAGACCTATATGATGACTTTGAAGATGCGCCAGACGTAACTCGCTCCGGGCTATATAAACTGGTCTATAGCAGTGAATATGGTCAGTTTGGTGGCGAGCCTGTTGGTGGCATCATTGCAAACTATGACCTTGGCCCTGGCGCACTGGATATGAAAGTGATGCAAAGCTGTGCGGCTGTAGCGTCTATGTCTCATGCGCCTTTTATTGCTGCAGCAGCGCCTAAGTTTTTTGGTATCGATAGCTATGAAGAGTTACCAAACTTAAAGGAGCTACACTCGATATTTGAAGGCCCTCAGTATGCAAAATGGCAGAGTTTCAGGGAGTCCGAAGATGCAAAATACGTAGGCCTTACTGCCCCTCGATTTTTGCTCCGAGCGCCATATGATGCCGAAAATAACCCGGTGAAGTCGTTTGAGTACAATGAGAACATCGAGGGTAAGCACTCAAACTACTTATGGGGCAATACGGCTTTTTCGTTTGCGACCCGGTTAACCGACAGTTTTGCCAAGTACCGCTGGTGTCCAAATATTGTTGGCCCCCGAAGCGGTGGCGCGGTGGAGGATCTTCCTGTCCATCATTTTGAATCACTGGGGGAAATTGAGTCTAAAATACCGACAGAAGTGCTTATTTCTGACCGGCGAGAGTTTGAGTTAGCCGAGGAAGGTTTTATTCCGCTAACAATGAGAAAAGGTAGTGATAATGCCGCTTTTTTCTCGGCGAACTCCACGATGAAAGTGAAATATTTTGGCAATAGCGAAGAAGCAAAGCGAAGTGAGCTTAACCATCGTTTGAGTACTCAGCTTCCCTATATGTTCATTATTAATCGTCTGGCACATTACCTGAAAGTTCTTCAGCGCGAAAATATAGGCAGCTGGAAAGAACGAACGGATATCGAAAATGAGCTCAATGTCTGGATTAGTGGCTATATAGCAGACCAGGAAAATCCAAGTGCTGAGGTGAGAAGTCAGCGGCCCCTGCGAGCAGCTCAAGTGACTGTTAACGAAGTTGAAGGGCAACCGGGTATTTATAAAGTGGGCTTGAGCGTAAGACCTCACTTTAAATATATGGGGGCAGACTTTGAGTTGTCACTGGTAGGGAAGTTAGAAAAGTCATAACCGGCAGGCACGCACAATGTTAAAAGAGCTTTCATTGTTTGAGCGGCTGGAAGCCGATAGTTCACGTGCATATTCGACGGGGATTGATCATCAATCGTTGATTGGGTCAGTAAAATCGAATTTACAGCAGATGCTCAACGTAAGAGAGGGTAGTGTATCTCCACTACCTGATTATGGAATGCCTGACTTTAATGACTTGGTTTACGAATTTCCTGATGCCATATACCAGCTTCAGGTCGCAATACGGCAGTTTCTGTTGAGGTATGAGCCTCGTATCGATGAAGTGTTGGTTAGTTATATTCCTGATAGCACGCAGCCTTTACAGCTCAAATATCAGGTGGAAGTCAGTTTGAAATCTGCCTCAGAGGCATCGGGCACCTTTCAGTTTGAAACGGTCATAACTGGTTCAGGTCAGGCATTTGTGCGTGCGGCTTAGCTTAGCCGTCATTGCACGTGAACACGAATAGAAACACTAATATGGCAGGATGCCAATGCAGTATAGTCGTTATTTTCAACAAGAACTTTCAGCGCTAAGGGAGTTGGGGCGAGAGTTCTCCGAGCTAAACCCTCGGCTCGCTCCTTTTCTGTCAGTAGAGGGGCAAGACCCGGATGTAGAGCGCTTGCTCGAAGGGTTTGCATTTCTAACCGGCCGAATCAGGCAAAAGCTGGATGATGACATTCCTGAGTTTGCATGGTCGCTTATCAAACTGATTTGGCCACACTTTCTGCAGACAGTCCCCTCGATTACCACGGTTGAATTCAGGCCGAAGCAGATCGTATCTGAGCGGCAGAAACTGGCAAAAGGTGCGGAGGTTAAATCAATTCCTGTCGATGGAACTTCATGTATTTTCCAGACTGCAAATGAGGTAGACATACAACCCATGAGCGTAAAGTCAGTAGGGGTGACTGAACGTGGGGGCGTGTCGACAATATCACTTAATCTGGAGCTTTTTCAGCATGTAAGTTTAAAGGATATCGCGTTTGATGATTTGAAGTTTCATTTGCATGGCGCGCTCCCTAAAACCAGCTTATGGTACTACTTACTTAGGCAAAGGGTTGTCAATGTTGATATTTGGGGTGTATGTGAAGGTGAGAAAGTAAAACTAGGGACGTTGGAGGCGTCCTCAATAAAGCCTGGAGGAATAGAGGCAGAAAACAGTTTGTTTGCTTCATCGAACCAACAGTTTCTGGGGCACCGCTTGTTACTGGAGTATTTTTGCTTTCCGGAAAAGTTTCTATATCTTGATATGAAGGGGATAGGGCGCCTCATTCGAACGTTCGAAGAGCGAGATCAAGATAACAACTTGGCGGTCAGGAACGTTTTGGTTGAGTTCAATCTGGATCATGTTCTCCCTGTTTCTGATCATTTATCGACGGACAATATTCGTTTGTTTTGCTCGCCTGCTGTTAATCAGTTTAAGGCATCAACCCGGCCTTTTTTGCTGGATCCAACAAAAATTGAGCATCGTTTAAGTGTAGAGGCACCTACTCCTGATCATTATGAAATTATGACGGTCGATAAAATCGAAGGGTGGAGTCCAGAAACCAGAGAGGTTGTATGCTATTCGTCACTGGAGTCTTTTTGCCCTGGCCAAACGAAGGGGTTCAAATCCAGCCCAGAGTTTAAAACATATTGGAGCCAACAAAAGCCTTCAATAACGGGTAAAGGGCAAGAGACTTACCTTTCGTTTATGTCTGTATCGCAGAGCAAGGCCAGCCCAGAGAAGAGGGAGTCCATCCAGAAAAGTATAAACTCACTTAAATCTGAAACAATAAGCGGTCAGGTCACCTGCAGCAATAGGGGACTGCCAAGCATGTTAAGAGTTGGCGATGTGTGTGTTGAAAGCTCTTCGGTTCCTGAGTATCTTGACTGTAGCAATATCTCCTCCGTTACCCCTTCTTACTCGCCCGCGACAAAAATGAATTGGATTTGGCGACTGATTTCCCACTCTGCACTCAATATCAATAAGCTGCGTGATTTGGATTCGCTTAAGGCGCTGATTAGCCAATTTGACGTTCGAGGTTTATTTGACAAGCAACAGCACGCAGCAACAAAACTAAAAATAGAGGGCTTAATGAGTTTAACGACTAAGCCTTCAACAAGGCTGTTCAAAGGGGTTCCGGTTACAGGTAACGAAGTTGAAATAAATCTGGCTAGCCAGAACTTTTCTGGCATAGGCGATATTTTTCTATTTGGAGAAATATTAAATGAGTTCTTTGCCGCCAGCGCTTCAGTTAATCACTATCATCGGTTAACGATTAAAGCGCTGCCGGAAGGCGATGTAATGCAGTGGGAAGCGAGGGTTGGAGATTGCCTGCTGAATTGAATACCTGCCTGTTGAGTTCGGCCCGAAGTTTTAGCTTCCTTGCATACCGGTCATTTCTATGCAACCAAGGTATTGACTCGGCGTCTATACGTTTTCGTGGTACGGCTGGTCTGGCCCACCCAGCCAGTGAAGTCTCGGGAGCCTGGCTGAATGACTCAAATGCTGAAGCTCGCGTAACGATTGACGTCAGTATCATGGGGTTATACGGCACCACATCACCGTTGCCTGCTTTTTACACCGAGCGAATATTGGGGATTGATAGTGAATCTGCATTGAACCGGGGATCGACCGGGGGCAACCCGGTTGCTAAGGCTGAAACAGAGGATGGCGTTGCTTTAAAACAGTTTTATGACCTTTTTAATCATCAAGCCATTTCACTGTTCTATGATGCTTGGAAAAAGTACCGTCTATCAAATTGCTTTACCAAAGGTACATGCTCTGACGCTGGTGTAACAGAGCATTTAGTACCTGACAACCCTTTCTCTACTGCTTTGTTGGCGCTGTGGGGGATTGAAAAACACCGAATGGCATCATTTAAGCATTTGACGCTTTCACGTTTGATGCCGTTGGCTGGCGTGCTTGCTAGCAGGTGCGCCTCAAGATCTTCATTAAACCAGGCACTTAGTGAACTCTTTCCAGGGGAGGATATTGTTGTTCGGGACTTCGTTCATCGATCAATTGGCATACCTGCCGACCAACTGAACAGTTTAGGGCTAGACAATGCTACCCTGGGTGAGTCTTTGGTAATAGGGGAGAGGGTGAATGACTACAATGGTATTGCCGTCGTTGTAACGCTTGCGTCATCAGACTGCATAGTAAAGTGGCTTCCTGGCGGGGAGCAGAATGAAGCGGCAAGGGAGCTGATCTCACTGCTGCTAAATACGCCATATGAGTATCAATTGATCATTGATGCCCCTGGAGGGGTGCCTAGCGAGGAAGGGCTCGGTGTATTTGGTAGTGGGGTGGGGAGAGGTGATGCGCTTGGTATTTCAAACGGGGCGCTGATTACCGTATAAGCCAGCTCGCCACCTTGTTTTGGACTAATAACTCAGGATGTAAGGAATAACCCAATGGAACTGGAAAAACTAATCGATAAGCTACATTCAGAAACCAGACTCGCTGTTGAGCAGGCTGCATTGGCCTGCATTGAACGTAAAGGTATTGAGATCACACTTGAGGACTTACTGCTTACATTAATCGACGGTCAGACAGAGTTTTCCAAGGTATTGCTGCAGTTTGATATTGATATCGCCAGCTTTCGTTCAGCCGTGCAGTTTGAGCAAGATACTCGATCAATGATGTGCGCTAAACCCGTTTTTTCTGAGCTGCTCATAAACACTCTTCAGGAAGCCTGGCTGATTGCTTCGCTTGAGTTGTCACTGCCTTCGCTCAGCTCTGGAACGATCATTATGGTGTTGCTAAAAAATCAGCTTCGGTATGGTCATCGTCGCTATATCGACGTGTTAAGCGATGGCGTGTCATATGATCATCTGGTAGTGCTGATTCAAGGTCTCCATAGTGCAGAAGCAGCCACGAATGCCGGACTAACAAACAGGTCAAATATTGAGGCAGGAAAGAGCACAGAGCATGAAGAAATACTTCAAAAGGTAACGACTAGCCTTACAGAACTTGCGCAGAACCAGCAGCTTGACCCGGTTGTCGGGCGTGACGAAGAAATACGGCAAACTATTGATATTCTATGTCGGCGTAGAAAAAATAACCCTATCCTGTTAGGAGAAGCTGGCGTCGGAAAAACGGCTATCGTAGAAGGTCTGGCACAAAAAATAGCTGAAGGGAATGTACCTGTAGACCTTGTCGATGTAGATCTCAGGTTACTGGATTTAGCCGCATTACAAGCGGGTGCAAGTGTTAAAGGAGAATTTGAGCGTAGGGTTTCGTTGCTGATTGATGCCATTCAGGTATCGAATAAGCCTGTAATTTTGTTTATTGATGAAGCTCATCTAATGGTAGGGGCAGGCTCAAATGAGGGAGGAGGGGATGTTGCTAACTTGTTAAAACCTGCGCTTGCGAGAGGGGAATTACGTACAGTTGCTGCAACCACTTTGGTTGAATATAAACGATATATTGAAAAAGACCCAGCGTTGGTGAGACGTTTCCAGTCGGTAAAGGTTGGGGAGCCTACAATTGATCAAACGGTCACCCTGCTACGGGGACTCAGAGATCGCTATGAACAACAGCATGGCGTCTATATTCGTGATGATGCCCTTGTTGCGGCTGCTTCAATGTCCTCACGCTATCTTATGGGGAGGCAACTGCCAGATAAAGCGATTGATTTGATTGATACTGCATGCGCAAGAGTTAAAGCAGGACTGGTAGGAAAGCCTACCTCGGTTGAATTTTTGGAGCTTCAAGTAGAAACGGTGCAACGAGAAATCGATGCGCTAACTCGTGACTTAGTCAATGATGGCTATAGCATTAAGGAGGCTCGCCCAGCAACGGATAATCCGAATGAACTTGATGAACTATATCAACGAATTGACCAGCTTACATTGCAATTGGCTGCAGTGGAGGCTACATGGCATCAAGAGCGAGCGCTGGTCAGAGAGGTCGTAACGCACCGAGACAACCTTGATGATGAATATGATGGCAGCAAAAAGCTCCAGCGGTTAAGAAATGAAATAAGTGAGATGCAGGGTGAATCACCTTTGGTTCACTACGAAGTTACCGCGCTGCAAATTGGTGAGATTTTATCGAGTTGGACAGGCATTCCTGCCGGCAAAATGCTGATGGGAGAGGCTCAGAAACTGGGCGCTTTATCAACACAGCTGGAGATGAGGGTCAAAGGGCAGTCGAATGCAACACAGCAAATTAGTGAACGTTTGTGTCAAGCGAGAGCAGGCTTAAATGACCCGGAAAAACCATTGGCGGTATTTCTGTTGGTAGGCCCGAGCGGCGTTGGGAAAACGGAAACGGCATTGACCATCGCTGATACTCTGTTTGGTGGAGAGAAGTACTTAACAACAATAAATATGTCAGAGTTTCAGGAGAAGCACACCGTATCACGCTTAATTGGGTCGCCTCCTGGGTATGTTGGATATGGAGAAGGAGGTGTTCTGACTGAAGCGGTGAGACAAAAACCTTTTTCGGTTGTATTGTTAGATGAAGTTGAAAAGGCTGACCCGGATGTGCTGAATATTTTCTACCAGGTCTTTGATAAAGGCACAATGAACGATGGAGAAGGTCGGTTGATAGATTTTCGGAATACTGTCATCGTACTGACGAGCAATTTGGCATCAGATCAAATAGAAACACTTTGTGCATCTTCCCTTGATGAAAATGAGAGTGATGAAGATGCTATTGATGACGCAGTACTTCTGGAAAAGATACGACCTACCTTAAACCACTACTTTAAGCCCGCACTACTGGCGCGAATGGAGGTACTCACTTATCGCCCCCTTGAAAAGTCGACGCTACGGTTGTTGGTTGGCAGTAAACTGGAAAAACTATCTCTGCGGTTATCGGCACAGGGGATTTGCTTACACGTTGCTGATTCAGTGTTGAGTGCGCTATCCAGCAGGTGTGTATTGGTTGAGGCCGGAGCAAGGCATATTGATAAACTGATTAACCAGCATATTGCAGCTAAACTATCTAAAATCATCTTGCTGTCAGTGGAACAGCAAGAATCACTGGCAGATGTATATGTGAGTTATCAGGAGAATGAGTTCGTCGTATCCAGGTTGCCCGTCAATGAGAGCTCAGAGGCTAATGCAGATCTGTTGGGTCAACTCTAAGCGTGTTTACACAGGAGCGGCTTCAATAACATAGCTAATTGGTGCTAACAAACTTGAACGGCAGCAGCTTAGTAGTGAGGGGGCGGGGCTTCATTTCCTGCCTCTCCAACGGCATTATGAACTGTATCCAGTTGGCTTTTTAGCATTCGGTTAGCTTGCCACAGCTTATCCAGCTGTTGTTCCTGCCTGGCGATGACATCATTCAAATCCTGTAAGAGATCTTCCTGAAAGGCCATCTTTGTTTCTAATTCGATCAGTCGATCTTCGATGTTCATATGTAACCCTTAGCAAAACGTTTGTAAAAAGTGGCATTGATACTGCCCAAAACATCATACGAAATAGAAAATTATTACTTTGTTTGAATTTTATACATCACATTTATTTTTTTGCTATCATTGCAGTGTGGGCCGACATAATTATAAGGAATCATAATTCCAAACACTAATCTTTTGAGGCCTACCGTCCGCAATTTCGCACAGTTCGCTCTGTATTGCAGCTCTCATTGCTATGGACTTATCACTATGAAGTTATTCATATTGGTGTGGTTTATGTTGGGTATTGTGAGGCTGTTTGAATGAAGTGTGTGAAGAGTAATTGATAGGGCAATTTTAATGGTACCTGATTTGTTCGAGCTTTGCTGCGTAATTTAGACGTGACGCGCACTATGGTGAGAGTCAGGATGATTTAATATTTTTAATAGTTATTGAGATACATTACATGAATAACCAAACTGTAAAGGCGATTGTAACCGGACTTATTTTCGCGATACCAACCCCGTTTGTACTGGGTTATCTTATTCTTGCTGTAACAGGTGATGCCATTAGTTTTGAAGGTGTTAGCGCTGAAGCGGCAACGGCTGTGTCAAAATTAATGGGCTTTTTAGGAACGGGAGCTGGGGTCTCTGCGTATATTACCTCTGCTGTGGTAATCGGGTTAGTTGCGGCTTTGGGCACTCTTACATCAACGGGTGGGTCAAGTGCGTACTATGGAGATGACGATGATGATTCCCCAGAAGGTGACGAGCAAGGCACAGTAAAATGGTTTAACGTCAACAAAGGATTTGGTTTTATCACCCGCGACGCAGGAGACGATGTATTTGTTCACTTTCGGTCAATTCGTGGTCATGGCCGTCGTTCATTACGTCAGGGCCAGCAGGTTCGCTTTAATGTAACGCAGGGAGACAAAGGTCTTCAGGCTGAGAACGTATCGGTCGTTAGGTAGCATTTATTCTTAATGCTATAACAACGTTAAATGCCACCGCAAACTCTTTTTCGGTGGCATTTTTGTTTACCAGTTCACCACTTCTTTACCTTCTTTTGTGACTTTCCACCACTGATTATCTGAGTCTTCTGATTCTTCCCAGCTATTTGTTGCACATCTGACTTCCTTGTCCAGGGTCACAGCAATTTGGCTTGCACAATCGATATCACTTGCCCATGGCGTTTGATCTGACTGAAACCAGAGGCTGGTAAATAGTTTTCCTGCTGCACCGATATAAATAGTAAGAGGAATAGTTTGCTCTGCTAACATACAGGTTAGGTTGATTGATGTTTTTTCCAGATCGTCCTGAGCATCAACGTCATCAAAAATGTCATTGAGCCATGTGATTATTTCTTGGACTGTACAATTTTTTATATAGACTTCTATATCCGGTTGACGCTGATATTCATCGTGTTGTTCAGTCTGCTTGGCCATGAATATTACTCAGTCTATGAACGGTTAATAAAATGATTAATTCTGCTTAGTAAAAGCTTTACGTACCCAATAATAGCCATTATTGCGCCTAAAAAGGCAATGACCAACGAAAATAGTGTCACTAGCTCCTGCTTAAGCGAAGGGGGGATGTAAAAATGGGCAGCAACAACCACACTGAGTCCCCCAAGCAAAAGAAGTGCGCCTATCGCAAACAGCTTGAAGTTACGCTGCTGAGGCGTTAATTCGTGTTTGGGCTTTCTCAAAAACGTTTGCTTTATTCCTGACATGGTCTGTAGCCTGTGAGGAAAACATCGATCGTCACTTCGATTGAATCCAGGTTCTTTATTATTGACTTTGCAGACTCAGTTGCTCGCCAATAATGGGGGGTCATTAAAAGTAAGTCGCTGATTGCCTGGGAAGTAGTAAGCTCGATTTTGTATTTTATATTTGAGCAGAGAGACGGCTCTAGGGTTACAAACTCGTTTTCGAGTGTGCTCGTGGGGTTATATGCTTGTTGTTTTACGTCTTGATACAGCTTTTCCCGTAGTTCTATCAGGTGCTCGGGCCCGGTTGATGCAACATACAATAAACCATCCTGCTTAAGGATACGCCTGAACTCTTCAGGGACAATTCGAGAAAACAAACAGAGCACAGCACTCTGAGAGTCGCTCTTAATGGGGATATGGCTAGATGTTGCAGTGACCCATTGTATCGACTTAGTTCGTCTGCAGGATGCTTTGACGGCTCGTTGAGAGATATCAAAACCAATGATGCCGGCTCTTTTTAGTGCGCCCTGTTGCTGAGAGGGGGGATTCGAGTCAAATGCAGTGTTTAAGTGTTGTTGTAGCTTCTCCGTATAATACCCTTCGCCGCTACCTGCATCGGCAATGTGGTAGCTTGCTGCCTCTCTACTTTTGCTAAGGTAGTCGTTTAGAATAAACTCGTTTAACTTGTCAGATATTGGTTTGTAATACCCCGCGTCGAGAAACCGGTAGCGTGCCTCAACCATTTCCAAACTATCACCTGGCTGTTTACTCTTTTTGTGTTGTGGTAGCAGTAAGTTGACGTAGCCTTGTTTTGCTACGTCATACTGGTGATTATTGTTGCAGCAGAATTGCTTTTCCTTTCGTTTGAGAGGCTGCTGACAAACGGGGCATATGAGTGAGCCGCTTTCAGCTTCGGCATTATTCATATCGCGCGCTATGCTATTTGTCTTGCTGGGGTTATCTGATATCACTCGCGATGTCCCAATAGCCTGACCAGAATGCCTTCGTAGATTGTGGATAGCTCGTTTAAATCACTGACGCTGACACACTCGTTTACTTTGTGGATTGTTGCATTAAGAGGGCCTAGCTCTAATACCTGAGCACCAGTGGGTGCAATAAACCGGCCGTCAGAGGTTCCGCCAGATGTTGATAGTTCTGTGTCGATGCCTGTGATTTCACGAATTGATGCTACGGCTGCGTCGACCAGTGGGCCTTCTGGTGTTAGAAAAGGGAGGCCGCTAAGGTTCCATTCAAGATCATAATTGAAGTTATGCTTGTCCAGAATGTCATGAACGCGTTGCTTGATCATCTCTACCGTAAGCTCTGTTGAAAAACGAAAATTAAAAATAATTTCCTTTTCTCCCGGAATAACGTTGGTTGCACCGGTTCCCGCCTTCAGGTTGGTAATCTGAAAAGAGGTAGCAGGGAAAAACTCATTGCCGTTATCCCAGACTTCGGTTGAAAGATCGAGTAATGCAGGGATGGCAGTATGTACAGGGTTTTCTGCAAGGTGTGGGTACGCAACATGGCCTTGTGTCCCTTTTACTGTCAAGTCACCGTGTAGAGAGCCACGACGACCATTTTTGACAACATCGCCCAGTTTATTGGTGCTGGACGGTTCGCCAATAAGGCACCAATCAATTTTCTCGCCCCGGCTTTCAAGTGTTTCGATTACTTTAACGGTTCCATTCTTTGCTGGCCCTTCTTCATCACTGGTAATGAGAAATGCTATCGAGCCAGTATGATTTGGGTTTTCGTAAATAAAACGCTCACATGCGGTCACAAAGGCGGCGATACTCCCTTTCATATCTGCTGCGCCGCGACCATATAGCATGTCTCCGACAATAGTCGGTTCGAATGGTGGGTAATCCCAGTTTTCAACGGGACCAGTCGGGACTACGTCAGTGTGCCCGGCAAATGCCAGAACGGGGCCTTCAGAGCCTCGCCTTGCCCAGAAGTTGACTACTTCTTCAAATTGAAGTGTTTCGATCACAAAGCCAAGCTGCTCCAGTCGCTCACAAATGAGGGCCTGACACCCAGCATCCTCAGGGGTAACCGAATGTTTGCTGATGAGTTCTTTTGCTAGTTCTATTGTGGGCGTGTTTTGGGGCATGTGTTGGCTTCTTTTATAAAAGTGGAGAGCTATTCTCTTTTGAAGGGAATAGCAGTTGTTTCTGAGTAGTGCTGCTAGCATCCTTCCTGAAAGCACTAGTCATTCCCGCGCAGGCGGGAATCCATTCTTGCCGAACTTCCAAACGCTATGGAGCCCTGCCTGCGCGCCTGTTAACGAATACTAGTTATTCGCATGTAGCTCTTCGTTAAGCTCGATGGCGGTCTTGTTAGTCTTGCACTCTACCTGGCCATTAACAGAGTTTCTGCGGAATAGTAAGTCTGACTTACCGGCCAAGTCTCGGGCTTTTATTGTTTCGACGGAGTTGTTCTGGTCATCAAGCATCATTACCTTTGTGCCAGCAGTGATGTATAACCCGGCTTCAACGGTGCAACGATCACCCAATGGGATGCCGATACCCGCATTGGCACCAAGCAGGCAATTCTCGCCCACTGATATGACCATGTTGCCTCCACCAGATAGTGTTCCCATTGTTGAGCAGCCGCCGCCCAAGTCTGAGCCTTCTCCTATCATAACGCCAGCGGAAATCCGTCCTTCTACCATTGAAGTACCTTCTGTCCCGGCGTTAAAGTTTACGAAACCTTCGTGCATGATCGTTGTTCCTTCGCCTATGTAGGCTCCAAGACGTACCCGTGAAGTTGCGGCAATACGTACACCAGCAGGGACAACGTAGTCAGCCATAGGAGGGAACTTATCGACGGACTTAACGGCAAGAAGTTCACCGTTGATGCGTGCCTCAAGTTGCTTTTGAGTCAGCTCACTCAGGTCAACAGCGCCTTTGTTTGTCCATGCCACATTAGGTAGCAAACCAAACATGCCATTCAGGTTAACGCCATGAGGCTTAACGAGTCTGTGCGAGAGCAGGTGAAGCTTGAGATAGACTTCTGGCGTTGTCGAGGACTGGCTGTCTTCTTCCAGAATAGTGATGACAACAGGGCTCTTGCTGTCCTTTGCAGATTGAGCGATCGCCGCTTGTTCTGTCTCACCCTGGCTACCAAGTACGGCTGCTAACGTATTTAATTTATCGCTGCTTGCTTCAATAGCCTGATTTCCACCTTCGTAACCCAACGCCTCTTTAGCTGCCGCAAGAAGCGTTTCTGATGGTTGATAAACGGGCTTGGCGTAGAATACTTCCAACCATTCATTTTTCTGATTTTTGGTACCAACACCAATTGCAAACGCTAAACTCATGTTAATTTCCTGTTTGATATCTAATTAATCGTTATGCTTTGTAAATCTTCAGTTCATTATGATGGCAAAAAGTTACTTAAATGCGCTCTCATACTCTTCTGCTTTAAATCCCAAAATCCGTTTGCCTTCGTGCTCAAGCAGGGGGCGCTTAATAATAGAAGGGTTCTCCATCATAACGGCTAATGCAGAACTGTTATCCATACTGCTTTTCTGTTCTTCTGATAGCTTGCGCCAAGTCGTGCCTCGGCGATTAATGACGGCTTCCCACCCCAGAGAGGACAACCAGTCCTGAAAGAGCGCTTCGTTAGTTCCGTCTTTTTTGTAATCATGAAAAGTGTAGCCGATACCCTTTTCGTCAAGCCACTTACGTGCTTTTTTAATGGTATCGCAATTTTTGATTCCGTACATGGTCGTCACAGTTGTTATCCTTATATACGATTAGTTGGCGATTATGCTGTTGACAAAGTCGCGAATTCTTTCTGCGGCATCTATGCATTCGTTTAAAGGCGCAACTAAAGCAAGCCTAACCCGATTTTCACCTGGGTTTATGCCATCTACCGTTCGTGATAAGTAGCTGCCTGGTAAAACGGTCACATGCTTCTGTTGAAATAACTGCTGGGCAAACAGGTCATCGGCTATAGGTGTTTTGAGCCAAAGGTAGAAACTTGCGTCCGTTTGCTCTACGGCCAGAGCTTCTCTCAAAATTGGTAGAACGGCTGCGAATTTCTCGCGATAAAATGTCCTATTCTCTTTTACATGAGTTTCGTCATCCCAGGCTGCGATGCTGGCATGCTGGTGTTGAATAGGCATCGCGCAACCGTGGTAGGTTCGGTACTTTAAAAACTGTTCAATGATGGCTGCATCTCCCGCAACGAACCCCGAACGCAAGCCAGGGAGATTGGAGCGTTTCGATAAGCTATGAAATACTACACAGCGCTCGTAACCATTGCGGTTCATTTCTGCACAAGCTTGTAATAGACCTACCGGAGGGCGAGACTCCTCGCAGTAGACTTCCGAATAACACTCGTCTGACGCAATGATAAAGTTGTGTTCATCTGCTAAACGAATGAGTTTTTGAAGTACTTCTGCAGGAATGACGGCCCCAGTGGGGTTGCCGGGGCTACATAGAAATAGCAGTTGGCAGCGTTGCCATACGTCTGGGGTGACTGCGTCAAAATCGGGTATGAACCGGTTTTCCTCCTGGCAAGGTAAGAAATGAGGCTCAGCACCGGCCAAAAATGCAGCGCCTTCATAAATCTGATAAAACGGATTAGGACAAACCACCAGAGGTGTATCTTTTTGATGGTCAATAGGGTTGCTCGTCCTGTTTTGGCTACGATCAATGACGGCTTGCGTTAACGAAAAAATTGCCTCTCTTGTGCCGTTAACGGGCAATATGTGCTGCTCGGCATCGAGGGCGTCCGGCTGCAGATTAAATCGTTTGGTCAACCAGTTTGCGATGCTTTGACGCAGTTCCGGGATGCCTTTGGTCGAAGGGTATACCGATAATTTGTCCAGTTGTCGGGTTAACTCTTTTAAAACAAAGTCAGGGGATGCGTGTTTGGGCTCGCCAATTGAGAGCGCAATATGTGAATAGTCAGAGCTTGGAGTCACTTCACTTTTAAGTCGGTTAAGCTTCTCAAATGGGTAGGGTTGTAACTTGTTTAAATCTGAATTCATCCTAACGTGCTCGTCCTGTCGTATTATACTCTGATTTTAAAAAGTGAAATGATCGTTGTGCTAGCTTGCCTGGACGTGTTCATCCAACTGTTCACAAATATCCTTTTGTAATTTTTCGCATAGCATAGGGTCACTAATCGGTTGGCCGCCGTCATCGGTAATAAAGAAAACATCTTCTACGCGTTCGCCCAGGGTTGCGATTTTGGCGTTAACCAATGCAACGTTATTCTCAACCAGTATGCAGCCAATTCTGGCGAGCAGGCCGGGCCGGTCTGGGGTAATGACTTCCATTACCGTGCGCTGGTTAATCATATCATTGCTGAATGTTACTTCAGTAGGGAACGAAAAATGCTTCAGCTGTCGCGGCGTTCGGCGCTGAATAATTTCCGGGTAGTCGTCAGCATCGTCCAGTTCATCCAGTAGGCGATGATGAACTTTTGCCTTGCGTTCGGGGTCACGGGCTAGTGACTGATTTAGTTCATCGAGTACCACAAAAGTACTTAGGCTGCAGGGGCCTTTTCCTGAATTGATTCTTGCGCTTACGATGTTTAGGTTTAGCTGCTCAAGAACGGCTGTAGTTGCTGCAAATAGCCCCGTACCATTTCGGAGATAGATCATGATCTGGGTATAGCCTTCGCCTTGATGATCCTCTATATCTTTTATCAGTATTAGTGGCTCTTCGCTTTCACCATGGTTAATGATTGAGGATGTTTGCCAGGCGATCTCCATGGTTGAGTCCTGTAAGAAGTAGTCATCTTCCAGGGTGTTCCATATCGCGTCAATTTGACGACTGCTAATGCCTTGATCATGAAGAATATCCTGAACTTCGGCCTGTGTGGCAGATATCCACTTATCTTTGTCGAGCGGGTTTTCAATGCCTCGCCTAAGTGCTCTGCGGGCTTCCAGGTAGAGCTGTCTTAAAAGTGATGCTCGCCATGTATTCCACAATATCGGGTTGGTGGCATCAATGTCAGCGACCGTTAGAACGTAGAGGTAGTCGAGGTGAACCTGACTCGGCACTTCGACTGCGAAGCTATGAATAATATCCGGGTCTTGGATGTCTTTCTTTTGAGCTGTCATTGACATTAAAAGGTGATTCTCGACTAGCCAGCAGACCAGCTGAGTATCACGAGTACTTAGGTGATGGCGCTGACAGAATTTTTGAGCGTCAATTGAACCCAGGTCAGAGTGGTTGCCGCCCCGGCCTTTTGCGATATCGTGGTATAGCCCGGCGATATAAAGTAACTCAAGTTTAGGTAGGCGGTGTATTAGTCTTGAGGCCAGCGGGTACTTGGCTCTGGCAGAGGTCTCTCTGAGATTTACCATGTTCTTGATCACGCGTATGGTGTGAGCATCAACGGTGTACGCGTGAAATAAATCGTGCTGCATTTGGCCAATAATTTTGCCAAACTCTGGAAGGTATCGGCCCAGCACGTTGTAGCGTTTCATGAATGACAGCGTTCGATGAAAATCATGCGGTGTTCGCATCAGTTCCATGAATAAAGAGGTGACGGCAATATCGCGTCTAAATGACTTGTCGATAAGGTGCCTATGAGCTCGCAATGCTCGAATTGTGGTTGCCCTGATTCCTTTGATGTGGGGGTTTTGTGCAATGAGTAAAAATATTTCCATAATAGCGTAGGGCGCATATGCAAATATTTGATTGTTGACCGCTTCGATATATTGATTCTTTAGCTGAAAGCGTTTGTTTAATGGGTGTACAACTTCTTGTTCGTTGCTACGAAGAATAGCTTCGTCAAAGTGTTGCAGTATAACGTCTGTTAACTCCGCCAGCCCGAGTACGACCCGGTAGTATTGCTGCATCATTATTTCGACACCAAGTTTCTTCTCGGAGTCTTCGAACCCTAGCATGCTGGTTAGCTTGCGTTGATGATCAAATAACAGTCGGTTCTCATTTCTGTTGGCTATGATTTGAAGCCCGTAGCGCATTTTCCATAAGAAACGTTCCCCATCGACCAGCATCTGATACTCTTCATTGGTAAGAAACTCATATCTCGTTAGCTCGGATGTGCAGCTTAAGCCGAAGTGGCGCTTAGTTATCCAGCCGATTGTTTGAATGTCGCGCAAGGTGCCAGGAGAAGATTTTAAATTGGGCTCCAGGTTGTACTCAGTATCGCTATATTTTTCGTGCCGTAGCCGTTGTTCTTCTTTTTTGGCTATAAAATACGCTCGGTCTGAACATACTTCATCTGAATAAGCTCTGGTGCTAAGCAGTTCTCGTAAGATATCGTTGCCGGCGATTGTCCGGCTTTCCAGAAGGTTGGTGGCTATCGTAATGTCTTGAGATGCTGACTCGATGCATTCATCAATGGTTCTTACGCTGTGCCCGATATCCAGTTTCAAGTCCCACAAGAGCGTAACGAAGTCTGTTATTGCTTCGGCGTATTGGGGGCCGATTTCAGCTTGGGCCAGAATCAATATATCAATATCAGAATGAGGGTGTAGCTCTCCACGACCATATCCGCCTACTGCTATTAGACTAATATTGTCTTTCCCTTTCCAGTCAAACTGCTCCCAAAGAAATCTCAATATCTGATCGACAAACCATGCTCGGGCCTCAACTATCTGCTTAATATCGTGGTCGCTCATAAAAAAGCTATCAAGCTGTTCTGATGCTTTTTTTAGTGCATTGCGAGCTGCAATTGCAGGAGCGGTAGCTGACTTGATCGTTAATTTTAAACGTTCAAGTGACAGCTCATCACTCTCTCTGAAAGCCTCAATAATTGGGCTGTTAGCGATCATGTTTTGGTGTTGCTCCATTAATCTCGGTTACTGCAATCTGGGTTACTGCAGTTCCTGTGGCGATAGCTTTGGTCGTGAAGCCCAAGGGGGCCAATTGTTTTCGGCGAATGGCTTCAGGCGAAAAGTTCGCGCTCTTCTTCTCTCAGAGTTAGAATTTCAAAACCGTCTGAGGTGACTAAAACGGTGTGTTCCCATTGCGCTGATAGTTTTCTGTCTTTGGTGACTACCGTCCACTCGTCTGGAAGTAGCTTGCAATGGCGCTTCCCTTGGTTAATCATCGGCTCAATGGTGAAAATCATCCCCTCTTTAAGCGTTAGTCCTGTCCCTTTCGTCCCGTAATGCATAACCTGGGGCTCTTCATGGAAAACTTTGCCAATTCCGTGGCCGCAGTACTCTCTTACTACAGAGTAATAGTTTGATTCAGCATGTTGTTGAATGACGTGCCCGATATCACCCAGTCGGGCTCCGGGGCGCACCAGTTCTATCCCCTTGTACATACATTCCTGTGTGATTTTTACCAGGCGCTCTGCTGCGCTTGTTGGCTTGCCAACAAAAAACATTTTACTGGTGTCGCCATGATACTGATCTTTGATGACAGTAATGTCGATATTGATAATATCACCGTTCTTCAATATTTTTTTATCGCTTGGGATGCCATGGCAAATAACTTGATTGACGGAGGTGCAGATTGATTTAGGAAACCCTTTATAATTAAGCGGAGCCGGAATCGCATTTTGCTTTTCAGTGATATATTTATGGCAGATGTCGTTCAGCTCTCCTGTCGAGACGCCTGCTTTGACATGAGGCTCGATCATTTCCAGTACTTCTGCCGCCAGTCGGCCGACCACACGCATTTTTTCGATTTCTTCAGGCGTCTTAATTGTTACTTTCATTTTTGTCTCTAAATATCAAAGTCATTGGTATGCCAAACTAGGTAGTTGACCCCCATTGGGTTTTCAAGATTATCAGTGCTAAATTGAAGGTTGTCGACTAATTAAAATGGCGTTCCCTATCATCACGCAGGGTATTTTACCCTGTTGTGTGTGATATGAGAAATGATCTCATTTATTAGTTGGATATTTAATATTTGGCTTCTGTTTAGGCGCTTTATATGGTATAAAGCGCCGCTCTATTCAATAACTGTTTAAAGATGTATTTGAGAATAAGTAAAACGGTTCTCAGGTTTACCTTAAATAATATTGTTAGAGCAAAATTCGCACATATGCCGACACGTTGTTCTGGGTGCTCGTGGTGATTGAAGCGCTACCATTGATGGGGTGTTTGATCCTTAAGAGAGTTGAATGATGGGGCATGTGGAGGTCTAACCCAATTAATAGTTAAGGAATTTTTATAATGGCTGCAGTTTCTATGCGCGACCTGCTTAAAGCAGGTGTACACTTCGGACACCAAACCCGTTACTGGAACCCTAAAATGGGTAAGTACATATTTGGTGCACGTAACAAAATTCATATAATTAACCTTGAGCACACTGTTCCTGCTTTTAACCAGTCTCTTAATGTTATTAAGAGTCTGGCTGAGAACAAAAACAAGGTTCTTATTGTTGGCACCAAGCGTGCTGCAAGCAAAATAGTTAAAGATGAAGCTATTCGTGCTGGCATGCCTTACGTAAACCACCGCTGGTTAGGTGGTATGCTGACAAACTACAAGACTATTCGTCAGTCAATTCGTCGTTATAGAGATCTTGCAACTCAAAGCCAAGATGGCACATTTGAGAAAATCACCAAGAAAGAAGCTTTAATGCTGACTCGTGAGATGGATAAGCTTGAGCGTAGTATTGGTGGTATTAAAGATATGGGTGGTCTGCCGGATGCGTTGTTCGTAATCGACGTTGACCATGAGCGCATCGCTATAAAAGAAGCAAACAAGCTGGGTATTCCAGTCATCGGTATTGTTGATACTAACAGTGATCCAGATGGCGTTGACTATATCATCCCAGGTAATGATGATGCGATTCGCGCTATCCAGGTTTATGCAAAAGCCGTTGCGGATGCATGCCTTGAAGGGACTGCTGGTGGCGCAAGTGCAGACGAGTTCGTTGAGGTAAGCGAAGAGGAAAGCGAGCAACCAGCAGCAGAATAATCTGTTGGGTGCTGCCCTTGTTTGCATTGCCTGGCAGCGTTGCATCATGCACGTATTATGTAGTTTATTCGAATTGTATGATGTGTGGCTGTTAGGCAGTTAAAAGGGGCGATGCCCCTTTTTTTATAAACTAATTTAATTTGAATGCCTGTAGGCATTAAAATCAAGAGGAATTAACATGGCTGCTATTTCTGCCTCTTTGGTGAAAGAGCTTCGTGATCGCACAGGTCTGGGCATGATGGAGTGTAAAAAAGCACTCAAAGAGTCCGGTGGCGATATTGATGCTGCAATTGAAGAGATGCGTAAAAACAGTGGTATGAAGGCTGCTAAAAAAGCAGGTCGTACTGCTGCTGATGGTGTTGTAAAAGCAAAAGTTGCAGATGATGCTTCATTTGGTGTACTGGTAGAAGTTAACAGTGAAACTGACTTCGCGGCGCGAGACGAAGGCTTCTTGGCGTTTGTTAATGCTGTTGTGGATAAGGCATTTGAAACACGCGAAACAGATGTTGCAAAATTAATGGAAGGCGAGCTGGAAGTAGCTCGTGAAGCATTGGTTCAGAAAATCGGTGAAAACATTGGTGTTCGCCGTGTTGTGACAACTGAGAATGCCGTGGTTGGTCAATACGTACACGGAACTAACCGTATCGGTGTTTTGATTGGTTTGTCTGCGGGTGATAGTGAGCTGGCAAAAGATATCGCAATGCACACTGCTGCTGTTAACCCTCAGTTTATTAAGCAGTCTGATGTTCCAGCTGAAGTGGTTGAAAAAGAGAAGTCTATTTTCACTGCTCAAGCAGAACAGAGTGGAAAGCCAGCCGAAATTATCGAAAAGATGATTGGTGGGCGAATTAATAAGTTCCTTGCTGAAATCAGCTTGGTTGACCAGCCTTTCGTTAAAGACCCTGAAGTTAAAATTGGCGCGCTTGCTAAGAAAGCAGGTGCTGAGGTTGAGTTCATGGTTCGCTACGAAGTGGGTGAAGGTATCGAGAAAGAAGAAGTTGACTTTGCTACTGAGGTAGCTCAGCAAGCTGCAGCGGCTAAAAAGTCTTAATTTTTTCTTTAGCATGCCAATGTAAATCTTGCGTTGGCATGCTTGTACAACCGCATATCGGCGACAGCTGAGTGCGGTTGATTTTTATAAGGGGAAAGAATGCAGTTTGCAATTTCTCTTACTGCTTCACTAGGGGCTAATATATAGTCCCGACAGGTATCGGCTGATTTTTGCTGATGCTGTTCAGAGGTTGAATGCGAATCTCTGACGTCTGATTGTTGATTTTTTAAAAGCCCATTGCCGATTTTAAAAGAGAGTTAACATATGCCTACACCAACTAAAGCCAAGCCAAGATATAAGCGCGTGCTACTCAAACTGAGTGGAGAAGCACTCATGGGGGATGGGGATTTTGGTATCGACCCACAGGTTCTTGACAGAATGGCGCTCGAAATCGGGCAGCTGATTGGGATTGGTGTTCAGGTTGGTTTAGTTGTCGGTGGCGGGAACCTTTTCCGAGGTGCTGCGTTGCAAGAAGCGGGTATGGATCGTGTGACCGGTGATCACATGGGTATGCTGGCAACGGTGATGAATGCTTTGGCAATGCGCGATGCATTGGAGCGCTCCAACATATCCACAAGGGTGATGTCTGCGATTCCTATGAGTGGTGTTGTTGAGCACTATGACCGTCGTAGGGCAATTCGGCACCTGAAAGATGGTGATGTAGTGATTTTCAGTGCCGGAACCGGAAACCCTTTCTTTACAACTGACTCAGCTGCATGTCTTAGAGGTATCGAGATAGAGGCTGATGTTGTATTGAAAGCAACCAAGGTTGATGGTGTGTATAATGCCGACCCAATGAAAGACTCCAGTGCTGTTAAGTATGACCGCTTAACCTACGATGAAGTACTGGATAGAAAGTTAGGCGTGATGGACTTAACTGCGATTTGCCTCTGCCGAGATCATAATATGCCCGTGCGGGTTTTTAATATGAATAAGCCGAGTGCGGTTGCCAATATTCTTGTTGGTGAAAACGAAGGCACTGTCATTGAGCAAGAGAGCGAGTAAGCTCAGTTAGGTAAGCTTTACTATTATTTTATTTGAAATAGGCAATCTGAGCGGGCTAAGTATAGCTGTACAGAAAAGAGTGTAGCTGTACAGAAAAGGCGGAGCTTCGCGCTTAAAGTATGAGGCCGTCTCAGAAGGCAGTAGAAGAAACGAGGGGATAAACGTGCTTAACGAAATAAAGAGTGAAACCGAAGAGCGTATGAAGAAAAGCTTGGAAGCTCTACATACTGCTTTCAACAAAATAAGAACAGGGCGAGCGCACCCGAGCATCCTTGACGGTGTTATGGTGCCATACTACGGAAGCGATACTCCGCTAAAACAAGTTGCCAATATTTCGGTAGAAGACGGGCGAACGCTTGCTGTTACTGCTTGGGAAAAGCCTTTAATACCTGTAATCGAAAAAGCGATTATGAAAGCTGATTTGGGGCTAAACCCTGCGACTACTGGCGATATTATCCGTTTGCCGATGCCTGCATTGACAGAAGAAACGCGTAAAAATATGGTTAAGCTGGCTCGTGGTGATGCCGAGAGCGGAAGAGTCTCTATCCGTAATGCTCGTCGCGATGCACTATCTGACTCAAAAGAGCTTTTGAAAGAAAAAGAGATCACGGAAGATGAAGATCGACGTTTTTCTGATGACATTCAGAAACTTACTGATAAGTATGTAGCTGAAGTTGAGAAAATGCTTCAGGCAAAAGAGTCTGACTTAATGGAAGTGTAGGTTCAAGCGCTGTTACTTATTGCGCCGGTACCCACTATTCCAAATGGAAAATACTGGCGCGCTAAACAGCACTGATATGATAGGTCGAATGGGGTAACCGGAGTTTGGTTAGTGATACCGGTTATTCAGGAAGGATTCTAAGTAATAGGCTGTAATTAAAAATGTATGCAAAAGACTATACATTGAAGATTGCAGCTGATTTTTAAGAGAGATATATGACAGAAAGCGTAACCGCCGATATACCCACTTCAGCTGCAGATAAGCCCCGTCATGTGGCTATTATCATGGATGGCAATAACCGCTGGGCGAAAAAGAAAAAGTTATTAGGTGTCTCTGGGCATAAAGCAGGCGTTGATGCGGTGCGGGCTGTTGTTGAAACCTGTGTGGAAGAAGGCATTGAAGCGTTAACGCTATTTGCATTTAGCAGCGAGAATTGGCGCCGGCCAGCCGACGAAGTCTCTGCATTGATGAAGCTGTTTTTACTGGCGCTTCAGAGAGAAGTTAAGAAACTACATAAAAACAATATCCGTCTGCGAATAATTGGTGACAGGAGTAAATTTAGTCCTATTCTCCAGGAGCATATGGAAAAAGCTGAAACGTTAACGGCTAACAATACGCGGTTAACACTGGTGATTGCAGCCAATTACGGTGGTCACTGGGATATTACGCAAGCCACACAGAAAATTGCGGGAATGGTTGAGGGCGGCGAATTGAGCGCGGCAGATGTCAATGATGACCTGATTCAGAGCCATCTGTCTTTAGGTGACCTTCCCATGCCTGACTTATGTATAAGAACCGCTGGCGAACAACGTATTAGTAACTTTATGTTATGGCAGTTTGCCTACACTGAGCTTTATTTCTCAGAGGTCTACTGGCCGGATTTTCAGCATGAGGAAATGCGCAAGGCTCTTGCGGCTTATTCAACACGACAGCGCAGATTTGGTCAAACGGATGACCAGATCAAAAAAGCTTAATTGGTTTGGGGCTAGTATGTCTCTGCTTATGCAAAATATAAGAAGAGACCTTTGCACGACTACTGCGCTTACAAATACAGCGTTAAAAAATGACTCAAAATTGTGCGCTCTCCTGGGTCGACCGGGACTTATTACTCATAAACTGCGCTTTTTCTTCATTTTTTGCCTTGTCTTTGCTTCGCTCGTAACGTCGTGCAAAGGTCTCAAGAACTTTAAAATTTACCCCAATAGCGTCGCTATTGATAATAAAGTGATATGAACTGTGCTTAAACAACGGATTATTACCGGATTAATTCTCGCGCCTATTGCTGTTGGTGGGATCTTCTTTTTACCCCCTGTCGAATTCTCTTGGTTTATTGGAATCATTATTGCCATTGGTGGCTGGGAGTGGGCTAACCTGGCGGGCTATAGTCGGCAGGTAGAGCGACTTGGTTATGCGGGCCTCATTGCACTTCTTCTATATCTTTCGACGTTTGTTAACTCTACCTATGTACTTGGGGGTAGTGTTGTTGGCTGGTTTGTCTCGCTTTACCTTATCTCTCAGTACCCAAATAAGAATTCGCTGTGGGCCTCTCGTTTGAGGCGACTGCTAATAGGCTTTTTTGTGCTTATTCCAGCGTGGAGTGGGCTTGTTGCCATTAGAAAAGCGGGCGTTTTGTCCTATGAAGGGCAGTTGGTCGATGTGCGCTATTTGATCCTGTATATCATGTTTATCGTATGGGGGGCAGATGTTGGTGCGTATTTCTCCGGTAAAGCGTGGGGTAACAAAAAACTGGCACCTAATGTTTCTCCTGGCAAGTCGTGGGCGGGCGTATATGGAGGCCTTGCCACCACGGCATTGTTTGCATTAATTGCATCTTATATGCTGGGTATGTCACTTTTCGATATGTTTATTTTAATGGTCATTACATTAATTACCGGTATTTTTTCTGTAGTTGGTGACTTATTGGAAAGCATGCTAAAGCGGCATCGGGGGATAAAAGATAGCAGCCAGCTGTTGCCTGGGCATGGTGGTGTGCTAGATCGAATTGATAGCCTCACTGCTGCTGTTCCCGTATTAACCTTCCTTTTAATCCTTGCTGGCTGGTTTTAGTTTCAGTGGGCTTTGAACATATTCAGTATTGTAAATCATGAAGCAGATTACCGTTCTTGGTGCGACAGGTTCTATTGGCTTAAGTACGCTGGATGTTATTTCAAGTCATCGGGACAAATTTTCAGTATTCGCGTTAACTGCAAATACTAATGTTGAAGAAATGTTTCGACAGTGTTGCGAATTTAGCCCCCGGTACGCAGTAATGAGTTGCGATGAGTCTGCGAATCAGTTGCGCAAGCTTGTCGAAAAAACACAACTCGATACTGAGATTTTATCCGGCAAGAAAGGGCTGGAAACGGTGTCTGAGCACTCTGGTGTTGATGTTGTTATGGCGGCTATCGTCGGTGCTGCGGGCTTAAGGCCAACATTGGCAGCAGTTAACGCGGGAAAAAGGATATTACTGGCAAACAAAGAGGCCTTGGTGATGGCCGGTAGCTTGTTTATGGCGGCGGCGAAAGAAGCAGGAGCAGAAATATTGCCGATTGATAGTGAGCATAATGCCATTTATCAATGCTTGCCTACAGGTTACCGGAGCGGCATGCCGCTTAAGCATATTCGGAGAATTCTGTTAACTGCTTCGGGTGGCCCGTTTCGGGATATGCCTTTAGCCGAGCTGGCTAATGTGACACCCGATCAAGCCTGTAAACATCCTAATTGGTCGATGGGGCGGAAGATTTCCGTTGACTCTGCCACCATGATGAATAAGGGGTTGGAACTCATTGAAGCGTGTTGGCTTTTTGATACCAATCCTGAAAATGTGGAAGTTCATGTTCATCCGGAAAGCATTATTCACTCCATGGTTGAATATGATGATGGTTCAGTGCTCGCCCAAATGGGTTGCCCTGACATGCGAACGCCGATTGCGTATGGTCTTGGGTGGCCGGAACGCATAGAGTCAGGTGTCTCTTCACTAGACCTGTTTAAGGTTGCACAGCTTAATTTCGAAAAGCCGGATGAGCAGCGTTTTCCTTGTTTGAGGTTGGCGGCTGAAGCTTATCGTAAGGGGGGGACGGCGTGCGCTATTCTTAACGCAGCAAACGAAGTTGCGGTAGATGCATTTCTTAACAACCGCATTCGGTTTGACCAGATTGCAACACTAATTGAAAGCGTGATGGCGCTAATTGTTCCTCGCCAGCAGCCAAGTTTTGATATGATATTCGAAGATGACTTGGCGGCTCGTGCCAAGGCAGAAGAATTGATTGACCAAGGGCTATAACTAGATGGAAGTTTTGCAGTCTATCCTCTCTTTAATTGTGACGCTTGGCATTTTAGTCACAATTCATGAGTATGGCCATTTTTGGGTGGCTCGCCGCTGTGGTGTTAAAGTTCTCCGTTTCTCTGTAGGTTTTGGCAACCCTATATTCAGTTGGCATGATCGTAAGGGAACAGAATTTGCCGTGGCAGCAATTCCTTTGGGCGGCTACGTTAAAATGCTTGATGAGCGGGAGGGAGAGGTTCCTGCTGATCAACTTCACCTAGCATTTAATCGTCAGAAATTATCTAAACGAGTCGCTATCGTTGCGGCTGGCCCCATTGCAAACTTTATCTTCGCAATATTTGCTTACTGGTTAATGTTTATTCTTGGTTTTACTGTTGTTGCGCCAGTTATTGGGAGTGTTGATGAGCAGTCAGTTGCCGCTGAAGCAGGCGTTGTCGCAGAGCAAGAGATTGTAGCCGTCGATGGCGAAGCAACCAACAGTTGGCAGCGTGTTAATTTAAGCTTACTGAACCGGTTGGGCGACACAGGGCAAATTGAGCTCACGCTGAAAGATATGGGGGATGACTCTCCCAAAAGAGCCGTTATCAATGTTGACCAATGGCTTTCAGATCAGGAAATGCCAAACCCTATCGGTGCTATAGGCATTCACCCCTATAGGCCACAAATTCCTCCTTTGATTGGCTTGGTTTCGGAGGGCGGAAGCGCGTCTGTTGCAGGCATGAAACCCGGAGATAGAGTGCTTACCGTAAATGGCAATTCCGTCGATGATTGGATGGATTTTGTTGACGTTGTAAGAAACTCTGCGAATAAGCCTCTGTTAGTGGAGCTTTTGCGTGAAGGGAATGTAATAAAAGTTGATCTTACGCCAAATGAAAAGAGCGTGGCGGAAGGGCATGTTGTAGGCTTTATTGGCGCAGGCGTGCAGCAGCCTGAGTGGCCCCCTCACATGATTCGAGAAGTTCATTATGGCCCAGTGGAGGCGGTAGGCGCAGCCTTGGCTAAGACCTGGGATGACACTGCAATGACGCTGGTTTCAATTAAAAAAATGATCGAGGGACTTATTTCTGTAAAGAATTTAAGTGGCCCTATTACAATTGCAAGAATTGCTAACTCAACCATCCAATCTGGACTTGAAACCTTTCTCAGTTTTCTGGCATTGTTAAGCGTTAGTCTGGGGGTGTTAAATCTATTGCCAATTCCGGTATTAGATGGTGGGCATTTACTGTATTATTTTGTCGAGTTTGTCAGGGGGAAGCCCCTTTCCGAAAAAGCCCAGTTGGCTGGGTTAAAAATAGGTATTACGTTAGTGGTCATGTTAATGTTCGTTGCGTTCTATAACGATCTGCTGAGGCTTTAAGGGCATAAAAAGGTTTTAGCATCACCGCGAACTTAGTTAAATCACGCATCAAACCAAACTGTACGAATCATATTGTACGAAACTTTAAATTTTACGCATAGCCTCGTTTGAAGGTCTTGTTGGTAGCTATTACTTCATGATAAAACGCAGTAAGTTTCTTTTCAGTGCCTTGTCATTTTTCACATATTTAATATTCGGTCTGACGGCTCTGGGGGTTCAGGCAGAAGAGTTCTCAGTAAAAGATATTCGTGTAGAGGGGTTGCAGCGAGTGTCTGCTGGCACGGTGTTCAGTGCTTTTCCCGTTAATGTTGGGGATGAAGTCGATTCAGTTAGGCTGGTTGAAGCGTCAAAGAATTTATTTAAAAGCGGCCTGTTTACAGACATTCAGCTCGGTCGTGAGGATGATGACTTAATTATTACCGTGGTTGAGCGACCTTCCATCAGCAAGATCGAAATCGATGGAAACAAGGATATTTCAACAGAAGATTTAATGGATGGGCTCAAGTCTGCTGGCATGAATGAAGGTCAAGTATTCCAACGTGTAACAATGGAAAGGCTTGAGTTGGAGATACTTCGCTCTTATGTGGCTCAGGGCCGCTACAATGCTTCGGTAGAAGCGGAGATTGAAGAGCAACCAAGAAACCGGGTTGCAATTAAGCTTAATATTAATGAAGGGGATGTTGCCTCTATTCAACACATTAATGTAGTAGGAAATAAGGCGTTTTCCGATGAGCAGCTTCTTGATCTGATGGAGCTGAAAACTCCTGGCCTGTTTTCAGTGTTTACCAGTGATGACAAATACGCTAAAGAAAAATTGAGCGGAGACTTAGAGAGAATTCGCTCTTTCTACCTCGACAGAGGCTATATCAAGTTCAATATTGAATCGACGCAGGTCGCAATATCGCCTAGCAAAGAAGATGTCTTTATAACGCTAAATATCACAGAAGGGCCTTTGTATACGATTAGCGACATACAGTTAAAAGGTGAGTTGATCGTTGATGAAGAAGAGATTCGCCGGCTTGTATTGGTCAAAGAAGGCGACACTTTCTCCAGGCGGTTGCTGACAACCACCTCTGACGTCATATCCAGACGGCTGGGAACAGAGGGTTATACCTTCGCTAACGTCAACGCAATTCCTGAACCTCACGATGACAACACCGCGACTGTGACGTTCTTTGTCGACCCAGGTCGCAGAACCTATGTTAGACGAATCAATTTTAGAGGGAATGTAAACACCGCTGATGAGGTTCTGCGTCAGGAAATGCGTCAAATGGAAGGTGGCTCTGCGTCAACCAACCTTATCGAAACCTCTAAGAGTCGCCTGGAGCGGCTAGGGTACTTTAAAACCGTTAATGTAGAAACACCGGCAGTTCCCGGTCACCCAGACCAGGTGGATGTTAACTATAGTGTTGAAGAGCAAGCCTCTGGAAGCTTGTCTGCCAGCCTTGGTTTTTCCCAGGATAGTGGATTCATTTTAGGGTTGAATGTAGCTGAGAATAACTTTTTTGGCACCGGGCGCAGGGTGTCGATGGGAATCAATACCAGTAACTCGGTTAAAAGCGCCCGGTTCTCTTACCTAAACCCTTATTACACCGTTGATGGTGTCAGTCGTGGTTTCAGTGTATTTGCCAAGGAAACTGACTTTGACGACTTAAATACATCGGCTTACGTCCTCGATACCATCGGAGGTTCTGTAACGTTTGGTTATCCTATCAATAACTTCTCCAGGCTTAATTTTGGTTTGACAGTAAGTAACGATAAATTAGACGAAGGGGATGAAGTTGCGACAGAGGTTACAGACTTTATTGATGAGCATGGCGATGACTTCGATAATTTTACGTTGAATGCCAGTTGGACTCGCAATACCCTCAATAGAGGAATGTTTGCTACCAAAGGGCTTTCTCAAAGCTTATCATTTGATGTTACAACCCCGGAAAGTAGTGATCTGCAGTTTTACAAAGTTAATTACAGAACTAACTTCTATCAGCCTATTGATCGCTTCCATAACTGGGTTATTCGTTTGAGATCAGATTTGGGTTATGGTGACGGCTATTCTGACACCAGTGAGTTACCCTTTTACGAAAACTACTTTGCGGGCGGTATGGGGTCTGTGAGAGGTTACGAGTCAAATACACTGGGCTTGAAGGGAACTCAAAATCCGACGGATTCATCCTCGCCTAGAGCGTTTGGGGGCAATGTGTTAATTGAGGGATCTGCTGAATTAATTTTTCCGATTCCTTTTGTTGATGATCAAAGCTCTATGAGAACGGCGCTGTTTTTTGATGCCGGTAACGTTTTTGATACAAGTAGAGACTATGATCCCGAGTTGTCTGAGCTGAGAATGTCGACAGGGCTAAGTTTTCAGTGGGTTACGGCCATTGGGCCAATTGGGTTTGCGTTGGCGAAAGCGCTAAACAAGCAAGAGGGCGATGAAACCCAGGTATTCCAGTTTACCTTAGGGCAGAATTTCTAACAGATTTTAAGCAAACTGTTGTGAGATGTGTGGCGTACAGCGCTTAAAATAATGACGAATTTTAAAGCTGATGGTTACTTAATACAGAATAATATCAGGAGATACATTTTATGAAATTGCTAAGAAACTTGTTATTGGTCAGTTGTGTTGTGGCTTCATTTTCGGCCGTAGCAGAAACTAAAATTGGTGTTGTAGATATCCGGGCGGCACTGTTCTCCTCTGATGCTGCGAAAGCATTCAGTAAGAAAATAGCGGGAGAGTTTAAGACTCAGGAGATGGAGGTTAGGGCTGTTCAGGAGTCTGGTCACAAACTACAAGAGCGTATCAAGAAAGATGCTGCAATAATGAGTGATACTGAACGTACAAAGCTAGCCATGGAACTCGAAGAAAAGGCGAAAGAATTTAAATACTTAAAAGGAAAACTGGATAGTGCGGTTTCGGCTAAAAAGCAGGCATTTCTTCAGGAGTCTAAACCTAAAGTAGACGAGGTTCTGAAAGATCTGGTTGAGTCTGAAAAGTTTGATTTGATCATGCCAAGAGAGGCTGTTGTTTATAGTGGGCAATCACTTGATATAACTGCTAAGGTTATAGAAAAGCTCAACGCCCTTAAGTAAGTCCTGACGGGGTTATTTGTTGCCGTTAGTGAGTAGAGATTAGTAGCGCCCCCTGATATTTATTCTCAGGGGGCGCGGCTCGTTTAGGGCGCTGTTACAATATGAGAGCTTTGCACGACGTTATGAGCGAATCAAAGACAAGGCAAAACATGACGAAAAAAGCGCAGTTTATGGTTTATAAGTCCCGGTCGACCCAGGAGAGCGCACCATTTTGAGTCATTTTTTAACGCTGTATTTGTAAGCGCAGTAGTCGTGCAAAACTCTCAATACAAGTATTGTGAATTGTGACAGCAATATTCGTAAAACCAGAGTCTATGTTAAGAGGAAAAAGTAGTGCCCACAGCGCCTAAACAACATTATACGCTCGCTCAATTGGCTGAAATTGTTGACGGTACCATCGTAGGTGATGAGCAGTGTATAATTACCGGGATTGCTACATTGCAAGCGGCCAAAGATGGAGATATATCCTTCCTGGCTAACCCCGCCTATGAAAAATTCCTAAATGGAACAAATGCAACGGCGGTCATACTCTCTGAGGGCTCCGTCAGCAACAACCCCACCAATGCTCTAGTTGTAAGAAACCCCTATCTTGCATATGCAAAGTTAAGTCACTATTTTTCTCACTCGTTGTCGGAACCAAAAGGCGTCCACGCTAGTGCGGTGGTTCATGATAGTGCTGATATAGACGCTACAGCAGTGATTGCAGCGAATGCTGTTGTTGAGAAAGGTGCCACTATCGCGGCCAATGTTGTAATTGGAGCAGGTTGTTTTGTCGGCGAGAACTCTACAATCGCTGAAGGCACGCGGCTTTATGCTAACGCGACTGTATACCATGGTGTTTCACTTGGCAGGCGCTGCATCATACACAGTGGGGCGGTTATTGGGGCAGATGGCTTTGGTATTGCGCCCGGGCCTGACGGCTGGAATAAAATTGCACAAATCGGCGGGGTTGTTGTCGGTGATGACGTTGAAGTGGGTGCCAATACAACTATTGACCGAGGGGCGCTTGATAATACCGTCATAGAAAACGGCGTAAAGCTGGATAACCAGATTCAAATTGCACATAACGTTGTGGTAGGGCAGGGTACTGCTATTGCTGCATGCGTGGGTATTGCCGGTAGTACGCGTATCGGCAAAAATTGTATTTTAGGTGGCGGGTGTGGCGTGGCTGGCCACCTGGATATTGCGGATAATGTGCACTTAACCGGCATGACGATGGTCACAAAGAGTATAAAAAAAGCAGGGGTGTACTCATCTGGAACGGCTGTTGAACCCAATGCAAAGTGGAGAAAGAATGTTGTCCGCTTCCGGCAGTTGGATGAGTTAGCGAACCGCGTAAAAAAATTGGAAAAGGATTCTGACTAGCACTGCTGTATCAATAGCCGATTGCTAAGCGGATTAACTAAGATTATTGAGGCAATATCTAAATGATGGACATTGATCAGATACTTGAGTACCTACCTCACCGGTACCCGTTTTTGTTGGTAGATAGGGTGACGGAAATAAATCCAGGTACGAGTATCGTAGGCTATAAGAATGTCACTATTAATGAACCATTTTTTACTGGGCACTTTCCTGGTAAGCCTATCATGCCGGGTGTTTTAATTTTGGAAGCTATGGCTCAAGTGTCGGGCATTCTAGGGTTTATTACTGATGGGACAAAGCCTACCGATGGCCGGATTCAGTATTTTGCAGGCTCAAACAGGGTTCGTTTTAAACGGCCTGTTCTACCGGGGGATCAGTTAGTGCTTGAATCTAGCCTTGTGGCAAATAAACATGGTATCTGGAAATTTGACTGCCGAGCCTTGGTAAATGGTGAAGTGGCTTGTGTTGGTGAAGTTATGACGGCTGAGAGAGAAAGTTAATGAGTATTCATCCCCAGGCAATTGTCGATCCGTCAGCTATTCTGGCAGATGATGTAACCGTAGGCCCATGGAGTTATATAGGGCCAAACGTTGAAATTGGGTCTGGAACGGAAATTATGTCTCATGTGGTGGTTAAAGGCCCCACCGTAATAGGGAAAAACAACCGGATTTTCCAGTTCTCAAGTGTTGGTGAGGAGTGCCAGGATAAGAAATATGCAGGCGAACCCACGAGACTGGAGATTGGTGATAATAATATTTTTCGCGAGAACTGCACCATCCATCGTGGAACCATTCAGGATCAGGGGCTTACCAAAATAGGTAGCAATAACCTGGTGATGGCGTATGTGCATGTCGCCCATGACTGCGTGCTGGGTGACAATATTATTTTGGCAAATAATGCGACACTTGCTGGCCATGTACATGTTGGGGACTGGGCTATTCTTGGGGGAGGGACGATGGTTCACCAGTTCTGTAAGATAGGTTGTCACAGCATGAGCGCTGGGGGCAGCATTGTCCTAAAGGACATTCCTGCCTTTATTATGGCGAGTGGTCAATCTGCATCTGCATTTGGGTTAAATTCAGAAGGCCTTAAGCGGCGTGGGTTCTCAAAGGAAGCGATGCTTGAGCTCAAGCGAGCGTATAAAATAATATTCAGGCAGGGGTTAACGCTTAAACAGGCGATTGAGGCATTGGAAGACGCCGCATCACGAGTACCTGAAGTTAGCATTTTGCTTGACTCGCTTAAGAATTCAGATCGCGGTATTTTGCGTTAAGGAATGAATGTGAGTCAGGAGGGGGAAAACGGTAATAAAGGCACTACTTCCGTTAGCGGGTCAGACGTTTTAAGTGAAAAGCCTGTTAGAATTGGGATGGTGGCCGGTGAAATATCGGGGGATATCCTGGGCGCGGGTCTTATAAAGGAGCTAAAACGCCGTTACCCCAACGCGATATTTGAAGGAATTGGTGGGCCATTGATGGTTCAACAAGGGTTCAAAACACATGTCCCTATGGATCGCCTTTCGGTCATGGGGCTGGTTGAAGTGCTGGGCCGCTTGTTTGAGTTGATTTGGATTCGCAGGAACATTCGTAACTATTTTCTTGATAATCGCCCTGATGTTTTTATTGGCATCGATGCTCCCGACTTTACCTTGGGGCTTGAAGAGTCATTGCGTAAGTCTGGTATAAAAACAGTTCATTATGTCAGCCCATCCGTTTGGGCCTGGCGTCAAAAAAGAGTGTTTAAAATTGCCCGAGCGGTTGACTTGATGTTAACACTTTTTCCCTTTGAGGCTCGTTTTTATAAAGACCATAAAGTTCCCGTCGCATTTGTCGGTCACCCTCTTGCGGACATGATCCCCCTTGAGTCATCACAGCTTATTGCCCGGGAGCGGTTAGGGTTAGCCTCATCTCCCTTGGCTGAAAGCCAAAATGTAGTCGCGTTATTACCGGGCAGTCGTTCTGGCGAAATCCATTATTTGGGCGAGATATTTATTGAGACTGCTAAGTATGTCATATCTCAAAATCCTAATGCCCAGTTTCTTCTGCCCTATGTGAATGATGACAGAAAGCAGCAAATCGAGGAGATTATCCAGCGGCTAGGCCCTGATCTCCCGATCACCCTTATTAAAGGGCAGTCGAGGGACGTGATGGCTGCGAGCAATGTCATTCTCCTTGCATCAGGTACGGCAACACTGGAAGCCATGCTGCTCAAGCGTCCGATGGTTGTAGCGTATCGAATGAGTGCAATTACGTTTTTTATTATGAAGCGGTTGATGAAGGCGCCCTATATTGCCCTTCCCAATTTATTGGCGAATAAAGCGTTGGTGCCTGAGCTTATTCAGGCGCAGGCTTCGCCGTTGAACCTTGGCAAATCCATTCTTCAACGGTTAGCCAAGGACAACGCGAATGAAAAATTAAATCGGGAATTTATTCAAATTCATCAGTCGCTAAAACAAGATGCAAATGACAAGGCCGCCGTGGCTATCTCAAAGTTGATTAATAATGAAAAGTGACGCGTTTGAATGCTGCTATAAAGGACACTTATTGGCCGGGGTCGATGAAGTCGGGCGTGGCCCATTAGCTGGCGATGTCGTGGCCGCAGCAGTGATTCTTGATCCATCAGTACCTGTCGATGGATTAAATGACTCGAAAAAACTAACCGAAAAAAAGCGCGAGCGCCTGTTTGAGGAAATAAAAGAGAAGGCCTTGTCTTGGGCTATAGGACGAGCCACCGTTGCCGAAATTGATGAGCTGAATATCTTGCATGCCTCAATGCTTGCCATGAAACGTGCGGTGGAAGATCTTCCAATTACTCCCGAGTACGCACTGATTGATGGTAACCGTTGCCCTGATATCAATGTTCGCTGCGAGTCTGTGGTTAAAGGGGATAGCCGGGTTGCGGCAATCAGCGCGGCCTCAATACTTGCCAAGGTGACTCGTGATAGAGAGATGATTTTGCTCGATCAACAATACCCTGGTTATGGGCTTTCAGGGCATAAAGGCTACCCTACGCCAGCTCACCTGAATGCGCTTAAAGAAAAAGGTGTAACAATCATCCATCGGAAAAGTTTTCGTCCTGTTCGAGAGTGTATTGCTTTAAACCGCAATATGGGGCTTAAAGACCTTATTTAATAAGCCTTTATCGAGATTAAAATGAACAAATTCGTAGGTCTCATTATCATATTTGTCTGTGCTTCAGCACCTGCTGTGGCTGAAATCTATAAATGGACAGATGATAGTGGCAGGGTTCATTTCAGTGATAAATCTCCAGGGAAGACAGCAGAGGTAGTGGAATTAAAGCAAGAGGAGGGGAGCAAACAAGAATCTCCTTCTAGTCAAAACTCTTTGGAAAATACACATCGTTTTTTAAGAGCGTTGGAAGAAGAAAAGGCGGTTGAGCGAGAGAAGCAAGCAAAGCGGAATAAGCAGAAAAAAAAGATGGCTTCATACTGCTCTCGCCTGAAAAAAGAGATAACAATTTACGAAAAAGGGTACGCCATTGTTAGGTATAATGACAAGGGAGAGCATGAATATCTGACAGATCAAGAAATAGAGCGTCAAAAAGGGAAGTTTGAACAAAAGTGGCAGGAGCACTGTGCTGACTTGTAGCTCAATACTGAATTGTAATTCTGTATTTGAAGATTAAGATTAAGATAAAGCAGTACACCTGACGAGCGTTTTTCTATATGGCATTAAAAGGGCGCAGGCAGCACCCCTTAAAATGCTTTGAGCAGATAACTTATCGCTCTAGGTACTGAAGTTTGTTCTCAACACCATCCCACTCAGCTGCATCCGGTAGCGGGTCTTTCTGTTCTGTAATATTTGGCCATGTTTGGCAAAGCTCAGCATTTATTTCAACATACTGTACTTGATCTGCCGGTAGCTCATCTTCTGAGAAAATAGCGTTCGCTGGGCATTCAGGCTCACACAGTGCGCAGTCTATGCACTCGTCTGGATCAATAACGAGAAAGTTTGGGCCTTCATAAAAACAGTCGACTGGGCATACTTCAACGCAATCAGTGTACTTACATTTCACACAGTTATCGGTAACAATAAATGTCATTATTTGCTCCCCAGCTTGGTCAGTTCTTGAGCTTAATTGGTAAACCTTTGTCGGTTTCAAAAAATTAGGGGCATATTGTATGGGTAGACTGATAAGCAGGCAAGTCTATATGGCGTTGCCTGCTAAAATCTCCCACTTTTCAGCATGATGAATATTAATCGGCTAGTGCTTTTAAACGATAAAGCTCATCCAATGCCTGTCTTGGCGACAGGTTGTCGGGATCCAGATCCTTAACTGCGCTATCGACAGCACTTGGCTCCATTACTGCGAACATATCTGCCTGTATAGAAGCGCTTTCGGTCACTTTGGCAGCTTGCATCGAGGCGGATACATGAGCAGCACTGTTTTCTGACTCTTCAAGTTTTTTCAGCTGTTGGCCTGCGTTTTGGATTACCGAGTGAGGGACACCCGCCAGTTTAGCTACTTGCAACCCATAACTTTGACTTGCCGGGCCTTCATGAACAGTGTGCAAGAAAACAATAGAGTCTTCGTGCTCGGTCGCCGTTAAGTGAACATTAGTGGCGTTGTCCAGTTGCTCGGGGAGAGCGGTCAACTCAAAGTAGTGGGTTGCAAAAAGAGTGTAGGCTTTGGTGTTTTTTGCTAAATGCTCTGCGCTGGCCCATGCCAGTGAAAGGCCATCAAATGTGCTGGTTCCGCGCCCGACTTCGTCCATTAATACCAAGCTCTGTTCAGTTGCATTGTGAAGAATATTTGCCGTTTCAGTCATCTCGACCATGAAGGTGGAGCGCCCACCCGCAATATCATCAGAGGAACCCATTCTGGTAAATATGCGGTCTATTGGGCCAATCACAGCTCGACCGGCGGGAACAAAACTCCCCGTACCGGAAAGAAGCGTGATCAGGGCAACCTGACGCATGTAAGTCGATTTACCCCCCATGTTAGGGCCGGTAATAATAAGCATGCGACGCTTGTTGTCCAGATGAAGGTCGTTCGGTACAAAAGGGGCGTCGAGCAACTGTTCTACAACCGGGTGTCTACCATCTTCAATCAGTATGCCAGGTGTTGCGCTGATTTCAGGTGGTGTTAAATTGAGGGTTTGTGCGCGCTCAGCGAAATTGGCAAGCACATCCAGCTCAGAAATCGCCTGAGCGGTAATCTGTAGTGGCATAAGTTGTTCAGCCAGCTGTGAGATTAATGCCTCATAGAGCGCTTTTTCTCTGCTTAATGCACGGCTCTTACTACTTAGCGCCTTATCTTCAAACTCTTTAAGTTCCGGCGTTATAAAACGCTCAGCATTTTTAAGTGTTTGTCGTCTTATATATTCAGTGGGAGCCTGGTCGGATTGAGCTTTACTTATCTCAATAAAATATCCATGAACGCGGTTGTAGCCCACTTTTAAGGTCGTGATGCCGGTACGCTCTTTCTCTCTGTTTTCAAGATCAACCAAAAACTGCCCAGCGTTTTCACTGAGAGATCGAAGCTCATCCAGCTCTTCATCATAGCCATCTTTAATAACACCACCGTCCCTTATTATCACAGGCGGGTTTTCTATGATGGCCCGTTGCAGCAAGTCTGCTAACTCGGGATATTCCCGAATTTCCTTTGACAGCTGTTTAACTTGTAATGAGTCTATATCTTTAAGCACGTTTTGCAGATCTGGCAGGATGCAGAATGTGTCTCTTAAACGGGCGAAATCCCGTGGCCTCGCTGACCCCAGGGCAACACGAGAAAGTATTCGTTCAATGTCTCCGATTTTTTTAAGCTGCTCTTGAACATTCTCGTAAAAGTATTCATTGAGCAGAGCTTTAACGGCATCCTGACGATCATTGATTAATTGTTGATCTCGCAATGGACGGTTTAGCCAGCGTCGAAGTAAGCGACTTCCCATGGCTGTGGATGTTTTGTCCATTACCCAGGCCAATGTATGGAGGTGGCCCCCCATTATATTGGTATCAATTTCAAGGTTTCGATGACTGGTTGCATCAAGTATGACGCTTTCTTCCCGTCGCTCGCGATTCAACTGTCTGATATGGGGCAGGCTATTCCGCTGTGTCTCACGGGCATATTGTAACAAGCACCCGGCAGCCTGTATCGCGAGTGTTAAATCATCACAACCGAAGCCTGTCAGGTCTTTGGTTTGCAGCTGCTTGGTTAAAACCCGCTCTGCCGTCTCCATTTCAAAATTCCATGGTGGTTGACGGCGAACACCTTTGATATGAGAAATGGCTTCAGTGTAGGGGAACTCTTCGCTCACCAAAAGCTCTGCGGGCTGTAGCCGTTGAAGCTCACCTTGCAGCGCTTCCAGACTATCAACCTCAAGTACATTAAATCGGCCACAACTTATGTCTAGCGTGGCAATACCAAATGACTCTTCTAAAAAATGAACCGCTGTCAGAAGGTTGTCTTTCTTTTCTTCAAGAAATGCCTCATCTGTAAGCGTTCCGGGAGTAACAACACGAACGACTTTACGTTCCACAGGGCCTTTGCTGGTGGCTGGGTCGCCAACCTGCTCGCAGATCGCTACTGATATTCCGGCTTTTACAATACGGGCGATATATCCCTCCGCGGCGTGATAAGGAATACCGGCCATCGGGATGGGTTGACCCGCAGATTGCCCCCTTGCAGTCAGCGTAATATCTAATAGCTCTGATGCTTTTTTGGCGTCATCATAAAATAGCTCGTAAAAATCCCCCATACGGTAAAACACCAACTCGTTTGGATGGTCTGCCTTAAGCCGGTGGTACTGTTGCATCATTGGTGTGTGCTGTGGAGTGGAGTTTTTCGAGTTTGCCATGATGTAAGCGATCTACCCTGTGTAAAAAAACGAACCGCAATTTTACGTGAAATCATAGAGATATAAAGAGAAGAAGGGGGGATAAACTAAACTTCGGTTAAAACACTTTGCAGATAAAAAAAAGTGTGGAATAATACTGACCAAATATACAGTATTTTTTTGATATGAACAGTATTTAATAAACAGCATTTAGAGGTCATCGATGGACGATAACAAAAAGAAAGCGCTTACGGCAGCATTATCACAAATTGAAAGACAGTTTGGTAAAGGTGCTGTTATGAAAATGGGGGATAAACCCCGTGAAGCGATTCCTTCTGTTTCTACAGGGTCTTTGGGCCTGGATGTAGCGTTGGGTATTGGTGGCTTGCCATATGGGCGTATCGTAGAAATATATGGCCCAGAAAGTTCAGGTAAAACGACCTTGACCTTGCAAGTTATTGCAGAAGCTCAAAAACAGGGCAAGACCTGTGCGTTTGTCGATGCAGAGCATGCGCTAGACCCTGTTTACGCTGAAAAACTAGGCGTTAATGTTGATGAACTGCTCGTTTCTCAGCCAGATACTGGTGAGCAGGCACTTGAAATTGCAGATATGCTGGTTCGCTCAGGGGCAGTAGAGGTTATTGTTGTGGACTCTGTTGCGGCATTGACTCCAAAAGCTGAAATTGAAGGTGAAATGGGTGATCATCACGTAGGCTTACAAGCCCGCTTGATGTCCCAGGCACTTCGCAAAATCACCGGTAATATAAAAAATGCGAACTGCCTATGTATTTTCATCAACCAAATACGTATGAAAATTGGGGTTATGTTTGGTAACCCTGAAACGACAACCGGTGGTAATGCGCTTAAATTCTACTCGTCGGTTCGTTTGGACATTCGCCGAACCGGTGCAGTTAAAGTCGGTGATGAGATCGTAGGTAACGAAACACGTGTTAAGGTTGTAAAAAACAAGGTTTCTCCTCCGTTTAAGCAGGCCGAGTTCCAAATCATGTATGGCAAAGGTATTTACCATATGGGAGAGGTCATCGATATGGGCGTGAAGAACGGTTTTGTTGATAAAGCCGGCGCCTGGTATTCATATAATGGTGAGAAGATTGGTCAAGGAAAGGCTAACTCTGCTGTTTATCTCGAAGAACACCCAGAGGTTGCCGCTGAAATTGAAGGGAAGATTCGAGAAAAGCTGATGCCTCAACCACAGGAAACATCTGAAAAAGAAGACACCATGGAGCAAATTGAAATCTAAGGCTCGTACTTTTTAAGCGCTGCCTCTAATAGGCTGCGAGCTTATTGGAAAGCGGGATATGCAGCCTGGCCTTCGGGAAACGCGTTGACCGGGCAGTGCCAATGCGTATATTCGTTCACTGCCGCTAGGCAGCTTAAAAATACATATTTGTACTTATATCGAATGATTGATATAGCACCTAAAATGCGTTTAAGTGGAAAAGACTTAAGCGCATTTTTTGTTTTAGGTTTACTATTAACTTAGGGATGTTTTTCGTCTGAGGCGGTTTTTGCGCTAATCTTCTATTTTGATTGTCTTGCTAGACGTTTGATTAAAGGTTCTACAAAGAGGCAAGCTCAAGTTTATTCAGGAGGCTGTATGCTTAAGTGGTTATTGTTATTAGTCGTCGGGGCAGGGTTTGTCTTTTGGCTGAAACGGGGCAAAAAAGGGCACGACATTACTGACCCAGAGGTTAAAGAGATTGATCAGCAGAGATATTATGTTAGCCCACCCGACGAGAACACCAGTGTTCACAAAGATAATCAAAGTAATGATCTTTAATGAGTTCCCTTCGGCAGAGAGTCAATCTGTCGAGTGAGCCGCATAATTTAATAAAACTCGCTTACGAACCTGTGGAGTGCAGCCGCTTAGCCTGCGCTCTAATTCAATAAGTGCCTTTTCGGTCTCTTCTTTTTTAAATCGTTGACTGGTTATAACCTTGGTTGGCGACAATGCTTGCTTAGCCGCGTCATTAACTGGAAATATAACTCTGTTTTTAATAATTGAGTGGTCAATTTTTTCTGCAATATCTATGTGGTTCAGGTCTTTCAATTGGCCGTCTAGCAGCTGATTATCAAAATGAACATGCACTGACCCTTTCGGTTCAAACAACCCTTTTTTAACGGCGGTTAAGTCCTCTATCGCTTCTTTTTTATAATGCCCTTGCTGTTCTGTTATTTCCAACTCAGTAGCCTTGTCAATATCGCAAGGATCCCATTCATAAGAGAAGCTAACGGGCACGATATTCAGCTGGCTAATATAGTCTCCGAATGCTAACTCCTTCGGTTTGGCCAGCCCTAGCATTTTTATTAGCGCCGGGTTGGTCTTATCCAGGTTGTCTTTGGAGCGGCCTTCTTTTTGTGCTATCCAGATATTCGCGGCGTTGTTGAAACTGAGGTGTCGGATGTAAGCCGACTGAACCTTCATCGCTTTTAATATCTCTCTTGGGGACGTAATTGAACGCAAAATTTTAAAGCACTTATTTAAACGTGCAAACTCAAGGGCAATGCTATTTTGTAATAAGTTATCGCCTATTGCGCAGTGCGCGGTTTCATATTGGTGGTGATACAACAAGAAATTTAGAAGCAATGGGTCCATCAATATATCGCGATGGTTTGAGATAAATAGATAATGCTGATCAGTAGGCAACTGGTCTAAGCCGCTAAAGCTGAGCTTAGCGACAGAGCTATCAATGATAGGTGTTGCAATTTCGTTTACCAGCAACTGAAGTTCCTTAATGCTGTTTGCGCTATTAAGGTTGCCAATTGTTTGCTGAAGTGAGGCGGTCAACTGTGCTTCGCTAATCTCTGTTTGAGCTTGGGAAAAAAACGCTGACAACAGACTTACGAAGCTGTTATCTGCGCATAAACGTTGAACTGAAGCATGAACTTCTTCGTCAAAGAACTCTCTAATCTGGTCGAACTCATCTTGCCACGGCTGTAACAACGTAGCTCCCTCTGCTATACCGTTAACTTTCTTACTCATAAATGCGGCTATACCTGATCTTATTAAGTAATTGTTAATGCTAATAGTAATAGGAAAGTGGTTCGTGCGTCTATTTGCTTTGTAAGACTTTGGTGTTAGCTGATACGAGATGTCAAATGATTGGGACAATGGGTCAAGAGAATTGCTGTTTAGCGCTCTATAGTGAGTGCCATAAAAACGTAACACTTATAAGAGTTAATAGTCTCACTCACCAGAACCGCAATAGGTCGTTTAAGGAAGATAAGTTATGCAGCAACAAGCCAGTTATTCTCAACTAGAATTAGACGCCATGTTTAACGTTGCTAATCCGCCTGCCATGCAGCTCCCCCAAGGACAGATGCGGATGATTGACCGGATCATCCATGTTTCTTCTAAAGGAGGAAAGTACAATAAGGGAGAGCTAATTGCGGAGTTTGATGTATTACCAGACCTGTGGTTTTTTAAATGCCACTTTCCAGGAGACCCTGTAATGCCTGGTTGTTTAGGGGTTGATGCGCTTTGGCAAGGTCTTGGGTTTTACCTGGCTTGGGCAGGTTATGAAGGAAAGGGCAGAGCATTAGGAGTTGGTGGCGTACGATTTTTTGGCGAAGTGTTACCTGAGGCATCGACGGTTCGCTATCACATACATATAAAGCGGGTCTTCAGAAAAGATATCGTGATGGGGATTGCCGACGGAGAAGTCTATGTTGACGGCACCAATATTTACAGCGCAGAAAATATTAGAACGGGGTTAATTCCTGTTTCTGGCATGAGTGCCGTAAGCTAATACGTTATGCGCCTTGTGGCGCCTGTGCATGGTTTTTGTTCTGTGCATAAGCGGCGCTAAAGGTTAACGGCTAAAGATTAAGTCATGTTCGTTATGAACGTTTGAGGAAGAGTAAATGAAGCGCGCAGTGATTACCGGTATAGGGATTATATCAAGCTTGGGAAACAGTGTTGAAGACGTTACCGAGTCGCTTAAAAAGGGAAAAAGCGGTATTAAACTTGATGAGACGTTTGTCGAAAAAGGGCTTCGTTCTCAAATAAGTGGGCAAATTTCATTGAAGCCAAAGGAACATATTGATCGTAAACTGTATCGTTTCATGACGGACGCTTCGGGTTATGGGTATCTTGCCATGAAGCAAGCGATTGAGGATGCAAAGCTCGAAGAAGATCAGGTAAAAAGTGACTTTACTGGTTTGGTCATGGGCACAGGAGGAACCTCAACAGAGGACGTAGTAGATTCGGTCGACACATTCCACAAAGGTGGCGTGAGAAAAGTAGGGCCATATCGAGTTACACGGGGAATGAATAGCGCGCTCTCATCGGTGCTGTCTACCGCCTTTGGGATTCGAGGTGTCAACTACTCTGTAACGTCCGCCTGTGCAACCAGCGCTCATTGTATTGGTACCGCAGTAGAACAAATTCAGTTAGGTAAACAAAAAATAGTGTTTGCAGGCGGGGCTGATAGTGCCCACTGGACGCTGGCACTGCAGTTTGACGCAATGGGTGCGCTGTCGACTAAATATAACGATACCCCCGAGCAGGCATCCAGGCCGTATGATAAAGGCAGAGACGGATTTGTGATTGCAAATGGGGCCGGAGTGGTTGTGGTTGAAGAGCTGGAACATGCGCTGGCACGAGGTGCAAAAATTTATGGCGAAGTGATTGGTTATGCCGCCACTTCTGATGGGCAGGATATGGTTCAGCCATCCGGTGAGGGGGCAGAGCGGTGTATGGCATTGGCGCTTCATCAGGCGGGTAATCGACCGATACAGTATATAAATACGCACGGTACGAGCACACCAATGGGCGACCTGACAGAGCTAAAGGCGATTAAAAAAGTATTCGGGACGCATCTGCCAAAGCTGAGTGCAACGAAATCATTAAGTGGCCACTCGCTAGGCGCTGCCGGTGTTCATGAAGCTATTTACAGCCTGATCATGATGAAAGAAGGGTTCATCGCAGGAACAGCTAATTTACAAAACCCGGAAGATGAAACCGAGACGATACCGATAGTGTCTCAAGCAGAAAATGCAGAGATCGACGCGGTGATGAGTAATAGTTTTGGTTTCGGCGGAACCAATGCTTCATTAATATTAGGAAAGTACGCCGCCTGAAACACTAATGATGACCAGAATATTCGATGATTTTTCCACCCAGTGTTCACTGGGGCTGAGATTTTGCGAACTGGCTCGCGCCCTGCGACACGCCTGAACAAAGCAGACAAACGATTTGGTATACGGACTAAGAGTTAAGCGATATGGTTATTAAGCCCAAGGTTAAAGGTTTTATCTGTGTGAATGCTCACCCCAACGGGTGCTTTGAATATGTTAACGAGCAAGCAGAGTTTGCAACTGCGCATACGCTGGATGGACCTAAACGGGCATTAATTATTGGCTCTTCTTCCGGGTACGGGCTTGCCTCTCGTATTGCGCTGGCATTAGGCGGAGCGGCAGACACGATTGGCGTCCATTTTGATCGAGAGCCTACGGAGCGAAAAACCGCAACCGCTGGCTGGTATAACAACATGCGTGTTGAACAGCTTGCCCGAGCCCGAGGGTTGGTTGCAGAAAGCCTGAATATGGATGCATTTCAAGAAGATGCAAAGCTAGCTACAATCAAAAAGATTAGGGAAACGGTAAAAAAGGTTGATCTGGTTGTTTATAGTGTTGCGGCCCCCCGTCGTTATGTAGCCAGTGAAGATAAATGGTATAGTTCTGTGTTAAAGCCTATCGGAAGTGTATTTAAGGGTAAAACCATAGATACCGATAAAGGCGAGATTAAGTCAGTTGAGCTAATGGGCGCTAATCAGGAAGAAATTGATGCCACGATAAAAGTGATGGGTGGCGAAGATTGGCAACATTGGATTGAGGCTTTGAATAATGCAGGTGTTTTAGCCGATGGCTGCAAAACTATTGCCTATACTTATATCGGGGATGAAATTACCTGGCCAATATACGGTGACGCTACCATTGGCCAAGCAAAGAAAGATCTTGATAAAACAGTAACGAAAATTAATACTCTTTTGCAAAACCACGGTGGAAGTGCTCATATAGGAGTGCTTAAAGCATTGGTCACGCAATCGAGTGCGGCGATACCTGTCATGCCGCTCTATATATCGTTGCTCTATCAGGTGATGAAAGAAAAGGGCACCCATGAAGGGTGTATTGAACAGATTTATAGAATTTTAACCACAGGTCTCTATGGGGACAATTGCCAAAAAGATAGTGCTGGTCGCTTAAGAGTCGACGAACATGAGCTAACTGAGGAGGTTCAATCTGAAGTGAAGCGTCGATGGGAACTGATCAGCAACGAAAACCTACGACAACTGTCTGATTTTGATGGATACAGACGGGATTTCTTGAAGTTGTTTGGGTTTGGTTTTCAACGTATTGATTATGAGGCAAGCGTAGAGACTGTGCTGTCGGAGTAAACATAATGAGTGAAGTACAGCGTAACAAAAGCCTGGAAAAAGAGTCTGCAGCGGCACTGCTACTGTGTCTCGAAGAGTACTCCAGGTTGGCGGATCTGGTTAGAGCCAGTGACAAGCCATCAAATGCGGCTGATGCCAAAGCTAAAGAGCAATCAACAAGCCTGAGTCAATATGGCATTGGGCGAGAGGTCATGGAAGGTGCCACGTTTGTTGCAGGGGATGACCTGATTCGACGTGCCAATGCGTTGCGGCAGACGTCTGGAGATGCATACCAGCAGCAGGTACTTATTCCCGCAGAAAGCAATGATAGAAGTTCAATTATCAAACTCATTTCTGAGCTTTCTGAGCGGGTCATTTCTGAAACAAAAGAAGGCCCGCTGTATATTGCGGAGATTGAGTTAAGTTATGCCTCGCAGACTATTCGTTTAGGTGTTGTCGCTCAAAACCGCCAGGTTAATAACGGTGTATGGAAGCCAAAGCACCACCAACAAGCCGGCAAGTGGGTTCGGGAGCTTGAGCGCCGTCAGATACCTATTGTCACATTTATTGATACTCCCGGAGCCGATGCGGGGGCCAAAGCCAACTTGCGTAATCAGGCCCATAGCATATCTGAGTTAATCGCGACCATGGCAGACCTTAAGGTTCCTACGGTGGGCATTGTATGGGGCTTTGGTTACTCAGGTGGAGCTATCCCTCTGGCTGCAACCAACCTATTGCTTTCGGTGAGAGATGGTATTTTCAGTACCATTCAACCTAAAGGCCTGGCGTCTATCGCCCGAAAGCAGAAGCTTGATTGGCAGACCTGCGCACGATTGGTTGGGGTGTCTGCACCGGAGCTTTTTCAGGAAGGTATTATCGACGGAGTGATTGACTACTCTCCACTGGAAGGCAGCCAAAACAGTGAGCGTCTTAAAGCGGCCATTGTCACGTCGCTGGCTCAAATTGAATTGAAGTCCCGTGCGATAGTAAAAAAACTGACGCCATTGAGTCAGCACTATATTGATGTCAGCAGGCTATTGGCGGCAGGCAAAGAAGAGTTACTCAGCAAGCGTTTGGCTCCACTGGATGTGAGAGGGTTCCCATCGCTATTTGGTTTTGGTTATGGCGCTTTAAGGTCACTAAAACTGCGTTCTCGACTAAAGACCCAATCCGTGCAGCTGGAAGAGACCACCAGTGATGTTTGCGAGCTACCGATCTCGCCTGATGAGCAGCAGCGAATGCTCAGCGACTCAAGGTTCAGTGAGTGGTTGAAGCGCAGTGACAAGCTAATCTATGAAGATGCGCTTTTCAAAAGCTGGTCGCGTTATCGGGAAAGTGAACAGCACCGAGGTGACGAACGCGGCTATATTGCCTCTCTGTTTCTTGGAAATCCAAAAGGGAACTTTGAAAAAGCACTGCATGAACTGTCTGCCGAAATCGCTTTTTATCTCTATAACGGCTGGCAGCAAGAAGCACCACATCACTTGAATGCACTTATCGACAGTCTTGAGAAGCTTGAAAACGAAGTTGACTGCAACGTACTGGCAAATGAGCAGTTAAGCTTTATTGACCTTATTCAGGACAGTCGCTTTAAGCCGGTCACTATCGAACACTGCAAACAGTTAATTAGGTTCGATACGCTGTACGAGAAAATTCTGGCTAACCTGACAGAAATTGTCTCTGAATTTAGTGACAATAAAAAAATATCGGAATCGTTGCTACAGTCTATGTTGAACGAGTCCGGCATTAGCAGCGACGAAGAGGTCGCGTCATTTAGTGGATGGCTGATACGTATCCGCAACACCAGTAACTTCGGGGAGTTTTTAAGAACCGCAGAACAGTGGAAAAAGGTTCAACACCCCCGCTCCTCTGACGTCGTGTTTGTGGTTGCCAGCTACTTCTTTGAAAAACTATATCCTGAACTGTTTGAGTGTCAGAAAGAGAATAAAACATTCTCGGGCCAGTTTAACCCAGTGTTTATCGGCCGAAGAAAAGACTTCTGGAACCGGTTAAACCAAGCCATCAAAGACTTAAGAATTCAGTCTATTCTTAATGATATTAAACCTGCTGCCAGCTTTACTCCACAAGAGCTGATAGGCGCTTTATTTCAGGACTTTATGGAGCTGGATAGCCGCATTACCACGGCGAATCCGAAACACTTCCCGGGGTTTGGCGAAGCCATTATTCGCCAGCAGGCCAAATCAAAATCTGCATCAGGGTTGATAACAGGTATAGCCGAGTTTTCCGTCGGTGAAGACCTGGAACCTGTAGGGCTTTTTGTTTCCAATCACGCATTTCAGGCAGGGGCATTTGATATGTCTTCGGCCGAGCGTTTATGCCGGTTACTGGCTTACTGTGCTGAATACTCCATGCCCGTTATTGGTTTTATCAGCTCGGGCGGAATGCAAACAAAAGAAGGTGCGTCAGCGCTGTTTTCCATGGCGGTGGTAAACGACCAAATTAACCGGTTTGTCAGTGATCTGGGGCTCCCTATTTTGATGTTTGGTTATGGGGACTGCACGGGTGGAGCACAAGCAAGTCTGGTAACTCACCCGTTAGTCGAAACCTACTATTTTTCGGGCACCAATATGCCGTTTGCAGGCCGTATTGTTGTACCTGAATATCTTCCGGTAACCGCTACACTGGCTAACTATCTGGTGTCAGAAGCCAATAGCATGCAGGGACTTGTCAAACACCCTATGGTTGAGGGGCTCGATGAGCGACTTAAAGCGATTGACCCGGCAATCAGTTCTGCGGGAATGAGTGTTTCTGAACTGATTAACAGATGGCTGACTCATAAAGACATACCGAGCCGCAAAGATGAATTTAGTAATACCGCAGCGATACAGAAGTTTGAGCCGTATCAGAAAGTGCTCGTTCACGCGCGAGGGTGCACCGCTGTTAAGCTGATTCGCGAAGCCCATGCAATGAACCTTAACGTGGTGCTTGTTCAGTCCGATCCGGATATGGATTCGGTTGCAGCGGATATGCTGAAAGATGGTGATAATCTGGTTTGTTTGGGCGGATATACCCCCGATGAAAGCTATCTGAACGGTGACAGTGTGCTGCGAATTGCAGAAATGAATGGTGCAGAAGCGCTTCATCCGGGAATTGGTTTTCTTTCTGAAAATAGCCAGTTCGCACACCAGTGTTTAGCGCAGGGGCTGAACTTTATCGGGCCATCGCCAGAAAGCATGGAAGCGATGGGGGATAAGTCCAGAGCGATACACACCTCTATTGAGCTGGGCGTTCCAGTGGTACCAGGCAGTCATGGGCTGCTTAGAAACATCGATCACGCAGAGCAGATCGCTCAGGAAATAGGCTTCCCCATTATTTTGAAAGCCGCTCACGGCGGTGGTGGTAAAGGCATTGTCGTTGTCGAAAAAGCAGAGCAGCTAAAAGAACTGTTTTATATGATCAAAGCCGAAGCTCGCAATAGCTTTGGGAGTGGAGATATCTATCTGGAGCGGCTGGTGACGCGCTTCAGGCATATTGAAGTGCAGTTATTGCGAGACCGGTTTGGTTGCACACGCATTTTAGGTTTGCGTGATTGTAGTGTTCAGCGCAACAAGCAGAAGATCATCGAAGAGTCTGTCTCTACTGTACTGCCATCCGATCAAGAGAAAATTGCTAGAGACTCGGCTTATAAACTGGCGGAAGCCTGTGGTTACCATGGCGCAGGTACGGTTGAATTTATTTATGACCTTGACCGCGAAACGCTCTACTTTATGGAAATGAATACCCGTTTGCAGGTAGAGCATCCGGTGACAGAGCTGGTCAGTGGTGTGGATATCGTTAGAGAGCAGTATCGCATTGCAATGGGTAAGTCTATTGATGAGATGCCGATAAAAGAATCCGGTTATGCACTTGAAGTAAGAATCAACGCTGAGAGTGTTTCGGTTGATCAGGGTGAACTAAAAGTCGTACCGACACCTGGCTTGGTAAGCAAGTGTCTGTTCCCGAAAGTGGAGGGCGTTACCCATATCGTTACGGTTGATGACGGTAAGTCGATTCCACCGTTTTACGATAACCTGATTGCTCAAGTCATCGTTCACGCCGGTTCGCGAGAAGAAGCCACTGAGAAAATGTCAGACTATCTTTCGCAAGTCATTATTGAAGGGGTCGATACCAATATTCCATTGTTGCAGGTCATACTGAAAGACCCGGTCTTCCTGTCTGGTGATTATGATACCGGCTACTTAATCGATCTGGTTACAAGAAACCCTGCTGAATTAAGCACATTGAAGGGAGGCGCGGGAGTTAATGAGTCAGCATCGGACGAGACCTTCTCAATCGTTGTAGACGGCTCAGAAGAGCTGAAAGTTCTCGCACCCTCGACCAGCATTATGTACCGCTCTGCATCACCTGATCAGCCCTCCTATATCGAAGAGGGTGATACGGTCACGGTTGATCAGACCCTGTGTTTGTTAGAGGCGATGAAGATGTTCCAGCCACTTACATTGTCAAGTTTCAATAAAGCCGGTGCAGAGATCTATCCGGCTGACCAGAAGTATAAAATCACTCACGTTAAAGGTGTCTCAGGACAGCAAGTGAACAGAGGTGATCTTCTATTTGTTATTAAACCTGTAAAAGTCGAAGCCTGACTTTTGCATTAAACCTGAACGCTAGAATATAAAATCTAGAACATAAACCGATAGCACGATTGAAAAGCCAACGGAGAAGACTCAATGTCTGATATTCAAAAACGTATTATTAAAGTAATTTGTGACCAGCTGGATGTAGAAGAGGATAAGGTAACGGCTGAAGCGCACTTTATTGATGACCTAGGCGCAGACTCACTGGACACTGTTGAGTTGGTGATGGCATTTGAAGAAGAGTTTGATGTAGAAATACCTGATGATATGGCTGAGCAGATCAAGACTGTCAATGACGTGATAGCGCTTGTTTCAGATAAGGTAGAAGCATAAGCACTCGACCTGTCATCCTCGCTTCGCGGGGGTGACAGACTAGAAGTTTTTGAACCCTCCTCCTTGCCCAAACAAAACTCACACCCCGTCTCTATATTCTTTTGGTGTAACCCCGCTCCATCGTTTAAATGCGCGACTAAACGCGCTTAAATCACTAAATCCTAGTGAAAATGCAATCTCGCTTAACTGACGGTCAGAGTTCCTGAGTTGTTCTTTTGCGGTGCTGAACCGAACATCTTCCAATAAGCTTTGAAACGAAACGCCTTCTGCTTTGAGTTTGCGGTAGAGTGTTTGCCTGCTGGTATTGAGCTTTTCGGCAATATGGTCAACATCCGCTTCACCTGTGCTGATGGACTGGGCAATCAGCCCCTTTACTTTATCGGCATAAGAGCGTCGGAACAGTTTTTTTAGCATGCTGTTGGCGTATTCCAGTGCCGCACTTCCAAGGTATGGGTTGCGCTGCTTTGGGGCTAGTTCCAAATAGTCACGCTGAAACACTATCTGGCAGTGGTTTTGGTTAAAGTTGAGAGGGCAATTAAAAACCTTTTGGTATTTATCAACGTAATCGGGTTGAGCATGTTGAAAGTCAACAGATTCCCACTGGATATCGCTATCAAACAGCGCCTTTCCACGATAGAGCGAAAGTACCATTGAGCGCTCCATATCCGGGATGCAGTAGTGCTCGGGGTTAAGGTGAATAAAGCGCAGATACGCATATTTCTCGTCGGTTTCAAAATTCAGTGAAATCGCTTCGTTAACGATACTGAACAGCCGAACATACTCCTTCAAACCTTTAGCCAGATTTTCACTATTAAAAATAATATGGCCGACTAGGCCGATTTTAGATGCATTAAATATCTGGCCAAGCTCCAACCCCAATGCAGGATTATTGGTAATCTTAAGTGCGGTGTCCCAAAGGGTTTTGTATTGGTCTAGCGGCAGGCGGCTATCTTGAAGGTCGAGGGTACTAAGGTCTATGCCGGATATGTCCGAAACCTGTTGCCGGGAAAAGCCGTAGTCGTCCAAGAGAGAGATAAGGGCGAGTACTGATGAGCTACCGATACTTGGACTAAAGCTGTTCATAGTGGATTGGGCGGCCTGCATGATCAAATAATAACGACCATTATACCGCCCTTTAGCGTCTGAATACCTATAGTGTTGGTATATCTATCTTGGCAGGTTATTCAAATGATTTTAGTTTGTCGACATCTTTGATGATGATCGTTTTACCCTGAGTCTCAAGTATTTCACGGTCTTTTAGGGTATGAAAAATACGCGATAATGTTTCCGGTTTGATCGACAGGCGAGAAGCGATAAGCTGCTTCTGAATCGACAGCTCAACCCGGCTATTGGTTTCGCCTTGTTTCTCTAGCTCGTTCAAGAAGAAGCGTACCACACGGTACGTTGCGTTTTTCATGGTGAGATTCTCAATCTCATTGAGTCTGCCGCGGAGGCGAAGTGCCAGATCTCCCAGCAAACTCAAACATGTTTTAGGATTCTCTTCCAGAATGCCCAAAAAATGTTTGCTATTAAACGAAAAAACTTTCGCATCCGAGATCGAGGTTGCCGTGACCGGGTAGTCGTCTTTGTGCATGAACATAACCGCTTCAGCAAACGTTTGCCCTGGCATTAATATCTCAATGACTTTCTCGTTACCGTCGGGTGTCAGGCGAGTGAGTTTAATCTGGCCAGATAAAATCAGATAAAAATGATCAGCCTTTTCACCTTGAAAGAACAGGTGTTGGTCGGGCTCAAGCTCAGACAACTTGGTTATACGGGCGACTTCTGCCAGCGCTTTTTCTGATAAACCAGAGAAAAGGTAGTGCTTTTTAATTTGTTCTAACTTTAATTCATCTAACATGGACGTCACGCTTAAATTCAAATTTGGGCTATGTTACCACTGGCCTTTCCTGACTTTGCATGCCTCTTTAGGAGTACTTTTGGGCATAGTTCGTCGAGTATTGATCTGGAGCAACCACCTTTTGCTTAGACGTCCATGTAGTCGCCGCCCATTGGCCTGGTTAAGGCTTCCGAAGGCGCACAATACTGCTAGCAATGGTTTATTTAAAACACCACTTACGATGCAAAAATACCGACATATTCACCCGCGCTGCTGAGTAGAAAGCGCAGCTCATTGGATAACTCATTGGTATCCAGTGAATCGATCAGGTTTTTAACTTCCAGACCAAGCTCTGTGTCGCCCTCAATTAACAGGCGTCTTTGAAAGAATAGCGTATCAGGGTCTTCTTTTCTTGCTGCCAGCAAAATAAATTCATTCAGGTTACCGCTGATGCTCACGTCATGAGCCCCAGCAGGCTGCAACAGTATTTTCCCGTCTTGGCCCAGGCTGAAATACCAGTTAATACCCAGATCGTTTATTTTTACTAATAACCATCGGTTTCTTAAAAACTCACATTCGCCAGACTCCAGCGCTTCTTTAAATACTTGTTGCAGCACTTTTGTCATCGCAATACGTTGAGCCGGAAACGGCACATGAGCCAGCGGTTTTGCCAGTATGCGGGGGAGTTGAGAGTATAGTTTCGAAGGAGAAGGAGGTCTTGGAAACAAAATAAATTCCTTTTGTACGAGGCCAATTTGCAGACAATAGTGCCTTAGCCTGCGTTACTCGCCTTGATGATCATCAACTCGCTTTTCAAAAAGCTCTGTTAGCCTCTCAAAATTTGCTCAACCCATTGAAAAGGCAATGACATTTTATGCTCGATATAGCGCTCGCCATACATAATAAGAAACCCTCACAATTCAAGATGACGCGCTAATGGACTTAACAAAACATGCCACTACGTTAGGCCATCATTTAAAACAAAAATGGGGCGAGCGAGTCCACAAGGTTTCAATTAACGCTGCGTTTACCTGTCCCAACCGAGATGGTTCAAAGGGCATTGGCGGGTGTACATTCTGCAACAACGCATCTTTTTCTCCCTCAGATAGAAAAATCGTCACGCCGGTAGAAGATCAGGTACTGGCAGGCCAGCAAGTTATTGTGAAACGAACCGGCGCAAAAAAATACTTAGCCTATTTTCAGTCTTACACCAACACCTACGCCGAAATTGAATACCTTCGAGAGTTATATGAAAGCGCACTCAACAGCCCGAATGTAATTGGCATATCGGTAGGTACACGGCCTGATTGTGTGCCGGATGCCGTGCTCGATCTACTGCAGTCATATCAGCAGCAGGGGCATGAAGTATGGCTTGAGCTAGGGTTGCAATCGTCATTTGATGCCTCGCTTGATCGAGTTAACCGAGGCCATGGTTTTGCCGAGTATGTTGATGCCGTAAAGCGTGCACGAGCGAGAGGGCTGCAAATATGCACTCACTTAATTGCCGGTCTGCCCGGTGAAAAGCCCGAAGACACCCTGGTTTCACTTGATAAGGTTCTCGCGCTTGGCACCGACGGGCTAAAGATACACCCATTACACGTCGTTAAAGGCACTCAGCTAGCCCGTGAATGGAAACGAGGCGAGTATCACCCTATGTCTCAAAGTGAATATGTTGCACTGGTTGCTGAAGTCATCAGAAGGACGCCAAAATCGGTTGTATTTCACCGGTTCACCGGTACAGCATCAGAAGAGTTATTGCTTGCGCCAGCCTGGTGTAGCAAGAAATGGGTTGTTCTCAATGAAATCTGTACAGAACTTGAGACTAGAGCGCGTGAGTGATGGTGTGTTTAATAGGTGGTTAGATAGTTAATAGGTGATTAGATAATTAATATCCGCCCAGAAATATCGTAGCTTTGTCATCCTCGCGAAGGCGGGGATCCAGTATTTTGATATGGCTCCGAGTTATGGATTCCCGCTTTCGCGGGAATGACGGCCGTTTCTGGACATAAACTAACTATATGATTTGTTATTTGGATAAAAGGAGAAATACGTGGAATTGGTCTGTCCAGCAGGTAGCCTTTCTGCTCTAAAAGTCGCCGTCGATAGTGGTGCTGATGCGGTGTATATAGGCTTCAAAGATGATACCAATGCCAGGCATTTTGCAGGTCTTAACTTTGCTGATAAAAAAGCTCAGGATGGACTTGCCTATGCACGCGATAAAGGCGTGAAAGTGTTTGTTGCTATCAATACATACTCGCAAACAGCCGGTTGGTCGCGATGGCAGAAAGCGGTTGATACCGCCCAGGACTTAGGCGTAAACGCGCTGATATGTGCGGATATGGCGGTGATGGACTATGCAGCCGAGCGGTACCCCGACCTTCCGCTGCACTTGTCGGTTCAAGGTTCGGCCACCAACTATGAAACGCTCAAGTTTTATAAAAATAATTTCGGCATTCGTCGTGCCGTTCTGCCGAGAGTGCTCTCGCTGAAACAGGTAGAAGCCGTTGCAGAGTACTCGCCGGTAGAGCTGGAAGTTTTTGCGTTTGGTAGCTTATGTATTATGGCAGAAGGGCGCTGCTATCTCTCATCCTATTTGACTGACGAATCCCCCAATACCTGTGGCGCCTGCTCGCCAGCCAAAGATGTGCGCTGGGAGCAGACCGACGCAGGGCTTGAAGCACGGCTCAATGACGTGTTGATTGACCGCTTCGAAGAGGGGGAAAATGCGGGTTACCCAACCTTATGTAAAGGCCGGTTTAAAGTCGGGGAGAGAACCTTCCATGCCATCGAAGAGCCGACCAGTCTCAACACCGTAGAATTGATACCCGACCTGTACGCCGCAGGTATTAAAGCAGTAAAAATTGAAGGTCGGCAGCGCAGCCCCGCCTATGTTGAGAATGTTGTTCGAACCTGGCGACGAGCGATCGACCTGCACAAGATGAACCCGGAACACTTCAGGGTTAAAAAACAGTGGAAAGATGACCTGGCAAAAGTATCTGAAGGTGCTCAAACCACATTAGGCGCGTACACAAGAGCGTGGCAATAGCTGCTGCTGGCGAGTGGTGAGTGACAACTGACAAGAGAAAGGTAAACGTATGAAATTATCTCTGGGGCCGATTCTTTACTATTGGACAAAACAGCAAACCCTGGCTTTTTATGAGCAGGCAGCCGATGCCGACGTTGATATCATTTACCTCGGTGAAACCGTCTGCTCAAAGCGGCGCGAACTAAGGGCTCAGGACTGGATAGACCTGGCAAAATCACTCTCGCAAAGCGGTAAGCAGGTGGTACTATCAACACTGACGCTGCTGGCAGCAGAGTCAGAACTAAAGACCCTTCGAAAGTTGTGTGACAACGGCGACATTATGGTTGAAGCCAACGATATGGCAGGTGTTCAGCTAATGAGCGAGCAGGGCGTGCCATTTGTTTCCGGCCCTGCGATTAATATCTACAACGCCAGGGCGTTAAAGGTGATGAAAAAGCAAGGTGTAACGCGGTGGGTGATGCCTGTCGAGCTAGGCCGGGAAACGCTGCACGAACTACTTGCCGATGCTGAAGCAATGGGTATTAAAGAGGGGCTTGAAACAGAAGTCTACGCCTATGGCCGGTTACCGTTGGCGTACTCTGCGCGCTGTTTTACCGCCCGATACTACGACCTGCCAAAAGACAACTGTCAGTTAAAATGTATTGATCACCCCGAAGGTATCGCGGTTCACAGTCAGGAAGACGACGAACTGTTTACGCTGAACGGTATTCAAACCATGTCCGGTAGAACCTATAACCTTGAAAGTGAGCTGCCCACCATGCAAAAAATCGGTGTGGATATCGCTCGTATAAGCCCCCAGGGTGAGGGCACCTTTGAGAAAGTTGATCAGTTTAGAAAAGCACTGGCTGGCACCGCCCAAACTATTGCCTTATCTGAAGCAGAGTGCAACGGGTATTGGTTTAAGTCACCCGGTATGGATCAGGTATTAAGCGCCGATTAAGGCGCTTTAACTTAATGTAGATTTTTGCCCGACCGCTGCGCATGCAAATTTCGTCTGCTGTTAAAAGCCATTTTATCGGGCGCGGGGCACCCTCTTACCAGGCGTGTGGCCAGGCGTACATGGAGACGTTGTTGGAGGGTGCCCTGCGCCCGATTCGATGCTGCTCGTCTCAATGCGTTTAAAACAGTGCCGCTGATTTCGTCAGTGCCACGTTAACAATATAGCCAAACGTGAGCAGCGCCAGAACAAAAGCCGTCGTTCGAACGGCTTTTGTTTTCCCTCGTTTTAATGCCACCGTTCCCAAAACAATATAAACAATCAGCCCAATAATTTTCGCCATCAACCAGCCGTGAACGAATGGCGATATTTGCAGCATAACGGCAAGTGAGATGGCACTTAAGAGCAGGCAGGTATCAATAATATGGGGGGCAATTTTTACCCATTTCATCTGAAGCTTATCTGAGTTTGTCAGCATCCAGAAACCGCGAACCGAAAACAGAATAAAGGTTAAGCCAATACAGGTGAGGTGGATGTGTTTAAGGATCATATAACTCATAGTGGTCGCTCAGCTCCAATAGGCGGGTATGAAAAATTGGCGCTCAGATTAACCCTTATTTAACAGAAACTCCAATGATCCCAAAACATATCAGCCACAAAAAGTACAGAAAAGTGCTGCACTGATGTAGCAAACCGGCTTTTAAAAAATAAAGGTGCTATAGCCATGCAGCATCCCCCTTCTAATTAAAATTCAATTGAATACACTGGGTTATCGATAGAATAATAATGAAGAAAAAAATGGATGACCTACGAAAGAAGCAGTTTATAGAAGTGGTAATGCAATGGGACGGAGAGCTGTCAGCCAATATGCTGCAACGCTATTTCTCCCTTTCGCGTGCGACAGCACAAAAGTTGATTACCCGCTACCAAGCCGAATACCCAGACAATGCCTTTGACTATAACAAGTCAACCAAAAGGCATACACCCACCGACATGTTTAACCCCCAGCTGACTCAAGGTACATTGAACGAGTATTTGAGTTTTTTTGGTGAAGGGGTCACCGCTGGCGACAGCGATATGAATAAAAACTCAACACATCTGGAGTTACTGACTCCACCGCTCAGAAACATCAACCCCAAACTGGTGCGCCGCATTATTCAAGCGTGCAACCAGAGTCAGCGACTCGATATCGAATACCTGTCACTCAGCAGTGGTGATATCGAAGGTCGTATTATCAGCCCTCACACCCTGGTTAACGATGGCATTCGTTGGCATGTTCGAGCTTATTGCGAAAAGAACCGACAGTATCGGGATTTTGTTCTGTCACGCTTCGTTGCTGACCCGGTGTTTGAAGAGGCAGCAGAATACACACGAGAGCACGATACAGACTGGAACACCTGGCTAACGATAATACTCACGCCAGACCCAAGGCTGAGCGATATTAAGCAACACTGCATCGCGCTGGATTATATGATGGTGAACAGGCGGCTAGAGATCAAATGCCGCGCTGCATTAGTCAAATACCTATTGCAGCGCTTGAGGGTCGATACCTACCACCACAAACCAGAAGGCCAACAAATTATTGTCGAGAGCGGGTGCTGGGAAGCGTTAGCACCGTATCGAATGACATGATGTGGCTAATTCTTTTACATGTTGATTTGCCCAGTGTTGTGGGTTTATGGAAATCAGATTAACGTAAGACTAAATGAAGTGAGCTATTGCTACAACAACTAGTGGAATCGTGCAGGCATATGGAAGAGATCTATTTCAAATATTGGGGAAAAGTCAAAAAAGGTTCAGAGCAAGAAGGATCTGACTATCACCTGTTACCTTACCATTGCTTAGATGTGGCGGCGGTTGGAGGCTTACTCCTAGCGCCTGACAAAACGTTAACAAAGGACTTGGCACACTTTTTAGAAGTCACACCTTCACAGTTACAGAATATGGTTTCCCTAGCGTTATCGTTACATGACTTAGGTAAGTTTGCATCCGCATTTCAGAAACTTTACCCGAATAGTAATGCCAAACTGTTGAATCCAGAGTGTCGTAAAGAATATGACGGCAGATTATATCGACATGACCGTATGGGTTTGTTTTTCTGGAACGAGATAAAAAACAATTGCCTGGCAAGTTTGTTGGAAATTGAGCATTTATCAAGACGTAACCAAGAACTCATATATGACTCCATCATGGTGTTCATGGACTGCGTGCTGGGCCATCACGGTCAACCAATAGATTCTAATGCTCCTAGGTCGATTAAACCTTTTACAGAACAACATAACATAGCTGCCGCTCAACTATTTACTGAGCATTTGTTTGAGTTATTTAAATTAGAATTTCCCATTGAAAAATTTAGATCGAGAGACTGGCGACGTTGCCTGGAGCAAGTGAGTTGGCAACTAGCTGGTATCGCAGTATTGGCCGATTGGGTGGGGTCGGATAATAGTCATTTTCTGTATCAATCTAAACCTATGCCGTTAACTGATTATTGGTCGCATGCACAGGCAACAGCAATAAAGGCATTAGCCGCCACTGACCTAAATAAAGCCCCAAATGTTCGTCCGTTTAAATCTATTCGAGATCATTACGGATTTGAACCAACCCCCTTGCAGCGATGGGCTGAAACCGTAGTACTGGATGACTCTCCCCAACTATTTATTTTAGAAGACGTCACTGGCGCTGGTAAAACAGAGGCTGCACTGGCATTGACCCACCGCCTTATGGAGGCAGGCTCAGCCGATGGCTTTTATTTTGGTTTACCTACTATGGCCACGTCCAATGCCATGTTTAGCCGAGTGGCAAAGCACTACCAGCAGATGTTATCCGGTAGTGGTAAGCAGCCAAGCATTGTGTTGGCCCATGGTGCTCGAGAAATGAATGAGCTGTTTCGTGAAGCGATACTTGCATCTGGTGCACCTGACAGCGACTACCATGCCACCGACTCAACGGCCACTGCTCAATGCAATCAGTGGTTGGCCGATTCTCGCAAAAAAGCCCTACTGGCCCCTGTAGGCGTTGGCACAATAGATCAAGCGTTATTGGCCGTGTTACCGCGTCGGCATCAATCGCTTCGGTTACTCGGTTTAAATCGAAAAATACTAATATTTGATGAAGTACATGCTGCTGATGAGTTTATGTTCGAGTTGCTTGAAAGCTTATTGGCGCTGCACCTTCATCAGGGAGGCTGCGCCATTTTGCTCACTGCAACCCTGTCACTAAAACAGCGAGCGCGCTTAGCCGAGATTTGGCACAGTGCTGGAGGGATAACACCGCAACATCTACAAAAGACGGATTTCCCGTTAGCCACTAGAATTTCACTAAATTATGAAAAGCCATTATTGGAGCAGGCACTACCAAGTCGAGTGGGTGTTAGTCGGAATGTGAAGGTTAGTTTCCTGGATAGTATTGAAGCTTGTGTCGACAAAGTGTTAGCAGCGGTTGCTCAAGACCAGTGCGTAGTGTGGGTGCGAAACTCTGTTGATGATGCCTTGGCGGCCTACCAGGCTATTCAAAGTCAGATGGAAAACCCCGAAGACTGCTTGCTATTCCATAGTCGCTTTGTATTGCAAGACAGAAAAGTGATTGAAGATCGTGTACTAACACTCTTTGGCAAATCCAGTAATGCTGCAATTCGTAGTGGCAAGGTACTGATTGCCACCCAAGTGTTCCAAGAAAGTCTAGATGCAGATGTAGATGTCATGATCTCCGATATTTGCCCCATTGATGACCTCATTCAGCGAGCGGGCCGCTTACATCGTCATACGCGAGATATCAATGGAGCTTACCAACGCGACATTACCGATACTCGCACCGCTCCACAGTTATGGGTTCATGCACCAGAATGGAGTGAGCAGCCCGAATCGGACTGGCTAAGTGCCAATTTCAGGAATACGCACTATGTGTATCGTTCGCCCGGTCGCTTATGGCTGGGTATGCGCGAGTTGATAAAACTAGAGGCAATACGAATGCCTGGCGAAGCAAGGCAATTGATTGAAGCCGTATATAGTGATGAAGCTTATGAGCAAATCCCGGGTGCCTTGAAGCACCAAGAGAATGAATTAATTGGAGAAGAGCGAAGTAAAGCGGCGAAAGCAAAATCACAACTGCTGAAATGGGAGCAGTACGGTTATTGCGATCGCAGCGCTAGTGCTTGGTACGATGACAACACTGACATCAGTACTCGTTACAGCGATATTGAAACAGTGGACGTGTTGTTATTGAGGCAATCCGATACAGGGCAATTAACCCCTTGGGTGAATGCGCCACAATTCGCCGTTCAACTGAGCGTCGTCAAGTTATCTAAAAACAAATATGCCGATAAGTTGGCGGTTATACCTGTGCATTTGGAACAAGCAGTAGAAGTATTTAAACAACAAAATCCACAAGCAAAATATTTGCAGTGCTGGCTACCGGATCAAGATATTAATTTTACTTATCACTCAACAACAGGTTTTTGTGAGCAGCAAAAACAGGAGATGTTATGAATTTAGTTCAAGACCCTTGGCTTCCGTTCCGATTGCGAAATGGATCAGAGCGGGTTTTGCCAATGACAGCAATATGCGACCCAAATGTCATAGATTTCGCATTGCCACGCGCGGATTTTCAAGGAGCCGCCTATCAATTTGCAATTGGCTTGTTGCAGACCGTCTTTGCGCCTGATGATAAATACCTGTGGCATGATATTTACGAGCAAGCACCAGAACCTGAGGTATTGCAGCAGGCTTTTGATAAAGCCGCTCATGCGTTTTGTGCCACAGGTGATGGCCCGTTGTTTATGCAGGATTTTGATGAACTTGATGCCGCTAAGCCAACAACGGTGGCGGGTTTGCTGATTGAAGCTCCAGGGGCCAATGGCCTCAAATTAAATACTGACCACTTTATCAAACGTGGAATCGGTTCAGTCATGTCATTAGAGATGGCAAATATTGCGCTGTTTACTTTGCAAATCAATGCGCCAAGTGGGGGGCAGGGTCATCGAACCGGGTTGCGTGGTGGTGGGCCATTGACGACTCTGGTGTTGCCACAGCATTCAAATTCATCGTTATGGCAGAAACTTTGGCTGAACGTTATTAATAGAGATAAGTGGCGTTACGAAGATCCCGATTTACACAGTGGGTTGGTTTTTCCATGGTTAGCAAAAACAAAAAGCAGCGACAAAAAAGGCACTGAAATATACGCGTCTGATATTCATCCTCTGCACATGTTTTGGGCGATGCCTCGACGTATTTGCTTAGAGGTACAACAAGGTGAAGCGATATGTCAGATCACGGGTAAATTAGCAATGCAAACGGTTACAGAGTATCGCACTCAAAACTTTGGTGGCAATTATTCAGGCTCATGGCAGCATCCTTTAACTCCTTATAAATGGAATCCGAAAAAGCCCGAAGAAGAACATTTGTCGGCTAAAGGTCAGCAAGGTGGCATTACTTACAAGATATGGGATGCCTTAACCTTAACCAGCAATGAAAATGGGCAGCAATGTGCTCAAGTAGTAAACCACTACTATTCACTGTGTGAAGGCTTTGCAGACATACAAAGCCAAGTGCCAAGGCTATGGGTGTTCGGTTACGATATGGACAACATGAAAGCCCGAGGTTGGTATTCGGTATCATTTCCATTGTTTTCAGTATCGACAGAGCAGCAAGAAGAAATATTGAATGAAGTGAAAAGCCTGCAAAAATTGGCAGCCGACTCGTTGTGGCAATGTCGAACTCAAATCAAAACGGCGTGGTTTGACAAGCCTGGCGACGCAAAAGGCGATATGTCTTTTATCGACCTCGCCTTTTGGCAACGTAGCGAAGCCGCTTTTTATAACGCCGTTCAGCATTTAATAGGTAATGCCGTTCAAGGTGATCCTTATCTCGTGGCTACACAGGCCAATACTTGGCTAAAAGCACTCCGTAATACCGCAACTGATTTATTTGATGAATATGCATTATCTGAATTAGGTTCAGAACGGTCGATGGCGAAACGTATTAAAGCTCGCCAATTGTTGACCGGCTGGTTATACGGTGGCAAAGACATCAAGACATTTATAGCTAACCATAAAATTGAACAACTGAAGGAGGTTGTGTAATGGATGACCATTCCAAAAAAGTAGTATTACGCTGGTGGCAAAGCATGATGTCGCCACCAGCACAACTAAGTAGCCTGCATATTCAACCTGCGCCCACTTCTTACAAAGCGCAACTTAAGCGTTGTGAGTCGGCTGATGACGCCATGTTAACCGATGGTTTTAGAGCACTCTGGCTGAATTTAAGTGATGAAATTATCAATCAAGATAACTCAAGAAATATTGAATGCTGGGCCACCATTGCTGCCGTCTTAGTTCATGTTAAAAGTGAAAGCAAAAACAAGCTGGCGGTCGCAGCAGGGAAAAAGGGGGAGGGCGATAAATCGGTAGTGAGTGAATTGAGATTTTCGCAGCTACAAAATGCCAAAACACCTGAAGACTTCTTGCGTCGTCTACGTAGAGTTGTGCAGCAAGTAAAGGGCGATGTTTCTGCCGTTGATTTAGCGATAGATATTCAGAAGTGGTTTTCTGAATATGGCCAGTTACGGCCCAGAAAAGCAGATAAACGCATTAGTGTACAGTGGGCCATGGACTACTACCGTGCCGCCTCTGGAAAAAGAAAATAACGCAATTTTACGGATTATAATTTAAGGAATTTACCATGAGCCAATTTATTCAACTGCATATACTAACCTCTTACGCTCCATCCAATTTAAATCGTGACGATTTAGGGCGTCCTAAAACAGCAAAAATGGGTGGCTTTGATCGCCTTCGTGTCAGTTCACAAAGTTTAAAACGTAACTGGCGTGTATCTGAACTGTTTGAACAAGCCATGTCAGGCCATATTGGTATTCGAACCAAGCGTTTCGGGGTATCAGTATTTGACGCACTCATTAAAGCTGGCGTTAAAGAAAAATCAGCAAAAGAGTGGGCGACCTCCATTGCCGGTGTTTTCGGGAAAAGCAAAAAAGATGCGCTAGAAATTGAGCAGCTGGCTCATATTAGCCCAGCCGAACAAGATGCTGCAATGACACTGGCAGCCGTGCTGGCTGCCGAAGATCGTGCGCCAACGCAAGAAGAGCTAAACCTATTAAAAGCAGATCAAACGGCAGTAGATATTGCTTTGTTCGGTCGCATGCTGGCTTCTAGCCCTGCGTTTAATGTCGAGGCATCCTGCCAAGTTGCGCATGCTCTGAGTGTGCATAGCGTTGTTGTTGAAGACGACTACTTTACCGCAGTAGATGACCTTAACGACGGAAAAGAAGATGCAGGCTCTGCTCATATAGGTGAGTCTGGATTTGCAGCCGCATTGTTTTATAGCAATATCTGTATAAATAAAACTCAACTTGTTGAAAATCTGGATGGCGATGAAAACTTAGCCAATAAAGCCATACAAGCATTAACTGAAGCCGCAGTGAAAGTAGCGCCTAAAGGCAAGCAAAATAGCTTTGCGTCACGTGCTTACGCCAGTTATGTCCTGGCCGAAAAAGGTGAACAGCAACCACGCTCATTATCAGTTGCTTTCTTAAAACCTGTAAACGACGAAGACCATGCAAATGCAGCAATAAATGCATTAACCACCCAAGTTGATAATTTCGACAAAGTGTACGGTGCATGTGCTGACTCACGTTATGCCATAAATGCGATTGCCGGCGAAGGCACTTTTACTGAGCTATTAGAATTTGTTGCCCAATAGCTTTCTAATTTGACTAACTTAGGCGGATAACATGAAAGAATATTTGGTCTTTCGTTTATATGGCCCTATGGCCAGTTGGGGGCAAGCAGCAGTGGGGGGGGATCGCCCCACAGATATGCAACCTACGCGCTCAGCGATAATTGGCTTGTTAGGCGCGGCGCTTGGCATTAAACGAGATGATGAGTCGGCATTGCAGGCTTTGCAGCAAAGCATTTTGGTTGCAGTTAAACAATGTGTGCCGAGTTCATTAATACGCGACTATCACACCACGCAAGTGCCTTCACATAACAACAAGATTGTGCACCGCAGCCGTAAAAGTGAACTGAGCGAAGACAAACTCAACACTATTTTGTCGAGCCGCGATTATCGCTGTGATGGACTTTGGATCATTGCCGTTTCATTAACTGAGCAGGCCGAAATAAGCCTGGGACAGTTGAAAGGTGCGCTACATAAACCAGTGTTCGTGCTGAGTCTCGGCCGGAAGTCTTGCCCATTGGCATTGCCAGTGCAACCACAAATAGTCATGTACGAAAAGTTGAAAGATGCATTAGACACCGAGTTCCCGGCTATAACACGTTCACTCAATGAAGATGCTTTGTGGTTAGGTTCTAATGACCGTGTTACTTACTTTTGGGAAGGTGATAAGGCAGCGATGGAACATTCCAGTGTGGTAACAACCCATCCATGGGACGAGCCTGTACATAGAGGGCGTTGGCAATTTAAGCAGCGAGAAATGCACCAGTTATCGGCGGAGGAGGATGCACATGTTTCTATCTAAAATATCGCTTTTGCAATCTACTCAAGCCGCTAGAGAACTTATAAAAATTGGGGCTAATGGCGCATATGCCTCACATCAGTTGTTATGGCAATTATTTACGGATGAAGAGCAGCGTAACTTTCTATTTCGTGAAGAAATGAGTCCGAATGGGTTACCTCAGTTTTTTGTACTGTCAAAGGTGCAACCTGAAAACAATCATGCTTTGTTTAATGTTCAAACCAAAGTCTTTCAACCGAAGATAGCAGAGGGGCAGCGCTTGGGATATAAGCTACGGGTGAACCCAACTATTTGCGTGAAAGGTGATAATGGTAAAAGTAAACGTCACGACGTGTTGATGCATGCTAAATATCAGGCCAAAAAAGCAGGTGGTCAAGATTTACAAAAAGTTCAAGCGCTGATGGAACAGGCGGCGCAAGCATGGATATCTGATGAGCAGCGATTGCAACGATGGGGAATACAGTTAGATGCAATCCCTGAAATAGAACGTTATACCCAACATCGGAGTCAAAAAAAGTCAGGAAATCAATTGCAGTTTTCTAGTGTTGATTTTCAAGGTCTTTTAACGGTTAAGGACCCGAGTATATTTATGAGTCAATACGCTAATGGGTTTGGTAGGGCTAAGGCATTGGGCTGTGGTTTAATGCTAATTCGACGCGTGTAACTAAAATCAAATCAAGGATGAAAAATGAAATCAAAACTACAAGTGTTAGATCAAGGTATTTCAACGATCACCAAGGACGGTATCGAATATATCTGTATTACCGATATTGCACGATATAAAAAATCCGACAGGACTGACGATCTTATTAGAAATTGGCTGCGTAATCGAAACACGATTGAATTCCTTGGAATATGGGAGCAATTGAATAATCCAGATTTTAAACCCGTCGAATTCGACGGGTTTAAAAAAGAGGCAGGTCTAAATAGCTTTACACTTACACCCAAGCAGTGGATTGAATCTACAAATGCCATCGGACTAATTTCAAAACAGGGGCGTTATGGTGGCACCTACGCTCAAAAAGATATAGCCTTTGAGTTCGCAAGCTGGATCTCAGTTGAATTCAAGCTCTACCTAATCAAAGAATTCCAACGTCTCAAAGAAACAGAGTTTCAGCAGCTAGGTTGGGATATCAGGCGAAATCTAGCCAAAGTAAACTACCATATCCATACCGATGCAATTAAAGAAAACCTTCTACCTGACAAGTTGACTCGCCAACAAATCAGTTTTGTTTATGCCAGTGAAGCCGACTTACTCAATATGGCTTTATTCGGAATAACAGCAAAACAATGGCGAGATGAAAACCCTGCGTTGAAAGGAAATATGCGTGATCATGCAAATGTTTACCAGCTAGTGTGTCTCGCCAATATGGAATCCCTCAATGCTCATTTTATAGATCAAAAAATACCACAGTCCCAGCGATTAGAGCAGCTTAATAATCTTGCTATTCGTCAGATGAGTGTTCTGGTTCAAAATGCGACGGTAAAGCAATTAAATGTGGAAGAGTAATTTATGGCCTTCGTTCCCCTAAAGCCAATACCGCTTAAAGACCGTAACTCCATGATATTCATTGGAATGGGGCGCATTGATGTAAAAGATGGTGCCTTTGTTGTTATTGATGATGTTAATGGTGAAAGAATGCATATTCCTGTTGGGTCTATTGCCTGTTTGATGCTTGAGCCAGGCACTAGAGTCAGCCATGCAGCGGTAAAACTAGCTTCATTGACTGGGACATTACTGATATGGGTGGGTGAAGCGGGTGTTCGTTTATATTCTGCTGGTCAGCCAGGAGGGGCAAGGTCAGATAAGTTACTCTATCAAGCACAACTCGCCTTAGATGCTGACTTGCGTTTAAAAGTCGTTCGAAAAATGTTTGAGTTAAGATTTGATGAGCCCGCACCGGAGCGAAGAAGCGTTGATCAGTTGAGAGGAATTGAAGGAGCAAGGGTTCGTAAAACCTATGAGTTATTAGCAAAACAATATGGTGTGGATTGGCATGGCCGCCGATACGACCCTAAAGACTGGGGAAAAGGTGATGTTGTAAATCAATGCATCAGCGCTGCAACATCGTGCTTATACGGAGTGACAGAAGCTGCAATCCTTGCAGCCGGTTATGCACCTGCTATTGGGTTTATTCATTCAGGAAAGCCTTTATCATTTGTTTACGATATAGCCGATATCATAAAATTTGAAACGGTTGTTCCTATTGCGTTTAAAGTAGCATCAAAAAAGCCCTATCAGCCTGATCGAGAGGTTCGTGTAGCTTGCCGAGAAGTGTTTCGAACTAATAAAGTGTTGAAGCGTTTAATTCCACTGATAGAAGAAGTACTTTCTGCTGGTGAAATAGAGCCACCTAAACCTCCTAAAGATGCTCAACCTCCAGCAATTCCAGAGCCAGAATCTATTGGGGACGAAGGCCACAGGAGTAAATAAGTATGAGCATGTTAGTGGTCGTTACGGAAGCGGTGCCCCCAAGATTGAGAGGGCGATTAGCTGTCTGGTTATTAGAAGTGAGGGCAGGGGTCTACGTAGGAGATGTGTCACGTCGTATTCGTGAAATGGTGTGGGAACAGATAAATGAGCTAGCGGAGGGAGGAAACGTCGTTATGGCTTGGGCGACGAATACAGAGTCAGGGTTCGACTTTATTACCTACGGAGAAAACCGACGAATGCCTGTCGATTTTGATGGCTTGCGTTTAGTCAAGTTCTTGCCTGATCAGAAATAAATAAGGGAAATGTTCTTTAACAATTTGGTAGATTTTATAAAGCGATATTTCTCTTTATAAAACAAACATGTATGCTTAGAGTGTTCCCCGTGCCCACGGGGATGAACCGATGCGATAGAGCAAAATAATGACGATTCGTTAGTGTTCCCCGTGCCCACGGGGATGAACCGTTAAATATGGTTTCCCCATTGGCATACTCATTGTGTTCCCCGTGCCCACGGGGATGAACCGTTGATCGGGTTCGACACCGGCAACACGCGCGAGTGTTCCCCGTGCCCACGGGGATGAACCGTAATTCCGAACGAGAGTGAGGATTGCTTATCTGTGTTCCCCGTGCCCACGGGGATGAACCGGTTCAGATCATTGGTGAACTGCCACTTCCTAAGTGTTCCCCGTGCCCACGGGGATGAACCGTGGGCGCTTCCATATTTCACCCTCACCATAGTGTGTTCCCCGTGCCCACGGGGATGAACCGGCCTACAGGAATTATTGATCAGACCCACGATAGTGTTCCCCGTGCCCACGGGGATGAACCGTCCATTACTTACCTCGCATCATTACAAAGCCTGTGTTCCCCGTGCCCACGGGGATGAACCGCATTGCATCAGCAATGGCAGTATTTTCCGTTGAGTGTTCCCCGTGCCCACGGGGATGAACCGGTAAATCAATTCATTCTAACTATATAGCAGGTGTGTTCCCCGTGCCCACGGGGATGAACCGATATTCATAATGGACTCAAGATCAATTTCATCGTGTTCCCCGTGCCCACGGGGATGAACCGTTAGCCCGCGTGGTAAACTAACATGAGAACGTGTGTTCCCCGTGCCCACGGGGATGAACCGCGAACGCACGACCGATACCCTTATAAAATGGGGTGTTCCCCGTGCCCACGGGGATGAACCGGGATGAAATTCCATTAGCTTTTTAATCGCCAAGTGTTCCCCGTGCCCACGGGGATGAACCGAAAATAAAAGACGTAAACGTGTCAAAAGAAAAGTGTTCCCCGTGCCCACGGGGATGAACCGGACAACCGCGAATAATCAACGGTCGGATAGTTGTGTTCCCCGTGCCCACGGGGATGAACCGCGAGTCTTTCCGCTTCATTTTTGAAGTTGTCAGTGTTCCCCGTGCCCACGGGGATGAACCGTTGATCGGGTTCGACACCGGCAACACGCGCGAGTGTTCCCCGTGCCCACGGGGATGAACCGTTTACATAAAAAACGAATTCGGTGTTGACGTGGTGTTCCCCGTGCCCACGGGGATGAACCGCGATGAAAGAAACGCCAACGCCCATTGGGACTGTGTTCCCCGTGCCCACGGGGATGAACCGCACTCGCAGGACTAACACCGGAAACGAAAGCCGTGTTCCCCGTGCCCACGGGGATGAACCGTTTGTTTTTGGTGGGGCAAAATTAAACGTGGAGTGTTCCCCGTGCCCACGGGGATGAACCGCACATGTTACGCGATTCATTCGCTATTATCCCGTGTTCCCCGTGCCCACGGGGATGAACCGTTTGTTTTTGGTGGGGCAAAATTAAACGTGGAGTGTTCCCCGTGCCCACGGGGATGAACCGACGCGATAGACTATAAAGTATTTGAGTCTGATGTGTTCCCCGTGCCCACGGGGATGAACCGCGAGTCTTTCCGCTTCATTTTTGAAGTTGTCAGTGTTCCCCGTGCCCACGGGGATGAACCGCGGGTTATCTGCGTTTATAATCGCTTCGAGCAGTGTTCCCCGTGCCCACGGGGATGAACCGGATTTATACTGGTAATGCTTTTCTCAAAATCAGTGTTCCCCGTGCCCACGGGGATGAACCGATGTAGCCCCTGCCACACACCCAGATGCGAGCGTGTTCCCCGTGCCCACGGGGATGAACCGCGATCGATTGCACGTCATCATTCAGGTTATCAGTGTTCCCCGTGCCCACGGGGATGAACCGTGGACGCTTCCATATTTCACCCTCACCATAGTGTGTTCCCCGTGCCCACGGGGATGAACCGTTTATTCAAATGCGGTTCGACTTTGCTTTTGACGTGTTCCCCGTGCCCACGGGGATGAACCGATTTTGAAAATGCTGGTTATTTAGTTATAGGTGTGTTCCCCGTGCCCACGGGGATGAACCGATGGCGACTCAGAAAAAGAAAAATTGATTAATGTGTTCCCCGTGCCCACGGGGATGAACCGAGCGTGAAAAACGCGCCGAAAATGGCGACCAAGTGTTCCCCGTGCCCACGGGGATGAACCGTGAGGTATTTATAGACGAGGTTTGGAAACACGGTGTTCCCCGTGCCCACGGGGATGAACCGCAATTTCTGACTACTATGATAGACCGAAAAATGTGTTCCCCGTGCCCACGGGGATGAACCGCAATTTCTGACTACTATGATAGACCGAAAAATACGTGTTCCCCGTGCCCACGGGGATGAACCGCGCTCTCAATTTTCTTTTTTGATAGTCAGTTAGTGTTCCCCGTGCCCACGGGGATGAACCGTGCCTGCAACTACTCAACCTCGCGTTCCAGTTGTGTTCCCCGTGCCCACGGGGATGAACCGGCGTGATGTATCAACATTACCAGAGCCAAGAGGTGTTCCCCGTGCCCACGGGGATGAACCGCATTCGGTAGGTGAAACAGCGAAAGAGTTGGTGTGTTCCCCGTGCCCACGGGGATGAACCGCAATGAACGTCCGCCCTTTTTAGTCGTCGCTAGTGTTCCCCGTGCCCACGGGGATGAACCGTTAACCAGGTTGCTTATCCCGGAAAAGAAAATGTGTTCCCCGTGCCCACGGGGATGAACCGGGTGGGCCGCGCTCATTGGCTGGGGTTCGTCGGTGTTCCCCGTGCCCACGGGGATGAACCGCGCTGAAGATATTCCGCCAACCTCTTTGTTTAGTGTTCCCCGTGCCCACGGGGATGAACCGTGCAGCAGCAACCAATTCGCTGCAAAACCATCGTGTTCCCCGTGCCCACGGGGATGAACCGAATTCAGGATTATCTAGGGCTAGCGCGGCAGAGTGTTCCCCGTGCCCACGGGGATGAACCGCCTGGGATGTCTAGCTTAGCCTCACTTTCAGAGTGTTCCCCGTGCCCACGGGGATGAACCGCAACAAATCTTATTACGGGTGAAACTTTCGCTGTGTTCCCCGTGCCCACGGGGATGAACCGTTTGTTTTTGGTGGGGCAAAATTAAACGTGGAGTGTTCCCCGTGCCCACGGGGATGAACCGCTGAATGGGGGTGTTGAATTTGTGCAGAGAATGTGTTCCCCGTGCCCACGGGGATGAACCGCGGAAAAAGGTGTTGACGTCGAAACAGAATGAGTGTTCCCCGTGCCCACGGGGATGAACCGCCCCTTTTAAATTTTCGCTTATTTACTATTGGGTGTTCCCCGTGCCCACGGGGATGAACCGCAGCTGACGTTGTAAAAACATTACTATTCCACCGTGTTCCCCGTGCCCACGGGGATGAACCGCGCTCTCAATTTTCTTTTTTGATAGTCAGTTAGTGTTCCCCGTGCCCACGGGGATGAACCGTGTCCCTTTTTTTATTGCTCGAATTCACACATGTGTTCCCCGTGCCCACGGGGATGAACCGTCCGTTTAATTTAGATAAAGACACTATAAAAAGTGTTCCCCGTGCCCACGGGGATGAACCGAAAAACCCCCCACTTCGGGTATCAATCAAAGTGTGTTCCCCGTGCCCACGGGGATGAACCGGTTTGGGAAGTTTGGAGCGGGACATTGACTAAGTGTTCCCCGTGCCCACGGGGATGAACCGCCTATTTTAGTTGCAAGATCATACCTATTAGAGTGTTCCCCGTGCCCACGGGGATGAACCGGTTAAAAATGTACATCAGTCGAGCGTTAGACGGTGTTCCCCGTGCCCACGGGGATGAACCGCCGTGTTTATGCCCTCTGAAATATTCTTTTTCGTGTTCCCCGTGCCCACGGGGATGAACCGTAAAAGCCGTCCACAACCCGATCAACAATAAAGTGTTCCCCGTGCCCACGGGGATGAACCGGTTTGGGAAGTTTGGAGCGGGACATTGACTGAGTGTTCCCCGTGCCCACGGGGATGAACCGATTAGCCATACCGTTCCAAATCCAATCATAAAGTGTTCCCCGTGCCCACGGGGATGAACCGCAAAAAATAATTCAAAAAAACTCAAACCCAATGTGTTCCCCGTGCCCACGGGGATGAACCGTTTGTTTTGGTCAGGACTGGGCGGATGTATTTGTGTTCCCCGTGCCCACGGGGATGAACCGGGGCTGACAGGAGGTTGGAAACAGCCTCCTGAGTGTTCCCCGTGCCCACGGGGATGAACCGTGGATGTCTTATGCCTAACTCAATATACGTATGTGTTCCCCGTGCCCACGGGGATGAACCGGTATCGTTGAAGCCGAGGCAGCTATTAAATCAGTGTTCCCCGTGCCCACGGGGATGAACCGGTTACTCAATGGTTGCACAAGACTTTAAAATGGTGTTCCCCGTGCCCACGGGGATGAACCGTTCACAAAACAGATGACTTCGAAATTCATAATGTGTTCCCCGTGCCCACGGGGATGAACCGGCGCTAGGACTTCTACACAAAACGATTAGAAAGTGTTCCCCGTGCCCACGGGGATGAACCGCTCATTCGCTTCTTGCACGGTTTTCTCTACTTGTGTTCCCCGTGCCCACGGGGATGAACCGACGAACAACACAGCAGCAGATACCAAATTCTTGTGTTCCCCGTGCCCACGGGGATGAACCGTTTGTGACACAGCACGGCCACAGAGGGATTGAGTGTTCCCCGTGCCCACGGGGATGAACCGGCTATTAACACGTTCAAAGCGGGTGATATTAGGTGTTCCCCGTGCCCACGGGGATGAACCGCTGGGAGACCAAGACCTAAGAGGATTCGATTGGTGTTCCCCGTGCCCACGGGGATGAACCGATATTCGCGGGGTGTTAGAAGGCGCCTTCTGGAGTGTTCCCCGTGCCCACGGGGATGAACCGCGGAAAAATCGTTCAAATATCCACAGTCGCGAGTGTTCCCCGTGCCCACGGGGATGAACCGCTCTATACAGTCGTTAACACGTAATGATGCGAGTGTTCCCCGTGCCCACGGGGATGAACCGAGTTCAGGATTATCTAGGGCTAGCGCTGCTGAGTGTTCCCCGTGCCCACGGGGATGAACCGAGCTATTAGACGCTAAGCATAAAAGCGAAATAGTGTTCCCCGTGCCCACGGGGATGAACCGCACAACGGCCAGAGAAATTTGTTTTAGTTAATGTGTTCCCCGTGCCCACGGGGATGAACCGCACTTAACCTGTACTATCAATAGGTTAAATATGTGTTCCCCGTGCCCACGGGGATGAACCGCCAGCTGTTTTTAACTGGCGCTTTCTACCCATGTGTTCCCCGTGCCCACGGGGATGAACCGTGCTGTCGTGTTGGCTGATCGTGTATTTGAACGTGTTCCCCGTGCCCACGGGGATGAACCGCCATAACCAGTGCGCTGATAACGCCAACCTAGGTGTTCCCCGTGCCCACGGGGATGAACCGGCTCTATGCCTTCGCTGTTTAGCTTCTGTCGAGTGTTCCCCGTGCCCACGGGGATGAACCGTTAATCAGGACAAGGCTTCGCCTTGAAAAGCCGTGTTCCCCGTGCCCACGGGGATGAACCGACGATACTGAGTCAGCCACTAACACTAACAAAGTGTTCCCCGTGCCCACGGGGATGAACCGCTAGCAATGAGAAATCGGTTTACATTTGCCGAGTGTTCCCCGTGCCCACGGGGATGAACCGAACTCTGATCTAGGGCATGCTGACACCCCGCTGTGTTCCCCGTGCCCACGGGGATGAACCAGGAAGTTGTGCGGCCAGAGAACGCTAAGGACGTGTGTTCCCCGTGCCCACGGGGATGAACCGCCTAGATGGGCCAACGCCAATGTTCACATCCAGTGTTCCCCGTGCCCACGGGGATGAACCGATAACCCCCCACCTATGGGTACGGATGTGATGGTGTTCCCCGTGCCCACGGGGATGAACCGTGCTGGCGGCATGGCCGAAAAGATACGAACCGGTGTTCCCCGTGCCCACGGGGATGAACCGTCAATATATATTCAATCTCTTCTGACACTTGGGTGTTCCCCGTGCCCACGGGGATGAACCAGCTACTGTATCACCCACCCATCCTAAATAGCTGTGTTCCCCGTGCCCACGGGGATGAACCGAGCCAGGTAACCCAGTAGCAAGATGAATCATAGTGTTCCCCGTGCCCACGGGGATGAACCGAGCGCGCAGAGCTCCGCAAACAGCAAGAGGCTGTGTTCCCCGTGCCCACGGGGATGAACCGATACATACTGGTTTATCAAAGTCGGTGATAATGTGTTCCCCGTGCCCACGGGGATGAACCGCTCTACCCCTTGAAAGATTCGTCTGCCCTGGTGTGTTCCCCGTGCCCACGGGGATGAACCGTGAGACTCCATCAATAGTCGCTCTAGATGAATGTGTTCCCCGTGCCCACGGGGATGAACCGAACTAAAACTTAATCGGCTCAGGCAGCGAGGGGTGTTCCCCGTGCCCACGGGGATGAACCGAACTAAAACTTAATCGGCTCAGGCAGCGAGGGGTGTTCCCCGTGCCCACGGGGATGAACCGGCCGTCTTACCGTTGACAAGCAAATCATTTGAGTGTTCCCCGTGCCCACGGGGATGAACCGGCTTGGCCGGTATTATGGAGCAGGTTAGAGATGTGTTCCCCGTGCCCACGGGGATGAACCGAATATCAGCTTAAACTTTTAGAAATTGCGAGTGTGTTCCCCGTGCCCACGGGGATGAACCGCAAGCTGTTTTAATGCCCTTAGTCTGAGCGTCGTGTTCCCCGTGCCCACGGGGATGAACCGCTTGCCGCGCCAAACTGACAACCTATAGCTAAGTGTTCCCCGTGCCCACGGGGATGAACCGTTACAACCCTGATCTTGATAGCATTGCTCAGAGTGTTCCCCGTGCCCACGGGGATGAACCGCACGTTTGCGAGCCACATAAAGACGAATGTAAGTGTTCCCCGTGCCCACGGGGATGAACCGCTCTATTCTATTCTTTTCAGCATCTTGCTTTAGTGTTCCCCGTGCCCACGGGGATGAACCGATTGTTAAATAACAACAGGTGAGCTGTATTGAGTGTTCCCCGTGCCCACGGGGATGAACCGGCTTGACAATGCTCACTGAGTCTCAGTCGGTAGTGTTCCCCGTGCCCACGGGGATGAACCCGCATGGGAATCAATAACACTGCGCGCCTTATCGTGTTCCCCGTGCCCACGGGGATGAACCGAGATTAGGACAGCCTTGCAGGACAGAAATCTGGTGTTCCCCGTGCCCACGGGGATGAACCGCCTTTCGAGACAATATAACGATGCCATAAAGAGTGTTCCCCGTGCCCACGGGGATGAACCGTATGTGGTATACGGACATATTTAGAATAATATGTGTTCCCCGTGCCCACGGGGATGAACCGCGTTTTTGATATTCGAGTTAAAAGGTCGTTTGGTGTTCCCCGTGCCCACGGGGATGAACCGATATTCTGTAAAAACTGCTTCAACATCCTTGAGTGTTCCCCGTGCCCACGGGGATGAACCGTCTATTAAATCGTGATGGGTTACCATCCATTGGTGTTCCCCGTGCCCACGGGGATGAACCGGCGTTAGCGGCCAATGAAGAAGGCGACCAGGAGTGTTCCCCGTGCCCACGGGGATGAACCGTATGCGGTAAAGTTTGCGGATTTGTCGCTTGAGTGTTCCCCGTGCCCACGGGGATGAACCGCAAAGCGTCGAAAGAGCAGCTATTATTTAAGGGTGTTCCCCGTGCCCACGGGGATGAACCGCTGACAATTGCCCAAGATCACGATCTAAACGAGTGTTCCCCGTGCCCACGGGGATGAACCGCATTTAGCAAGCAACACAAGCACGTAATTGAAGTGTTCCCCGTGCCCACGGGGATGAACCGCGTTCAAGAGAAATGGGTTATTTCATTAAGGAGTGTTCCCCGTGCCCACGGGGATGAACCGTGCGCCTTTTGCTGTTCAACATAGTCCTCAAAGTGTTCCCCGTGCCCACGGGGATGAACCGTACAAATCTTAGCTGCATTATTCCGTAATGCCGTGTTCCCCGTGCCCACGGGGATGAACCGCAGATGGTTCTTAAAAGCCCTCATTTGAAGAGGTGTTCCCCGTGCCCACGGGGATGAACCGCGAACGATGTTCTTAATGCAGACAGAAAAACCGTGTTCCCCGTGCCCACGGGGATGAACCGGTGGTTTTTAGTCAACTCAAAAGCTTTATCGTGTGTTCCCCGTGCCCACGGGGATGAACCGTTTTTTCCAAAGCTTTTTTAATGGGGGGCGACGTGTTCCCCGTGCCCACGGGGATGAACCGTAGTGTTTGATGCAATCACCGGAAGTTGCATAGTGTTCCCCGTGCCCACGGGGATGAACCGATAAGTATTTAAACAGCGGTAAGCCCCTAGATGTGTTCCCCGTGCCCACGGGGATGAACCGCAGAGCTTAACGCCTTAGTTGGCAATTCCGATGTGTTCCCCGTGCCCACGGGGATGAACCGGTTAAGGCGAAGAGTGCTGTTAGTGAAAAGCTGTGTTCCCCGTGCCCACGGGGATGAACCGCGTACTACTCAAAGCGGCAAGATCGTTCAAATGTGTTCCCCGTGCCCACGGGGATGAACCGTTTGTTAAGCCTGGTGGCCGCTTGGTGGCAATGTGTTCCCCGTGCCCACGGGGATGAACCGTCGAGAGCGCTGGTTCACGCATTCATCTGGATGTGTTCCCCGTGCCCACGGGGATGAACCGTGGGCAATGGAAAACGGCGCTACTGAAAATGAGTGTTCCCCGTGCCCACGGGGATGAACCGTGCACCTGATCGGTAATCAGCTCTGAAGATAGGTGTTCCCCGTGCCCACGGGGATGAACCGAGTGATAACATATTAGAATTAATTGCAAACCTGTGTTCCCCGTGCCCACGGGGATGAACCGAAATATCAGGTAACCGCTTGGGATAAGAAAGGGTGTTCCCCGTGCCCACGGGGATGAACCGACATCCAGGGGAGAGGTGACGCAGCTATTGATGTGTTCCCCGTGCCCACGGGGATGAACCGCTCTGTACAATCCATCCGCAATCATAAACATGGTGTTCCCCGTGCCCACGGGGATGAACCGTCACTTAACATCACTGACCCTGCTGCTGGTGGGTGTTCCCCGTGCCCACGGGGATGAACCGCTCACTGAGATGTCAGTAAAGAAACTTCACTAGTGTTCCCCGTGCCCACGGGGATGAACCGAATGTCGGCTCTATAGTTGATTTTGATATAACGTGTTCCCCGTGCCCACGGGGATGAACCGCGTAAATCAACCATATAGCGAGAGTTGAAATGGTGTTCCCCGTGCCCACGGGGATGAACCGTTCTCTTTACCCTGTTGCATGAGCTTGTCTGCGTGTTCCCCGTGCCCACGGGGATGAACCGATTATTTGATAGCATTAACTAGTGTGCAGGTCGTGTTCCCCGTGCCCACGGGGATGAACCGCCTTGGCGAATTCTAAAAATAATTTCTCTGATGTGTTCCCCGTGCCCACGGGGATGAACCGAAAATGCACTGCTAAAGCAAACGATAGAAAACGTGTTCCCCGTGCCCACGGGGATGAACCGGCAGAGATGCGCAGGAACGTTTTTACAAGAAAGTGTTCCCCGTGCCCACGGGGATGAACCGGTGTAGTGGCAATATCGCCCCAGTGAATGGGGGTGTTCCCCGTGCCCACGGGGATGAACCGCAAACAAAAGGAGGTAAACAACAGCAGCGAACGTGTTCCCCGTGCCCACGGGGATGAACCGGGCTTAGTGAAATGTCACCGCAGCGCAGAGCTGTGTTCCCCGTGCCCACGGGGATGAACCGTAACGAGAGCCAATGAACGGGCTGACAAAGCAGTGTTCCCCGTGCCCACGGGGATGAACCGCGATCTCTTCAACGTTATATTCACTGCAAATAGTGTTCCCCGTGCCCACGGGGATGAACCGCGACTTGCGCTTCGTCAAGATACCATAGCTGCGTGTTCCCCGTGCCCACGGGGATGAACCGACCAGTTCTGCGCCTTTTTCAGATGGGTTTATGTGTTCCCCGTGCCCACGGGGATGAACCGCTGCAAGGATAGTGACGGAAGCTATGCCAGATGTGTTCCCCGTGCCCACGGGGATGAACCGCGAACGGCGTGACCTGCGGTGCATGCCAGACAGTGTTCCCCGTGCCCACGGGGATGAACCGATCATAGCCGAGGAGTTAGGCGTAACGATTGAGTGTTCCCCGTGCCCACGGGGATGAACCGGAATGGACTGATCTAAATAATACTTATAATCTGTGTTCCCCGTGCCCACGGGGATGAACCGGCCCTATCCGTATTCTCTTCATTAACTTCCAGGTGTTCCCCGTGCCCACGGGGATGAACCGCCTGAAATAGTATGGAGTGTTGAATAATGCCCGTGTTCCCCGTGCCCACGGGGATGAAACGGACTCATCAGGACAGCTTCTTGATATTGCGACGTGTTCCCCGTGCCCACGGGGATGAACCGAACAAATGAAGAATCGGTTTATCACTCATATAGTGTTCCCCGTGCCCACGGGGATGAACCGGAATTATAATTATGTCAGTTACAGGTGTTAAGGTGTTCCCCGTGCCCACGGGGATGAACCGCTAACCAAGTTAGAATTGGAACACGCTAACTAGTGTTCCCCGTGCCCACGGGGATGAACCGCTAACCAAGTTAGAATTGGAACACGCTAACTAGTGTTCCCCGTGCCCACGGGGATGAACCGGTGTGAGTGCACCATTCTGAATCAGTTCGTGAGTGTTCCCCGTGCCCACGGGGATGAACCGCTATTCAGAATGACGTGATCAAAATAGCAGAGGTGTTCCCCGTGCCCACGGGGATGAACCGCACTTATCCTCTGCTCTTATCGGCAGGTCTAGGTGTTCCCCGTGCCCACGGGGATGAGCCTTTGTATGCCAGCCTTACTGCAAGCCCTATATTTTTCACCTGTTCATTGCTATCGAGAAGTTTTTGGGTTACCGGGGATGTTTTAATAAAGGAAGTGTGGGGCAGGTGGATGTCATGTTGGTCTGACGAGAGGCAGGTTTTTAGTTATCCTGCTTTTCTCGCCATTCCGTAACGCTCGTTGTAGAGCCGCTCTATGCGAGAGAGCGCATTGTCAATTTTGCGGGAGTAATGTCTGTTGCAGGTTGAATAACTGAACGTGATACCTAAACGGTACTGCCCTGAATGCTTTTCACTGCCAGTGACTACCGCACAGATATTAGATTCAGTGATGTATTTGCCTTTAAAGTCGAGGGTGATTTTCTCTTTCGGTCTGAAGTTAATGGGGGATTCAACCGCCATGCCATACCGGTTTATGTCGATGCACTTCACATCAACCGCACTTTTTAGCCACTTACGAAAGCCGGAAGGGCGAATGGTTACTTGAAGGCAGGGCGCGGAGTGCCGCTCTTTTATCCGTCTATCCGGTTGATTATTTGAAGTTCCGTCTTTCATATATCTAAAGCTTCCGAGAATTATATTTATTTTTCGGTGCCAAATATTCTATCTCTAATTAGTGTGATTACTCAATAGTTGATTTTATCAGCAGAATTTTCAAACAGGTTCAAAGGCGAAGGTCTTTGGCTTTGCTTATGCTTTTGTGTTAATGGTTGCGCCCTTGCGTGAGTGCAGCGCTTCTGGTTTGGCTGAGTGGGCATTCAATAGCAGAGGGCTGCGACGATCATTAACGCGTCGTCTTTCTTTGCCTGCTAGCGGGGCTTGTTTTTTCCTTCGGTCAGGCATGCGGCGACGTTCACTCGCGCGCTCACGGCGAATCTGCTGCGTCGTTTCTGAGTGGTCTACGTGCCTGACATCTTTAGATGTGGCTGTGGTTGTCCGGTTTTTGTAGTCCGGCCGGTGATCAATCGGTAAAAATATCATTGCTCTGCGGTGCTCCTTTGTAACACGTTGTTCTCCATTTTTGTGCTTTCCTATGCAGTTTAGCGGCGTTTATGGCCAAAACTTTAGCGGCGCTGTGCAGATGCAACGCTGCTTTATGGCTGAAATTGTTTGTCAGGCGTATTTGGTAAACGCTACACTTAGTGCATTGATGGTCAGTTCATTATATTAATGCAGATGAACGCTTTTCTACATCTACCTCTCATTTTACGGAATCCATTTTGAAGCCTCTAGCGATTGAAACGTTGTACCGAGTTGCAAAGCCAGAAGATCTGCCGTTCAGGTCGACCAAAGCTCTTAAACCATTAACCGATATCGTCGGGCAGGAGCGTGCTCAGGAAGCCGTTCGTTTTGCCATGTCGATGCATGATAGCGGCTATAACGTATATGCGGTTGGTCGAAACGGGCTGGGTAAGCGAACCATGATGTTGCGGTACCTGAATCGACACGCGGGTGATGGCCAGCATACGTTTGACTGGTGTTATGTTGCCAATTTCGATGAACCCCGTGTGCCAAGAGTGTTAAAACTCCCGGCGGGTATTGGTCAGCAGCTTAAGAAAGATATTGAAAAGTTGATGGAAAGGCTGGTTAAAACGATCCCGGTAGCCTTTGATAACGATTCATACTTTGAGCGCTCTGAAAAACTGAAAAATGAGCTGGCCGAGAAGCAGGAGCAGATGCTGCAAAAGCTGGCCAAGCAAGCCAAACGGAAAAAGGTCAGTTTAACTATATCGACCCCGGGTGGGTATCGGTTGGCTGCGTTAAATGGTGAGAACCCTCACACATCAGACAGTTTTGCTGAGTTGTCGAAAGAAGAGCAGGCTTACTTTGAAGAAGTGATCGGTAAAATGGAGCTGAAGCTCAGGGGCACGCTTCGTAAACTGTCTAACTGGGAGCAAGATTACGCCGACAAGCAGGCCAAGCTGAACGAAGAGGTGACGCTGGGCGTATCGAGCCACTTGATTGACGCGCTGAAAGAGAAATACGAAGTGCACCAAATTGTGGTAGGGCATCTGTCTGCGCTGCAAAAAGACATTATTGATAATCTGGATATTTTTCTGGAAGACAGCGAAGAGCAGGCTGCTTTTGCGTATGCCGCGCTGGATAAGAAAATGCCCCGGCGCTATCAGGTTAATGTGCTGGTTCATCATAAGGACCGCTCTGCCCCCATTGTGGTGGAAGAGAGCCCCAATTATCACGCCTTGTTTGGTTATGTTGAAAATGTCACCTACAAAGGCACGGTCTTTACCGATTTCTCGCTGATTCGCCCCGGTAGCCTGCATAAAGCGAACGGTGGCTTTTTGTTGATGGATGCAAACAAGGTGCTTGAGCAGCCCTATGTATGGGATGGCTTAAAACGGGCACTGCGTGCGAAAGCGATGAATATTAGTTCGTTGGAACGGGAGGTCACCTTGTCGGGTACGATCTCCATTGAGCCAGAGCCGATCCCGATGGATTTAAAAATTATCCTGTTTGGAGATCGTGAAACGTTGCTGCTGCTCCAGCATTATGACCCTGAATTTAAGGAGCTGTTTAAGGTTACTGCTGACTTTGAGAATGAAATGCCTCGCACCGCGGAGACAGAACTTCAGTACGCTAAGTTTATTTCCAGCCTGGTTCACGATAAAGGCCTTTTGCACTGCGACCAGAAAGCGGTGGCGCGAATTATCGAATACAGCTCACGCCAAGCGGAAGACCAGAACAAGTTGTCGTTGCACGCGGCAGATATCGCTAACCTCCTCAGAGAGTCAAATTACTGGGCGCGTCAGGCCAATGCCAATATGATCCGCCTGGGGCATGTCGAAAAGGCGCTGGACAGTGAAGAGCACCGCAGCAGCCGAATCAAAGACAGTATGTTTGAGTCGATAGAGAATCGTACTACGCTGCTGGATACGTCGGGCTCTGTGGTTGGACAGATCAATGCCCTGTCTGTACTCTCGACAGGCGGGCATGAGTTCGGTATGCCAAACCGCATTACCGCCACCTGCCGTTATGGTGATGGCGATGTGATTGATATTGAGCGAGACGCCAAGCTGGGCGGCACCATTCACTCTAAAGGGGTGTTGATACTCTCGTCTTATCTGGCATCGGTGTTTGCCAAGCGCGAGCCAATGCACTTGTCGGCCAGTATTACCTTTGAGCAGTCATACGGTGAAGTCGATGGCGATAGTGCCTCACTGGCTGAACTCTGTGCGCTTATCTCTTCACTATCTGAGGTGCCGATTCGTCAGGATTTGGCAATGACCGGTTCGGTTAACCAGTTTGGTTTTGTTCAGCCGGTGGGTGGGCTAAATGAGAAGATAGAAGGCTTCCATAAAGCGTGCCAAATACATGGCTTTACCGGCACCCAAGGGGTCATCATTCCAACTACCAATGTTCACAATCTGATGCTGGGCAAAGAGGTGCTTAAGTCGATTAGAAAAGGTGACTTCCGTATTTATGCGGTGGCAACCATTGCAGAAGCATTGCTGCTACTGACCGGGCTACCCAGTGGAGAAGAGGATGCGGATGGCAACTTCCCCGGCGACTCTATTTACGGAAAAATCCAGACGTTGCTTGATGAACTGAGAGAAGAGGAAGAAGAGGATGAGGGTGAGCAGGGGTCAGAAAAGTCGTAAGATAGATTAGGAATAGATAGTACAGATTAGGAATAGATAAGGCGGAAGGTCAGGTTAATGCGTGGGCCAACCGCCTTTTTTGTTTTTGGAATCTGGTGCTGCCAGTTTTTCTGTGTCTCGCCAGACATGAGTAACAGGGCATTGTGGGGCAGGTTGAGCTTTATTGTTGAGTGCTTTCGGGCTATGTGCCGAAGTTGAAACTGTCGTGTTGCACCGAGCGAAAGTGATGCGATAACAGGGTTGTGACCTAACTCGGGTTCGTTGTCCTGGTGCCAGGAAACACTATCGTTTCCGTCACGGTAGTAGTTTGCCAGCACACTGTTGTATGGCTGTTGGGTGATGGCTTCAATTTTCTGTTTGATATACCGAAGCTCTTCTGTCCAGTTGATAGGGGGGAGTGATATACCCGAATAGCCATAGTGGCTATTATCGTCACCATACCAGGCTTGTAATCTTGGAATGGGTATCACTTTACCGGCTATTTTCATTTCATCTTGTGTCCACGCTAATGTTTCAGATAGGCGTGTAAAAAGCGTATCTGCTTCACTCGACGTAAATAACGGGTACCAGAGTGCGAGCTGTCCTTCTTCGATAGGCAGGTCGCGTTTATCTGCGGGTGCTTCAAGTAATGCATCATCAAATAACGAAGCGGTCATGCTTTATCCTAAACAAACTAAAATAATGGGCATTGAGGTCGGCGGGCTCTATTAACTAATCAAACCTATGAATCAATCGCCACCCCCATTCTATTGGCTCCCCATGTGCCGGGTTTAGCTTCAAATAAACCGGGTAGCCGGGTGCCGCATTGGTTGCAGCTCTGGTGTGCGTCGAGGTTCCACTCGCCCAACTGATACCAGTCGCGTTCAATCAGCCGTTGGCCACATGAATTGCAGTAAGTGCTGCTGCCTGCTGTATCGTGCACATTGCCTGTGTAAACATACCGCATTCCATTGCTCATGGCGATATCTCTTGCGCGGGTCAAGGTATGGGGCGGGGTAGGCGGTATGTCTCTCATTTTCCAGTCAGGGTGAAATGCAGAAAAATGCAATGGAATATCATGCCCCAGATTATCGACAATCCACTTCGACATTTTCTCGATCTCTTCTGAAGCATCGTTTTGATCAGGGATGAGCAAAGTCGTGATTTCAAACCAAACGTCGGTTTCGTGTTTCAGATAGAGCAGGGTGTCCAGCACATCTTTTAGGTGGCCGCCACAAAGCTTGTAGTAAAAGCCTTCAGTAAACCCTTTCAGGTCGATGTTGGCGGCATCCATATAGTTAAAGAATGCTTTACGGGGTTCCGGGCAGATATATCCGGCCGTCACAGCGATGTTTTTGATGTCGTGTTTTCGACACTCTTTGGCAACATCAATGGCATATTCCATGAAGATAACCGGGTCGTTATAGGTATAAGCGACGCTACGGCAGCCGGTTGCTGCTGCTTTGGCGGCGAGTGCGACAGGCATGGCGCTATCGGCAAGGGTGTCCATTTCGCGTGATTTGCTCATATCCCAGTTCTGACAGAATTTGCAGGCCAAATTGCAGCCAGCGGTGCCGAATGAGAGTACAGGGGTGCCAGGCAGGTAGTGGTTTAAGGGTTTCTTTTCAATGGGGTCGATACAGAAGCCGGAAGACCGGCCATAGGTATTGAGTACGATTTCGTGATTGACGCAACTGCGCACAAAACACAGGCCCTGCTGGCCCTCGTGCAGTTTGCATGCCCTGGGGCATACGTCGCACTGGGTTCGTCCATCATCCAGCGTGTGCCAGTACTGAGTTGGAAAGTTGGCTGGAGGTTGCATCTTTGAGTTCATAACCCTGCATCCTGTTATTGCACAAAGCACTCCCTGTCAGTAGCTCCTCATTTATAGTTTTGGGTCGTTTTGTAAATAATTCAAGAATTGCGGGTATTACGGGCTTTTACACTTGGCGCTGAGCGTTTATGCTAAGGCTATATTATTTCAGGAGTATCAGTCGGATATGCGTCTATTAGTCACGTTTTTTTCACTTGTATTTTATTTTTCGGTGACATCCGCTGTTGCTGATGTTGTTACCAATAGCAGCAGCGAGTCTGCCAGCAATAAGCCGATTGTGCTAAAAGGAATAAAAGCCCAGGGGAGTTTGCTGGTTGGTCAGGTTGACCCTGATGCTGACGTATTCCTGAACGATAAGCCGCTTAAAGTAGCTGACAATGGCGTGATTGTGTTTGGTTTTGGGCGTGACGCTGAGCTAAATCACAAGCTTACGGTTGTTTCAAAAAACGGTGAAAAACACATTGAGCCTGTTACGTTAGAAAAGCGGGACTATAAAGTTCAGCGCATTAACGGCATCTCAAAAAAGATCATGAACCCCAGTAAGAAAAATCAGCAACGCTCACGTGCTGAAGCGGCCTTGGTTAGAAAAGCCAGAGAAACTGACTCGACGCGACAAGACTTCCTGACGGGTTTTATACAACCGGTAAAAGGGCCAGTAACCGGCGTATATGGCAGTCAGCGTGTCTATAACGGGGTACCCAAACGCCCTCATTTTGGGGTTGATTATGCGGCCCCGGTAGGCACGCCTGTTATCGCACCCGCCTCTGGCGTCGTGACACTCGCCCATGATGATATGTTTTATTCAGGTGGCACGTTAATTGTCGATCATGGTTTTGGTGTGTCCTCCACCTTCATCCACTTAAGTAAAATTTTGGTAAAAGAGGGGCAGGAGATTAAACAGGGAGAGGTTATAGCAGAAGTTGGTAAAAGCGGCCGAGCTACAGGTGCTCACCTGGACTGGCGCATTAACTGGTATAAGCTCAGAATAGACCCTCAGCTGGTGATGAAAGCAATGCCTGATGAGGTCGTTTTTCAGTAGTTGAGGTTATTTGAGCGGTTAAGCGTGTTTACCGGCAGTTGAAGGGCGTCAGCCAAGATCGTTTACAGGTAGTTTAAGGCACAAAAACAATATTAATCAGGTTTACCCAATCACGATGGAGTCATAGGTAATGACGGATAGTCAGCAGGTAGTATATATTGTAGAAGATGATGAGGCGGTGAGAGACTCATTAGAGATGATGCTGGTTTCAATGGAGCACAAGGTAGAGACGTTTCCAACGGCCAATGCTTTTTTGGACAGTTACAGCGAGTCAATGGCAGGTTGTATCGTGCTGGATATTCGAATGCCTGGCATGGATGGAATGGAGTTGCAGAAAGAACTTAATAGCCGTAACTCTATCCTGCCGATTATATTCGTGACAGGCCACGGAGATGTGCCGATGGCTGTTGAGGCCATGCAGTTAGGGGCGATTGACTTTATACAAAAGCCGTATCGTGAGCAGGAACTGCTGGAAAAAATAAAAGCAGCACTAGAACTCGATGCAGAGCAGCGCGACTCGCTAAAAGAAAAGAAAGAGATTATCCGCCGGTTAGAAGAGCTGACACCTCGTGAAAAAGAAATTATGGATATGATGATTGAAGGGCACGCCAACAAGGTGATTGCGATTGATCTTGATATCAGCCAGCGAACAGTAGAAATTCACCGCTCACGAGTGATGCACAAAATGGGGACGCACTCACTGGCCCACTTGGTAAGAATGGTTTTAATGGTCAAAGAATAGAGGTTAGAGGTTAGAGGTTAGAGGTTAGAGGTTAGAGGTTAGAGGTTAGAGGTTTGCCCCTTTTGCAGGATATTTATTAAGGCTGTATAAATGGTTTTTTCTGAAGTGCGCGAACAGGTTTTACTGGTAGACGACAATCCGCAGAATTTGAAGATTCTGTACGACACGCTGGATGATCAGCACTATCGCCTATTACTGGCAAATAGTGGTGATAAAGCGCTGTCGATTGCCGAAAAATCGAAGCCGGATCTTATTCTATTGGATATTATGATGCCGGGTATGGATGGCTACGAAGTCTGTGAAACCCTTAAATCAAACCCATCCTTGAAGGATATTCCAGTGGTTTTTCTCTCGGCGCTGGATGATGTGGAGTCTAAGGTGAAAGGGTTTGAAAAGGGCGGCGTTGACTATATTGCCAAGCCCTTTCAGCCCAGAGAGGTCATATCACGGGTCGCAACACAAATAAGGCTACGCCGACTTGAGCAGGCGCTTAAAGAGAAAAACCGCGAACTCAGTGCCGATAATGTCGAGATGAAGAAAAAACTTGAGGCACAGCGCGAGCAGCTTGCCCACTTCTCTCGTTTGAGCACCATGGGCGAAATGGCCGCAGGGTTCGCCCATGAAGTCAATCAACCCTTAACAGCCATTACCAACTACTCCCGAGTAGCGCATCGGTTATTGGGTGATAACCCGGAAGATAATCAGGTCACCAATAAAGCGATGCTCGCCACGACGCTGAATAAACTTGAGGCCCAGTCGCACCGTGCCAGTGAAGTGATTCAGCGCATCCGCGGCTTTGTAAAGAAACCAAAATCAGGCAAGCAGGAGTTGAATGTAACGTCCTTGCTGACCGATGTAGTGCAATTTGCAGAGGTAGATGTCAGAAATAACCAAGGGCGTGTTACTTTGGAATTGCCTGATGCCTTGCCAAATGTTGAAGCCGATGAAATCCAGGTTCAGCAAGTGACGCTCAATCTCATTCGAAATGCGCTAGAAGCAAGCTTTATATGGCAGCAGGCGAACAACGCCTTTGATGAACCTGCGGTGGTAGAGGTCAGCGCTTATGCAGACACTCGAAACGTTTGGGTTGAAGTGAAAGATCATGGCTGTGGCCTGGCCGATGATGCAGAGCAAAAGCTATTCCACCCTTTCTATACCACCAAAGGAGAGGGGATGGGCATTGGGCTCAGCTTGTGTCAGTCTCTTATTCAGGCTCAAGGGGGCAAGATCGGGTTTAGGCGAAACCCAGACCGCGGCACTACGTTTTATTTCTCGCTTCCTATCGTTCATTGAAACTGAGTAGCTATTATCAGGAATAAAGTTCCTGTTAATAGCTGGGTTGCGACGCTTGCGTGTTGATTGGTGACTACAGCCTCGCAGAGTGAATGTTTATGCGGAATTAATTATAATGCGCGTTTACCACCCCTATCTAAAACGGATTTTAATTTGATGCTTCGTACACTTCTTTATCTCCTAATATGCTTATCTTTGATTTCCTGCGGTTCTGGAGGATCTAATGGCGGGTCATCAGCCGCATCCAAAAGTCTTGTTAATGTGAGCATTAAACTTAAAGGGTTAGAAGGTGAAGTCTCTGTTAAAAACATCACCAGACAGGAATCTTGGACGTTTAATGAAAACGGTACTGTCATGGTGCCGACTGGGGTTATGCAAGGGGATGAGTTTCAAGTCACACATGCACCAGACTTACAGAATTGCTTATTCTCAGGGAAGTATTCTTCAATCATCGTTGATGCTGCATCGACAATAGAGCTTTCATGTGAAAACCACCTATTCTTTAGAGTTATTCAGAAAGTAAGTGAGACTGGATACCGTACGTCATTATGGGTTTCTGATGGAACCGAGCTGAAACAAATAAATGGCTATTCTGGTGACATTAATATTTCTCGCAAAAATTACCATCAAATAAATGGTTTCGCATATTTCCCTTTGTATCCCAGCGGATTACTCAAAACAGACGGTTCTCAAGAGGGAGGGCAAAAGCTAACCTTTCCAAACATCAATTTTATTTCGTGGTTGGGGCAAATAGATGGGCTCTCAAAAGAGCTACTGTTCTTGAAGGCAGAAGATGATAATGAAGATGAGCATATTTACGTATTCGATGTTGGCACTGAATCTATACGCAAAATTGCATTTTCAGAGGGTTTTGATACTTCATATTTCTCTGCCAATATTAATGAGTCATTGACTAGCCATTCCTTTCAAAATGATTTTTTAACAATCAACGAGCGCTATAAATTCCCTGAGATTACAGACTCTAATAACATAGTGAAGTTGGCGACCAAGTACTTAGCTTATTATGCCAGTGATGGAGGGTATTCAAATCTTACCGTTGTGAGCAAAGATCAGTCTATCCCTAATAATAACGTACAGTGGCCGATTGCAATGGGTGATGTAAAAGATATAGCTTTTGCGACTGGAACGGGCGACTCTGTATTAGTTTCTTTTACCGAAGAGTTTGATGGAACGGACTGTTTAAAAATAGGTAGATTGACTGAGCAAGAAGAATGGCAGCTGGTTCGAGATGAGTGCAATAGTGCGGATGGTTTCAGTTACCAGATAAAAAAGGTTTCTCCGAAGGGAGCTATTGCTGTTCGTAAGGGCAATGGAGTTTCCGATATTGGTATATTTAATGCTGATACACTTGAATATACCAACATAGTACCTTCCAGTCTTATTGAGGGAAGTATCTATGAAATGAGTTATTATGATGATGGCTTTTTAATTAGTATTGGCGCTAAGGTTGAAACTGGTAATGCCCCTTTCTCTGCCAAATTACAGCATACCATTTACTTTTATAGCTATGACTCTGGGCAGCTTAGTGTAATCGCTGAGGGTAAACCTGCTAATTATACGCTGTTTGTTCCTTACCCATTAGATTCAATGTTTTGGCTTCAGCAAGACCAAGATGCCAGTATACTGAATTTAAAATTCTTTGTGCTTCCAACAGAAGAGACTGGATGGGAGCTTTGGGTAACTGATGGAACAAAACTAAATACGAAAGCCCTTGACGATATAAAACCTGGACCTAAAAGTGGTGTGCAGTTTTTACATCAACCCTACGAAGGTGACTAGATAATACGCTTCCGCTTTTGGTAGGCCATACCTTCTGTTGTAAAAATGACAAGCGCGCCCCAAATGCACCCAAAGGTGATGAGCTGAGGCGGGCCAAAAGGTTCGTTGTAAATTAATACTGCTAGCAAGAACGTGAGGCTGGGGGCGACATATTGCACTAGCCCTAAGGTGGTCAGGCTCAGGCGGTTTGTGGCTGCTGCAAAAAAGATGAGTGGTAAAGAGGTGACTAACCCGGCGGCGATTAACAGCAGGTCGATGGTGCCACTTAGGTGCAGAAAGGCCAGCTGATCCTTTGCTGAAAGCCATAGCAGATAGGCCATTGCAAAAGGCAATAATAGCAGTGTCTCGATGGTGAGCCCAATTACCGGGTTGACACTGACTTTCTTTCGAAGCAGGCCGTAAAAGCCAAAACTAAACGCGAGTGTTAGTGCCACAATGGGCAGAGAACCGACCAAGGCGATCTGGTTAATGACACCCAAGCAGGCCACACTAATGGCAATCCACTGAATAGGGCGCAGCCGCTCTCCCAGAAATATCATGGCTAATAGCACACTGATTAACGGGTTAATGTAATAACCGAGACTGGTTTCGACGATTCGACCTACACTGACAGCCCAGATAAACACCAACCAGTTTATTGAAATTAATGAAGCCGAGAAAAACAGGCGCAAAATGGTTTGCCGGTTTCTAACAACCGCTTTCAAAGAGTCCCACTGTTTGTTATACGTCACCAGCAATAGAAGAAAAATAACCGACCAAATGACCCTGTGAGCCAGCACTTCAGTTGGCGTGACTGTCGAAACCGCTTTGAAGTAGATAGGGGCGAGCCCCCAAAGACCAAATGCCCCGAGAGCATAGAAAACGCCTTGGCGTGATTGAAGCTCACTGTTCATGTTTGGTTACCTGAGCGGTATACAGGTAGCGCTCCTTAAATTCATTTGATCGACTCAGTAGCCATCTGGAGAGAATCGATATAACAATCAGCGAAAAAGCGATACGTAGCCACAAAGCACCGGATATATGGGCGCCCAGTAGCATCACCAGTAATGTGTCTTCAATAATGCTGTGACAAAGTGCCAGCAACGCCATAGAGGAAAACACATCCTGTTTAGCGATGTGGCCGGCTTTAGCTTCTTTTATCAGTAGCCCTCCGCCAAACGATAGGCCAAGTGTAATGCCTACCATCGTAATGGTTGTGGCTTCTTTGCCAATTTTGAGTAGTGATAACAGCGGCGATAATAGCCAGTTAATTAACCGTTCGAAACCGATGATTCGTAGTATCTTTAGTGTCGTTAATAGCACGCAAATGATCGCGAATACTGCGATAAGCCCTTGAACTTGTTCCAGTGCCCATTGCATTACGGACGTTGGCTCAGGGCTCGCGGCACCTAAACTATCCGGCTGCCAGATAAGGTTGTTGGGCTGCTGCAACCAGTCACCTGCTGTATAAAGTACATGAAGTAAGTAGCCGTAGAGCAGTGCCCCGCCGATTCTAAGTATTAACGTGATGGACAGTCGAATGCCTGCTTTTTGTGCAATTCGAGCTTCAACAGGGAGGCCATGTGCCATCAGCATCATCCCGCTGAGCACGGTCACCTGAGCCACTGTTAACTGCTGCTCCATACCTTGAGTGATAAATACCAGCATTCCGGTATAGATGTTTGTTAGTAGTGTGGTCGCCCAAACGATGCCCGCTGATTCGGGCAGGCCAACACAGCTCATTACAGGGGCTAGCAGCTGGCCCAATAGCGTGATGCCCCCAAGCTCTTCCAGCAATTTGATGGCTATGAGGGTGGGAATCATGATCTTGAAAAGCGTCGTTGAAACCTCAATGATTTCACTAACTAGCTCTCGCAAAATCGTTACTGCGTTATGTTTATTCATTTGGGGGTTATTTCTTTGGGTGGCCGTGTTTAGCAGGTGATCATGTTCTGCCATTGTAACGTGCAGTGAGCAGAACGATTGGATTATAAAAGCGTTTTGAAAAATATGTTATAAACTAAACAGAGCGCTATATGAAGTGAATTTTTTGAGTTGTACAGGCTTAGTGCTGTTAACGTTGAATGAAAGTATCCAAAATAATAATAGTTTTTATTAGCCATTTTGAATAACTAAGTCGTTTTGAATGATTAAGTCGCTTTGAACGATTAAGCTGCTTTGAATAATAGTGTAAGAATTAATGATTAAATTTGCCTCCATTTTACTGCTCTGTTGTATGTCGTTTAGTGTAAAAAGCCTCGATCTGCCCAAGGCTGATCGTGTGTTGGTTAAAAAGTCTGAGCGCAAGCTGATGCTGCTTAAAGATGGCGAAGCCTTTCGGCACTATGATATTGCGTTGGGTGAGAATCCACTCGGGCATAAGCAGTTTGAGGGTGATGAAAAGACGCCCGAGGGCAGCTATATTCTCGATTGGCGTAATCAGAATAGTAAATTCTATCGATCAATTCATATCTCATATCCTAATGAACAAGATCAGCAGTTTGCGTTAGCGCAAGGGCGTGATCCGGGCGGCATGATCATGATTCATGGCAGGCCGAATAAGAGCCGTGACCCGGTTAGCGCATGGGTTTTGGATAAAATGGACTGGACTGACGGCTGTATTGCGGTAAAGAACGAAGAGATGGATGAGATATGGGCGGCGATAGATAACGGCACGCCAATCGACATACATCCTTAATAAGCTTGGCAGAGAAAAGTCTGGCAGCGTCTGCAATGTTGTGCAAAGGGCTCAATTCAAAATCCCATTCATAAAAATGTCACATCTTAATAACAATCTATTCTAATAATCGCGCCTCATTTCAGGAGTAGCACTAGCGGACAGCTCTGGGGCGACTATACTGAAATTATCATTATTCAATGATCCTCGGTTAAACGCACTGCTTAATTCCCCACAAAGAGGGAGCGGCAAGCGGAATCAAATATATGCGTCTTCGATAAGCACAAGCGGGCTCATAGCCCTGTGCTGGCATGGTTGATGGCGTTATTCGTACACGGAAGCAGGAACCGCTTTTGTTGATCGATATTTATTCTATTTTCCTTTATTTGAGTAGTATGCGGGGGATGTATGTTTAAGAATATTTCGATAGCTGCTTTATTCGGGTTGATGTCTGTAAGCGTTGCGAATGCAGCACTTATTTCACCGACTGGGTCTATTAGTGGGCTGGATTTACGCTGGGGGATGTCAGAGTCGGAAACTCTGCAAACCTACGACGAAGCGCAAGGCGTTTATGTTAACGATGGTGAAGTGTTGGTTGACTACCTGTTGGGGGACAACTTGTTTTATGGTGTGCCTCGTATAAAAGCCACCCACTCGCAAAGCGGGCTAACTTTGTCAGAAGGGCGCTACAACTCTCATCTATTGCACTTTGACCCGGTAGGCATCGCCAAGGGCAAAATCAAAGGGTTAAGCATCTCATTCAGCGAAGATATTGTTGCTATTATTCTTGGGGACCGTTATCTAAACCTGTCAGATGGACTGTTTGGTGACCCCACAACGCGTTATCAAACTGATAAATCCAGAAGACTTGAGTCCCATGACATGTTTACGTTGAAAGACTCAACAACACTGGTACTGAATCGCTTGAGGGTTGGCAAGTACTGGATAGACGAAGCACGCGTGATTACCCGCATAGTGCCCGAACCCAGCTCTATAGCGCTGTTTGGTTTGGGTCTATTGGGTGTGGTGGGTTTTTCGCTTTCGCGTTCAGGCGGCGGAAATAAAAAAGCAGACCCTGAAGGTCTGCAGTAAGGGCTTGAAAGGCCTGAAACAGATATTGGTAGTGACCATATTTAGTGGGCATTCGGGTTGTGCTAAAGCAGTGTAACTTTGCCTTTTAAGTGAGGCTTCGTTAGCCCTTTGTCCAACAACTGGAAGTCGATCACGTCATTGTTTTGCTGCCAGTTAAATTTTACCGTTCCCGGCAGATATACCGGGAGTTTAAAGTCTACATCCACCTTGAAAGGGCGTTCTCCCAAGGTGTCCGAAAGGGCTGCAATACAGCGGTTTTTTGACCACATGCCATGTATGATGGCGTGATTAAAACCAAACAGTTTAGCCGACCATGAGTAGAGGTGAATCAGGTTAAAATCGTTTGATACTTTTGCATACTGACGCCCAAGCTTGGCTGATAACTTCCAGGTTTCGTTATTCTGATAACTGGGGAGTGCCGTGCGGTTCTTTTTCTGTTTGGCCGGTTTTTTCTCAACCCGGCTAAGGAATGTTGATGTTTCCTCCCAGGCGACTTTCCCGGCGGCTGATACCTTGCTGACAATATCAAACTTAATACCCAGCTCTGTGTGATGGCTATTTGAAAGCGTACACTCAATATCAAATAGCTCATTTATATTGAGTGGTCGGTGTTGTGTGATGCTGTTTTTATAGTGAACAAGCCCAAGTAATGGCAGCGGGAAGCGTTTATCTGTTAGCAACTTCATGTGCAGCGGGAACGCCATAATGTGAGGGAAGGCCGCTGGAAGATGAGCCTTAGACTCAAATCCGCATACCCGGCTATATCGTCTCAATAAGGCAGTTTCAGGCTTAATGCCCTTCAAGTCCACTGACAACTCTGGAATTTTGATTTCGCCCGATGCTTTTTTGGGCCACGCTGCACGAGATAATAGGCCAAAAATATTAGGGCTTTCCGATAGGTGAATAGTGCTGGTATGGCTCATAATCTGACCTGGTATTTTGCCGCTGAGTGTATAAACCTTATTGAGTGATGTGTACAAACACTCATTAAGTGTAGTGCAATCATTTAGGGTGATAATTGGCAGTGCACACAAACCGGTTTTGGCGCAGCGGCCAATTTTGCTGTTGACTGCTCAGGTGAAAACTACAAGAAAGTGGAGAATTTGGGTGTGGGCAGGTATGCTATCGACTCTTGGTTCGGTGGTATTTTGAGCCATAGTCTATCGGTCTTGAAGTAAGAAAACGAAAAACAGGTTTATTGCTTTATCGATTTGTTTTAAGGGATTGACCAGTATTCAAGTGAGTTGAGCGTGTATGAGTGAGATGAGAGATGCAGGGGTATTAATCAGGCTGGCTGTTCAGGCAATGGTAAAAGCGGGAATCGATTTACCGTTACTGTTTAGTAAGCTGGGAATTGATGAGTCGTATCTTCAAACGGCCCATTTGCGAACCCCTCATGAGGCCCAGCCCCTGTTCTGGGGGCTTCTGGAAGAGCAGACAGGGGATCCGGACATCGGGTTACACCTCGGACAACATCTACCGGTATTCAAAGGCCAGGTCATTGAGTATCTTTTTTTGAGTAGCCCGACCTTTGGCGATGGACTACGGCGTGCCCTTAACTATCAGCGATTAATTAGTGATGCTGCCGATTCAAATTTGATCGTTGAAGGCGATACCTGCTTTATACAAGTCGTAACCGCCACCGGTGGCACCAGAAAGATACGTCACTTTAATGAGTGCTTTGCCCAAGGGATGATCGCATTTTTTAAATCAATTACCGACGATGCGTTTGAACCCGAGTGCATTGAATTCGAGCATGAAGAACCGCTCAATGTTGATGAGGTTAGGCGTGTATTTGGCTGCGATGTTAAATTTGGCTGCACTGAGAACCGGCTCTACTTTAATACCAGCATGCTTGATAGGCGGTCACCCCACGCGGAGCCCGAACTGCTTGAACTGCACGAACAGTTTGCCAGTGAGCAGGTTGCCCGAATTGAAAAAGAAGATGTGGTTGTCCAGGTTAATAAAATTATTGCCGAACTGCTTGATTCAGGGGAAGTGACGCTGGAGTCAGTAGCGGAGCGGATGGAAATAAAACCTCGCAGCTTGCGCACTAAACTCTCTGATATTGATACCAACTTCAACCAGATATTGGCTGACTACCGCTATAAACTGGCGAGACATTTATTAGCCAAAACCAGTGAGACTATAGATGAAATTGTCTATCTCACCGGGTTCTCGGAGCCCAGTACGTTTTATCGCGCTTTTAAACGCTGGTCTGGCATGACACCTATAGAGTACAGAAAGAGTAAACTATAGTCGGCGTGAAGTCCGCAAAGCATAACAGCGGAATGTCATTTACTTAAGCTTTTTAGGGTGGCCACACATTTTGCCAAGTCTTGTACGAGGGAGCCCCGCGCCCGATTCTATGTTCGGCAGAAAACCAGAAGATACTAATAGGACTGCCATCTTACTACCTCCGGGGCGCCCTCTTACTTCTTAGTGGCCACAGGTTTTGCCAAGTCTTGTACGAGGGAGCCCCGCGCCCGATTTTAAGTTCGGCAGAAAACCAGAAGATATTAGCAGGACAGCCATCGTATAACGTCATTCATTTAATTTCTCAAGTAAGTGCCATTCACATAAGAGCCTATAACCACGGCCACGAAGACCCTCAACGAATGACCGCCCTTGTAGCCTGATGCAGCGAAGCAGAATCAGGGGTTAGGTTCGTACCTGATCATAGGTAATTAGTCTAATAAAGGGTGTTTTGTCGACAATATATAGGTTTTTAGTTTGACGAAATGCATAATCTTCACTATATTGTCGACACTTTAAGCAACTTAATGGTGTAGCTGTCTATGAGTTTTTTCACGGAACAACCTGTTACATCAGCAGATAAAACCTTTTTTCAGCTGCGAAAAGATATTGTCGAAGGCGATATTCAGGCGGGTTCAAAGCTCAGCGAAACCGAATTGTCGACAAAGTATGCTGTCAGCCGCTCTGTTATCCGCGAAGCAATTAATCGTTTGGTCTCATGTCATATTGTTGAGCGTAAAGCCAATGTCGGGGCGCGCGTAGTGTCGTTGACCGCAGAAGGTATTGTCGATCTCTATCAGATCAGGGAGTCTCTAGAGGGGATGGCCGCGCGTCTTGCGGCAAAGAATATGACTGATCACGAAATAGCGGATCTGAACACTCTATTGAACTCCCATTTTCAAGACGTCAAAAACGGCGAATCCTATTATCAGGAAGCGGGCGATGTTGATTTTCACTACCGCATTATTTTAGGCAGCAAGAACAACCACCTTATCTCAATGTTATTCGACGGACTTTATCACCTGGTTCGCATGTATCGCGTTCAACTCGGCATGGCGGGCCCCAGAGTCTCTGATGCGTTTGATGAGCACAAACATATCGTGCAAGCGATATCGAACCGGGACGAAGAGCTGGCAGAAATACTGATGCGTCGGCATATTCAGTACTCGCGAAATAGCATTGAACAAAAACTTGTTAAGCATTTGTAGGTCAAAGGCCATAGGAGAGAATGATCATGAGCGCAGGCAAAAAATTTCGTCAGGCATTAGCTGATAATAAACCGCTTCAAATTGTGGGGACGATTAACGCGTACTCGGCGATGATGGCCAAGCAGATCGGCCACAAAGCGATCTACTTGTCTGGGGGCGGTGTGGCAAATGCGTCCTATGGCCTTCCTGACTTGGGGATGACCTCGTTAAACGATGTGATTGTTGATGTTCAGCGCATCACCGCCGCTTGTGATCTGCCATTGTTGGTAGATATCGATACCGGGTGGGGAGGCGCGTTTAATATCGCAAAAACGATCCGTGATATGGAAAAGGCGGGTGCCGCTGCTGTGCATATTGAAGATCAGGTCGCGCAAAAGCGTTGTGGTCATCGTCCAAATAAAGAAATTGTTTCGGTGGAAGAGATGGTCGACCGCATCAAAGCAGCCGTTGACGCACGAACCGACCCTGACTTTTTTATCATGGCGCGAACTGACGCGTTTGCACAGGAAGGTTTGGATGCCGCCATAGCGCGTGCTAAGGCTTATGTCGCTGCTGGCGCTGACGGTATTTTTGCGGAAGCAGTAAAAACTGAAGAGCACTATCGAGCGTTTTCTGACGCGTTGGATGTGCCAATATTGGCTAATATTACTGAATTTGGCCAAACCGAATTATGGAATAAAGAGCAGTTAGGCGAGTGGGGCGCCAGCATGGTGCTTTATCCTCTCAGTGCTTTTCGAGCGATGAATAAAGCGGCGGAGAGGGTGTATCAATCTATTCTTGAAAAGGGTGATCAGAAGGCCGTTGTCGATACCATGCAAACCCGAATGGACTTATATGATTATTTGGGTTATCACGATTATGAACAGAAGCTCGATAAGTTGTTTAGTGAAGGCAAGAACAAGTAGGCAACTCAGGCAGCGAGTTAAGCCTGAGGTTTAACGAATTGCAGATATAAAATTAAAATAAGGGGACGATCATGACAGGTAAAAAACTGACAGGCGCTGGTCTAAGAGGCCAGAGTGCAGGCGAAACCAAACTGTGCACAGTGGGTAAATCAGGTTCTGGTTTAACGTACTGTGGTTACGACATCGCTGACTTAACAGAACACGCGACCTTCGAAGAGGTGGCATACCTGCTATTCAATGGTGAGCTGCCGACCGTTGATCAGTTGGCCGCTTACAAAACTGAACTGAAGACAATGCGCGATTTACCGCAATCATTGAAAGAGGTTCTACAGCACATCCCGGCTGAAACTCACCCAATGGATGTCATGCGTACAGGTTGTTCGTTTCTAGGTAACCTTGAACCCGAAGTTGATTTTTCGGAGCAAAACAGAGCGGCTAACCGTCTTTTAGCGGCGTTCCCGGCGATCATGTGTTACTGGTATCGATACAGCCACGACGGTGTTGAGATTGACTGTAACAGCGACGAAGATTCATTGGGCGGTCACTTCTTAAGGTTGCTTCATGGTAAGGCGCCATCTGAGCAGCATCGCCGTGTCATGGACGTATCGCTGATTCTTTATGCAGAACACGAGTTTAATGCTTCTACTTTTACCGCTCGTGTCTGCGCCTCAACACTGTCAGACATGTTCTCATGCGTGACTGGCGCTATAGGTACGCTTCGTGGCCCTTTACATGGCGGTGCGAACGAAGCAGCAATGGATATGATTCAGAAGTTCAAGTCGCCCGCTGACGCCAAAGAGCAAATGGCTGGCATGTTAGCGCGCAAGGAAAAAATCATGGGATTCGGCCACGCTATTTATAGCGAGTCAGACCCACGTAACGTGATTATCAAAGCCTGGTCAGAAAAACTGGCGCAAGAGTTTGGTGATAGCTCGCTTTACGATATTTCGGTTGCCTGCGAAGAGTTTATGTGGGAGACCAAGAAGCTATTTTGTAACGCTGACTTTTTCCATGCATCGGCTTATCACTTTATGGGAATCCCCACTAAGTTGTTTACGCCTATCTTCGTATGCTCGCGTGTAACGGGGTGGTCTGCCCATGTTATGGAACAGCGCTCGAATAACCGGATTATTCGCCCAAGTGCCGACTATATCGGGTCAGAGCCTAGAAAAGTGAAGCCTATTAGCGAACGATAAGCATTAATCGAGAGTTTTGCACGACTACTGCGCTTACAAATACATCGTTAAAAAATGGCTCAAAATGCTCATTTATTACATATAAACTGCGCTTTTTCGTCTTTTTTTGCCTTGTCTTTGATTCGCTCATAACATCGTGCAAAGCTCTCTAATCGAGAGTTTTGGATTTAGTTATGAATACAACATACCGCAAACCGTTGCCCGGTAGCGATTTAGATTTTTTTGATACCCGCGAAGCGGTTGAAGCGATCAAGCCTGGGTCATATGCAACGTTGCCTTATACATCACGTGTATTGGCAGAACAACTGGTTCGTCGATGCGAGCCAGAAGCGCTAACCGACTCTTTAACTCAAATAATTGAGCGTAAACGTGATCTGGACTTTCCCTGGTATCCGGCACGGGTCGTGTGCCACGATATTTTGGGGCAGACTGCACTGGTTGATTTGGCAGGCTTACGTGATGCGATTGCCGAGCAGGGAGGAGATCCATCAAAAGTAAACCCGGTAGTGCCAACCCAGTTGATTGTTGACCACTCTTTGGCCGTCGAACATGGAGGCTTTGAGGCTGACGCCTTTGAAAAGAACCGGGCCATTGAAGATCGCCGCAATGAAGATCGCTTTCATTTTATTGAGTGGACGAAAACAGCATTTGAGAATGTTGATGTGATTCCTGCCGGTAACGGCATTATGCACCAGATCAACCTTGAGAAGATGTCCCCGGTGATTCAGGCGCGTGATGGCGTTGCATTCCCTGATACCTGCGTTGGAACCGATAGTCATACCCCGCATGTTGATGCACTGGGGGTGATTGCGATTGGGGTCGGTGGTCTGGAGGCCGAAACGGTGATGTTAGGCCGTCCATCCATGATGCGCCTACCCGATATCATCGGGGTAAAACTGACCGGTAAGCGTCAACCGGGCATCACGGCTACTGATATTGTTTTAGCCATCACCGAGTTCTTGCGTAACGAGAAAGTTGTATCGTCTTATCTGGAGTTTTTTGGCGAAGGCGCGGCAGATCTCACATTGGGTGATCGTGCGACCATTTCCAATATGACGCCAGAATTTGGTGCATCGGCCGGTATGTTCTATATCGATGAACAGACGATTGATTACCTGAAGCTGACCGGTCGCGACCCGGAGCAAGTTAAACTGGTAGAAACTTACGCTAAAGAAACAGGTCTTTGGGCGGATGACCTTAAAGAAGCGGAATATGAGCGAGTGCTTACATTTGACCTCTCAACAGTGTGCCGCAATATGGCCGGCCCTTCGAACCCTCATCGCCGTTTACCAACTACCGACCTTGAAGCAAGAGGGATAGCTGGAGAGTGGCAAGAGAAAGCAGGTGAAATGCCCGATGGCGCGGTGATTATCGCTGCGATTACCAGCTGCACCAACACCAGTAACCCTCGCAATGTGGTTGCTGCTGGCTTGGTGGCGCGTAAAGCCAATGAGCTTGGGTTGATTCGAAAGCCTTGGGTGAAATCTTCTTTTGCACCGGGTTCAAAAGTGGCCAAGCTCTATCTGGAAGAGGCCGGGCTGCTGCCTGAAATGGAAAAACTGGGTTTTGGTATTGTGGCGTATGCCTGCACGACCTGTAACGGCATGAGTGGCGCGTTAGACCCTAAAATACAGCAAGAAATTATTGACCGTGATCTCTATGCCACGGCGGTACTTTCAGGCAACCGTAACTTTGATGGCCGCATCCACCCCTATGCGAAGCAGGCATTTTTGGCATCGCCACCGCTTGTGGTTGCGTATGCGATTGCGGGCACCATCCGCTTTGATATTGAAAAAGATGCGTTGGGAACCGATAAAGACGGCAACCCGATTACGTTAAAAGATATCTGGCCCAGTGATGATGAGATTGATGCAATTGTCGCCAAGTTTGTAAAACCTGAGCAGTTCAACCAAGTCTACATTCCGATGTTTGATATGGATAAGGTCGATAAGGCTGAAAGCCCTCTCTATGATTGGCGACCTCAGAGTACCTATATCCGCCGACCTCCTTACTGGGAAGGGGCGCTGGCTGGCGAACGCACCATGAAAGGTATGCGACCATTGGCGGTATTGGGTGACAATATCACCACCGATCACCTTTCACCCTCTAACGCGATTATGCTTGAGAGTGCTGCGGGTGCTTACTTGCATAAAATGGGGCTGCCCGAAGAAGACTTTAACTCTTACGCGACACACCGGGGTGATCACCTGACGGCACAGCGCGCAACGTTTGCTAACCCCAAACTGTTGAACGAAATGTGTCGTGATGAAAATGGCGAGATTAAGCAAGGCTCCTTGGCACGTATTGAGCCGGAAGGACAAGAAAGCCGCATGTGGGAGGCGATTGAAACCTATATGGATCGTAAGCAGCCGCTCATTATTGTAGCGGGTGCCGATTATGGCCAGGGTTCGTCTCGTGATTGGGCTGCTAAAGGGGTTCGTTTAGCCGGTGTCGAAGCGATTGTCGCGGAAGGCTTTGAGCGTATTCACCGAACCAACCTTGTAGGTATGGGGGTTATGCCGCTTGAGTTTAAAGCAGGAGATAACCGCAACACCTATGGCATAGATGGTACGGAAACATTTGATGTATTGGGTGAGCCAACGCCTCGTGCCACGCTGACATTAGTGATCAATCGTAAAAATGGTGAACGTGTAGAAGTGCCTGTAACATGCCGTCTTGATACTGCCGAAGAGGTATCGGTTTATCAGGCGGGTGGTGTGCTACAGCGATTTGCGCAGGACTTTTTAGAGTCGTCAGAGGCAAACTAACACGTACTAAGAGGGGGCTGCTTGTCATCAATACCGACAAGTGGATCCCCGCATTTGCGAGGATGACAAATTTTCCGTTTTACTTTCCTCGTCATTCCCGCGCAGGCGGGAATCCATTATTTTTCACTCCTCTCTTCTTCATAGGGTAACACTATGTCCAATGTTCCTCAGGTTAAAATTCCCGCCACCTATATCCGGGGTGGCACGAGTAAAGGTGTATTTTTCAGGCAACAAGACCTGCCTGCGTCGGCTCAGGTTCCTGGTCCGTCGAGAGATGCATTGTTGTTGAGAGTGATTGGCAGCCCAGACCCTTATGGTAAGCAGACCGATGGGATGGGGGGCGCAACTTCAAGTACGAGCAAAACGGTTATTCTGGCGAAAAGCAGTCAACCTGATCATGATGTTGACTATTTATTCGGCCAGGTATCGATTGATAAACCGTTTGTTGACTGGAGTGGTAACTGCGGAAATTTGTCAGCGGCCGTTGGCTCGTTTGCAGTAAGTGGTGGTTTGGTTGATGAAAGCCGAATCCCCCGGAACGGCGTTGCCATAGTCCGAATATGGCAAGCCAACATTGGTAAAACCATCATTGCTCATGTGCCGATGACCGACGGAGAGGTTCAGGAAACCGGCGATTTTGAGCTTGATGGTGTGACATTCCCCGCCGCAGAAGTTCAGGTTGAGTTTCTTGACCCGGCAGACGGGGAGGGGGCAATGTTTCCAACAGGTAACCTTGTTGATGATCTCGAAGTCCCGGGAGTGGGAACTCTAAAGGCGACGATGATTAATGCAGGAATCCCCACGATATTCGTGAATGCCGAGGATATTGGTTATACCGGCACAGAGCTGCAGGATGCGATTAACGGCGACGAGCAGGCACTGGCCAAGTTTGAAACTATTCGCGCTCATGGGGCTGTTCGTATGGGGTTGATTGATCATATCGATGATGCTGCAACACGTCAGCATACGCCTAAAGTGGCGTTTGTTTCGCCACCGGCAGAATATGTGTCATCCAGTGGCAAGCAAGTCAGTGTTAAAGATGTTGACCTGCTGGTACGGGCGCTCTCGATGGGCAAGCTTCATCATGCCATGATGGGAACCGCTGCCGTGGCTATCGGCACTGCTGCGGCTATACCCGGCACTTTGGTTAATCTCGCTGCGGGCGGTGGTGGACGCACTGCCGTGCGTTTTGGCCACCCATCCGGCACCTTGCGTGTGGGCGCTGAAGCGGTTGAGCAAAACGGCGAGTGGAGTGTGACCAAAGCCGTTATGAGCAGAAGTGCCCGAGTATTGATGGAAGGCTGGGTGCGTGTGCCGGGCGATTCGTTTTAATTAAAAATTATGGCCTCCAAGCATCCCAAATTGGCTGTGACAAGCCGTTTGAGATGCTTGGGGTATATGTTAGGTTGCGTTCAGGCTTAGTTCTTTGGGCTCAGTTGTCCAGCTCAGGCTATTTTAAAATAGCCAATGGTTTGATGTAACTTCTGAGCGATGCTGGCTAACTGCTCGCTACTAGAAGAGGACTCATTTGCCGCGCCTACATTATTGCCTGTCATTTCACTGATTCTGGTGCCATTCTGGTTCACCTCTTCTGTGACCGCGCTTTGTTCTTCAGATGCGCTAGTTATTTTTGAATATCTGGATCACTCTCTATTTGTACAGTTTCAAGTCGTCGTGTTGCGCCAGCCAGTTGACTATTGATTTTGTCATCCAATGAATTAAAAAATTCTATCTCGCTGTCTATTTTTGCAATTTAATGGCTGATGACACGAGTGTGAACAGGGCTGCGTTCCTGCATCGTGTTTATCAGCCTCACCTCATATAAATATTGCGCATGGCTTTTTTAGGGTATATAAAACGTCTTATCAGTGTGCCACGTCTCGCGTCTTTTACTAAGGAACCGCTCAATGACCGACGATATATTGATTGATGATCCTGAACACAAGCTCAATCTTCGACATCTGAAAATCGATGATTTTCCAGACTTAAAAAAATTAATGGATAGAGTTTATCCGGGGTTGGGTGGCTGCTGGCCAGAGAAGATTGTTCGCTCGCAGTTAAACGTATTTCCTGATGGGCAGATATGTATCGAAGATCATGGTGTGGTGGTGGCGGCTGCTTTTACCGTGATTGTTGATTATGACAAGTTCGGTGACCAGCACACCTATGATGAAATAACCGGTAACGCTTACCTAACGACTCACGACCCAAAAGGTGACGTGTTATATGGTGTCGATATTTTTGTATCACCTGACTATCGCGGAATGCGTCTGGGGCGAAGGCTCTATGAAGCACGTAAAGAGCTGTGTCAGAACTTAAACCTGAAAGCGATTATCGCGGGTGGTCGAATCCCCAATTACAAAGACTATGCAAACACCTTAACCCCTCAAGCGTATATTGAGCAGGTTAAACGAAAAGATATATACGATCCGATTCTTACCTTTCAGCTATCAAACGATTTTGACGTAAAACGAGTACTTAAGAACTACTTGCCTGAAGATAAAGAATCACATGGCTATGCAACATTATTGGAATGGACCAACCTCTATTACGACCCTGAAAAATCAGCGCTGATTGGTGCCACACCAACCACTGCGCGTATTGGTTGCATCCAGTGGCAGATGCGGCCATTTAGCTCTGTTGAAGATCTTATTCAGCAGGTCGAGTTTTTTATCGATGCATTGTCTGATTATCAGTGCGATATGGCGCTATTTCCAGAGTTTTTTAACGCGCCATTAATGGGAATAGAAAACCACCAAAGCTCAATAGATTCTATTAAAGCTTTGGCGGAGTATAGTGTTGAAATTGTAGAGGCCATTTCAAGATTAGCAGTCTCATACAATATTAACGTCATTGCGGGCTCCATTCCTATTATCGAAGATGGCGAACTGTTAAACATTGCCTACTTATGCCGCCGTGACGGAACGGTAGATTCTCAATATAAGATTCACCCGACACCTCATGAAAAGCGCGCCTGGATTATGCAAGGCGGCAACGACCTCAAGGTGTTCGATACCGACTTCGGTAAAATCGGGATTTTGATCTGCTACGATGTTGAGTTTCCTGAGTTGGCGCGTCTTCAATCTGAGCAGGGAATGCAGATACTCTTTGTGCCGTTCTGGACGGATACCAAAAACGGTTACCTTCGAGTCCGTTGTTGTGCTCAGGCGCGGGCCATCGAGAATGAGTGCTATGTTGCTATCGCCGGAAGCGTAGGCAACCTACCCAAAGTGGATGGGGCAGATATCCAGTACGCTCAATCTGCGGTATTTTCTCCTTCGGACTTTTCGTTTCCGCACGATGCCATCATGGCAGAGACAACGCCTAATACAGAAATGACGCTGATTGTAGATTTAGATCTTGAGAAGTTGAATAAGCTGCAAAATGAGGGCTCTGTAAGGAACTTTCTGGATCGTCGGCGGGACCTATACAAAATTGAATGGCTAAGAAAGTAAGGGGAGCGGTGCCCGTTATTGGGGCACCAAACGCATGATCTTACCGCTATCGGTTGAGAAGTAAATCCAACCTTCGGGGCTTTGGGCTAGTGCTCTGATACGTTCGTTTAAATCACTCAGCAGCCGTTCTTCAGCGACCGCCTGACCTGCACGGTTTAGTTTGACCCTATTCAAGTGTTGCAGCTTCAGTGCGCCTGAGAACAAGTCACCCCGCCAGCCGGGAAAGGCGGTACCGGTATATAAGAGTAAACTGCCAGGCGCAATTGAGGGGATGTAATATTTGACGGGTTGCTCCATCCCCTCTTTTGAGGTCGCTTCGCCAACATCGAATGGCCCCCAGTACTCCTTGCCATAAGAGATAACCGGCCAGCCATAGTTTTTTCCTGCCTGAATCAGATTAATTTCGTCTCCGCCTCTCGGCCCGTGCTCAATTAACCAAAGGCGTTTTTTTTCAGCGTCATAAACGAGCCCCTGTGGGTTTCTGTGACCATAGCTCCATATCTCGGGCAGGGCATCATTGCGTCCAACAAAGGGGTTGTCGTTAGGCACGCTGCCATCTTCATTCAGCCTTAGAACACTACCAGAATGAGTCAATAAGTTTTGTCCATTAGGGCGTTCACCTCGATCACCCACGGTAAAAAAAAGATGACCTTGGTGATCGAACGCAATACGACTGCCAAAGTGACGGGTCGTGTCGGTGGCGGACTTTGTTATCAGCAAGTCCTTCCACGCTACTAACGAACCCTTGTTATATTTGGCCCGGGCGAGGGTTGTCATGCCTTGTTTGTTGACAGGTTTACTATACGTGAAGTAGATCCAGTCTCCGCTGCTGTAACCAGGGGGAAGCGCGATATCCAGCAACCCGCCTTGGCCTTCTGCAAATACGGCTGGAATACCGGCGATATTTTGAAGTTCTCCTGAAACGGTATTTAGCCTTTTTAGCCTGCCGTTGCGTTCAGTAATGAGCATGTGTTGATGATCAATAAACACCATACCCCATGGAATAGATAACCCTTTAGCGACAGCCTCTACTCGATAACGCTCCTCGCTAGCATTGTTTGCCGCGAGTGCTTTGTTAAACGTATTGAGTGAGCAAATAAGCAACAAACACAATAAACAATAGCCCGCATACTTTGTCATATTGATACTCTCTAAAGAGGCTTGGTTCAGTGGTAAATACTCAGAATGTAGTAAAAGTATAGGGCATCCCTTTGTGCTTCACTAGTCGTTTGCTTAAGGTCAGCGTCACAAGTCGAGCACCGCTGAGCTGGGCGGTGACCCGGTAGGCTTGGACGTAAGTGGTTATTGCGACTATCTTCTATTATGTGTCATTAAACGGTGAAAAAGGAGGTGTTAAATGGACGTTAGATATTACATATATGAAGATATTGATTTTGATGTAGGCCCAGGTGAAACATTCGACTACCGGGCAAATTGTCGAAACCCTGGAGAAGTGCCTATTGGTGGTGGGGCTCAGATAATTGTCGCAAATGACGATGATAGCTATAAAAAAGGGCTGGTGCTCTGTGAGAGTTATCCATATTTGCTAAGTGGAAGCGAGGGATGGGTTATAAGATACCAAAACGTTTCACAGTCCAACGTGTGCGGTATGTTCAGGGTGTATCTTGTCTGCCAGACTGGTGCGACTTATCAGTCTGATATCGTGGGGTAGCTACAGCGTATACAAAAAAAGGGGGCTCTATAACAACGGTTCTAATGGCTTGACGGCCTCTTTTGGAATCTGGATAAGGTCCTTCAAGGGCACTATCCAGGTTCCATACCGGTGAATAAGTTAAGCGAGTAGCGTGTTGGTCTGATTAGCTACTTAGTCGGCTTAACAGGGTTCGTTGCATTTATGGTTCTATCCGCGGCCGTTATTTTCGTTATTCCATTTAATGCATTCTTCAAGTGTTATGCCGCTGCCACCAAAAATATCTAAAGCACTGCCGATGGTTAAATCTACGTTACCGTCAGATAGCTGCTGAACCTTTTCAAGGTCTGCAATGTTGCGCGCTCCGCCAGCATAAACGGTAGGGATTGTCACTGTGCGTCCTAACAACGTAACAAGTTCGCTATCGATTCCACCTTGCAAGCCTTCAACATCAGCGGCGTGAATCAAAAATTCATCGCAGTGGGAGGCAAGTTTTAATAAGGTTTCTTCGTTAACTTCAGTATTAGTAACGGTTTGCCAGCGGTTGGTGGCGATAAACCAGCTATCGTCTTTTTTACGGCAACTTAAATCGAGCACCAAGTGTTGTTTTCCAACTTCGGCTTTAATGCGCTCTAAGCGCTGCCATGAGAACTGATTATTCTCAAATAAATAAGAGGTCACAATGATATGACTCGCACCAGCATCAAGGTATGAGACTGCATTTTCCGCATTAATACCACCGCCAACTTGCAGTCCGCCTGGCCAGGTATTCAATGCCAATTTCACTTGCGCCTGATTGCCTTCGCCTAAAGCAATGACATGGCCACCGGTTAAGTTATGGTCGCGGTATAGTTTTGCGTAATACGCGGCATCGTATTCACTGACATAGTTTGTTTGCGCGCCACTGGCGCTTAAGCTGCCACCAACGATTTGTTTAACTTTGCCTTGGTGCAAGTCGATACAGGGGCGAAATTGTGTCACGGGGCTCTCCGGTAAATATCTGTGCGGGTATTATGCCTCGTAAGAAAAGAGTTCCCAATAAGCAATTTCAATTTTAAGAGAATATTTAGTTGATGCTGCCTGGTGTTTAAGCGGTATTCAGTAATCGTCGTTTAATGCATTGCGCGTTGCAAAAATGTCGATGTTTTTTACGCAGATAAATATTCCTTTTTCTAACACTTTGTAAGTACGACAAAAAAATATTGGTATAGTTATTGTATGTTGAATCGCGGTTATCTTAGCCATTAATCTAAACCAATGGATGGAGAGTTATAATGAAGAAATCGTTACAACTATTAGTAGGGCTATTCGCAAGTTTTGGCGCTATTCAAGCTAGCGCCATACCTGTTTATTTGAACCAAGATAATATATCTGTGCAAGTAGGTGCTGGCACCACTGCTACAACTTCGAACAATACGTTTTTCGGAGGCAACACCATAGATAAAGTTATTGACGCCCCAAGTGCAGGCGCGGCAGAGATCCACAGTCAAGCCTCGCATATCTGGTATTCGGGCGGCGGCTTAGAGTTGCTTTTTGACTTCGGCACTCAATATGATTTGTCTACGTTACATTTTTGGAACTACCATGGAGAGTCATACGACGTCGATAAAATTGATTTTACGTTTTTTGATTCCACAAGCACGCAAGTAGGTGCCCTTTCGTTAATGCCAGATCTTGGCTCTTCACCTAGTATATACGCGCAAGATATAGCACTGGCTGCTCCGCTAAACGTGCAGTATGTGACGGCGTTTTTGTCGGGAACCAATGGCCAGGTGGATTTCCAGAATATTGGTTTTACCGCAGACTTATCGACGGATCGTTGTCTGACCAACCCCAGCGACCCTATTTGTGATCCAGGTGGACCATCTTCATCAGTACCGGAGCCGAGCTCGTTAATGCTGTTTGGGCTTGCCGCCCTTGTACTGGGTAGGAGAAGATCAAACTAGCTAGCCCATAACTAAAGCCCGCTAGTTTTCTCGTGGGCTTGAACGTCTAAGTCTGTAGAAGAAACAAGGCCCTCAAAGGGCCTTGTTTTGGGTAAGCACATTAATCGTTAAAGTTTCCAACTTAAAGGTGCAGGTTTCGAACTTGATGTGTTGTTATCAGGCGCTTCTTGGCAAGTGTTACTTACCAATCAAGCTCTGTCCGCACACTCTTAAAACATTACCATTCACGCCTTGAGAAGCCGGGCTTGAGAAGAAGGCGATGGCTTCTGCGACATCTTCTGGTTGGCCGCCTTGATTAAGCGAGTTCATGCGTCTGCCAGCCTCTCTAATCATAAATGGAATCGCTGCGGTCATTTGCGTTTCAATAAACCCTGGAGCTACGGCATTAATCGTTATACCGCCCTTGAGTTGCTTGCTTAAGGATTCAACATAACCAATGACACCGGATTTTGAAGCCGCATAGTTGCTTTGCCCAACATTACCGGCGATACCGCTGATTGATGAGACGCAGACAATACGCGCGTTTTTGTTAAATACTTCGTTGGCAAAGAGTGCGTCGTTAATACGTTCTTCTGATGATAAGTTTATATCGATCAGTAGATCCCAGAAGTGATCAGGCATTCTGCCGAGGGTCTTATCCCGTGTGATACCGGCGTTGTGAACGACGATATCCAGCCCACCAAACTTCTCTTTAAAGTATGATGAAATAACCTCTGGCGCGTTGGGCTCAGTAATATCAAGCGCCAACGTATTGCCACCAATGCTGGTTGCGACAGATTCCAGCGCTTCTTTGGCTTGAGGGACGTCCAGGCAGACCACGTGCGCACCGTCTCGGGCGAGTGTTTTGGCGATGGCTTCACCAATACCGCGTGATGCGCCAGTAACCAATGCTACTTTGCCATTAAGCGGCGCGTTCCAGTCCAGCGCAGATTTGGGCTTTGCTGCCTTTGAAACCGATATTGCCTGGCCTGATACATAGGCAGAACGAGGTGACAGGAAGAAGCGAAGAGGTGACTCAATTTGATTTTCTGAACCCGGTGTTGCGTAAATCACCTGGGCAGTAACGCCTTTTTTACCGGTCTCTTTTGCAACACTGCGGATAAAGCCTTCCAATGCTTTTTGCGAAGCGGCCATCGCAGGCGTCGCGCACGCAGAAGGCTCGGTGCCGATGATAACAACACGGCCACATTTGCCTACGTTACGAATGACTGGGTGAAAGAACTCATAAACCGCTTTAAGATCTTCTGTTGTTGTAATACCGGTGGCATCAAATACCAGCGCTTTAAAGCGTCTTTTGGCATCGATAGCATCTGCTTTCAGTGGCGATATTTTGGTCTTGGATTTCATCTCACCGGCAGGCACTAATGTCTTTTGATCAAGCGCGAACAGGCTGGCAGTGCTGGCGCCCAAAACGGAACAGATTGTTTCAATTGCTTTTCCACCCGGCGCGGCGCTGACGAGCACTTCACCCTCAAGAAAAGGGGCATTTGGACGGTTGTGCCTTTCCAGAACAACAGGGGCGGGTAAATTAAGTGCGCTAACGACAGAGCGACCTACAGGAGAGTTTGAAACTTTATGGTACAAGTCGGACATACTGTATCCCTTTAATTGAATGGCCCCCTGACGTCGATCTAAATATGGACTCAGGGTAGAAAAAACTGAATTTAGGCTTCCATTGTGGCGTCTATCTAATCAAAATAAAACAGTTGTTTGATTGACCGAGTGCAAACTGCTTATTGTCAGTTGCGCCAATGCCATAGATTTGAACAGATGTACAGTATCTGACGATACATTATTGCGGATGCAGAGAGCGACAAATGCTATATCTCTCTGCCCATACCATTAGAATAAGGACACATGTAATGACTGCGCAAACCGTACGTAAAGTCGCCATTATTGGCGGAAACCGAATTCCTTTTGCCCGCTCTAACACCGTTTATTCCAAACTAGGTAACCAGGAGCTATTAACCGCTGCACTGAGAGGTTTGGTTGACCGTTATAACCTGCAAGGAGAAACGCTAGGTGAAGTGGCAGCAGGTGCGGTTATCAAGCACTCAAGAGACTTTAACCTGGCGCGAGAATGTACGCTAAGCTCAGGCCTTGCCCCTGAAACGCCTGCTTATGATGTTCAACAGGCGTGTGGTACCGGTTTGGAAGCAGCTGTGCTCGTTGCTAACAAAATTGCGCTTGGCCAGATTGAATGTGGTATTGCAGGTGGTTCTGATACCACATCTGATGCGCCGATTGTTCTGAGTGATGGTCTGCGTGAAATCTTGCTGGATCTCAACCGTGCCAAGAGCAATAGCGAGCGATTGAAGATTATTTCTCGTTTCCGCCCAGGCTTTTTGGCGCCATTGGTACCAGAAAATGGTGAACCTCGTACCGGTCTGTCAATGGGGGATCATTGCCAAATTACTGCTCATGAGTGGAATATACCTCGCGAAGAGCAGGATGAGCTAGCATGGAATAGCCACCAAAACCTGAATAAAGCGTATATGGAAGGCTTCTTTGAAGATTTGATGACGCCACTCGCAGGGCTGGAAAAAGATAATGTGCTGCGCCCTGATACCACACTGGAGAAACTCGGCTCGCTAAAACCATGCTTCGACAAAGACCGAGGAACCATGACAGCAGGGAACAGTACCAACCTTACTGACGGTGCATCCTGTGTCCTATTGGCAAGTGAGGAGTGGGCAAAAGAGCGAGGGTTGCCAGTTCGCGCTTATCTAACCTTCTCTGAAGTGGCTGCGGTCGATTTTGTGGATAAAAAAGAAGGATTGCTGATGGCTCCTGCCTATGCGGTGCCAAGAATGCTGGAAAAAGCAGGGCTGACACTTCAGGATTTCGATTTCTACGAAATTCACGAGGCGTTTGCGGCTCAGGTTCTTTCGACACTGAAAGCGTGGGAAGATGAGCAGTTCTGTACAGAAAAACTGGGCCTTAAGAAAGCGCTAGGCGCGATTGACCGCACCAAGTTGAATGTTAAAGGCAGTAGTTTGGCAACAGGTCACCCTTTTGCAGCAACCGGTGGTCGAATTATTTCAACACTGGCTAAATTGCTCGAAGAGAAAGGTTCTGGCCGAGGTTTGATCTCAATCTGCGCAGCAGGCGGGCAGGGTATCACCGCGATTGTTGAGCGATAATATTCTTGCAGCCGTTTTATCGTAAGGCACATTACGGTGCGCAAGCACACCCTATATAGAGGGGCTTCTGAAATTATAGAGGCTCCTCAAATTATAGGGCTTGCGCACTAAACTAAATATCTTTTCTTCTAAGTCTATAGATTATATTTATAGTCCTATATAAATATAATCAATTCGATTTATTGGTTGCCACTCCGTAAACTCTTTATCAATAGATAAGCAAGTTGGCTTTTTAATCTTATACGAGACTTTTGCACGACTACTGCGCTTACAAATACAGCGTTAAAAAATGACCCAAAATGCTCATTTATAGACCATAAACTGCGCTTCTTCGTCATTTTTTGCCTTGTCTTTGATTCGCTCATAACGTCGTGCAATGGTCTCTATACAACGTTTTAATGTTGGGGTGATGAATGAGTAATCCACTAGGCGTGCTATTTTCTTCTTTTTCAAACAAGTCTCTTAATCTTAACAACCGTGTAGCCATGGCGCCGATGACCCGTACGTTTTCACCGGGTTATGTGCCTGGCCCTCATGTGGCGGCTTACTATCGTCGTCGTGCGGAAGCGGGAGTGGGGCTTATTATCACTGAGGGGACAACTGTTCCCCATAAGGCCGCTAATGGCTATGAGCGTGTACCGGCTATGCATGGCGAAGAGGCGCTAGCAGGCTGGAAGCATGTGGTAGATGAAGTTCACGCCGCCGGAGGTCAGATTATCCCTCAAATCTGGCACGTCGGCGCGGTGCGAAAAGCAGGCGTTGGCCCTGATAAGGATGTACCTGGCTACAGCCCTTCGGGACTTTTCAAGCCTGGTAAAGAGAGTGGCATTGCAATGACCCAAGACGACATCAACGATGTTGTTGAGGCGTTTGCACAGGCTGCTCTTAATGCTAAAGAGGCCGGTTTTGATGGCGTCGAAATTCATGGCGCTCACGGTTATTTGATTGACCAGTTTTTTTGGGAAGGCACGAATCAGCGAGACGACCAATACGGTGGATCATTGGAAAACCGAGTCCGTTTTGGTGTTGAGATTGTTAAAGCGGTTCGTGAAGCCGTAGGTGATGATTTCTCAATCGTATTCCGCTTTTCACAGTGGAAACAGCAAGACTATGATGCTCGCCTGGCACAGACACCTGAAGAGCTGGAAAGGTTCTTGACGCCACTAAGTGAAGCAGGGGTGGATATATTTCACGCCAGTACCCGCCGATTCTGGGAGCCAGAATTTGAAGGATCGGACTTAAACCTGGCAGGCTGGACTAAAAAAATCACCGGTAAGCCGACTATTACGGTGGGGAGTGTCGGTTTGGATGGTGACTTTGTGGGTGATGGAAACTTTGACATGCGTAGTTCTGCCAACCCTACGGGCGTAGAGAAGCTGATAGAGCGAATCAATAACGGCGAGTTTGACCTAGTTGCGGTAGGGCGTGCACTGCTGGTTGACCCGGAATGGTTGCAAAAAGTGCAGAACAACGCACTCGATGAGATTAAACCATATACCAAAGATGCGCTGATGACGTTGAGTTAACCGATACTCCTATGCCTACGCCGATTAAGTGAACCGGGCTCAATGAGACCATGTTCACTTAATTCCTCCCTAGATCTCACTATTGTTTATTAATTCCGCTTATTGTGCTGCATCTTTGCTATAGTTCAGTGTAAGAAATACTCGTAACTTACTGACATTTAAACGCAAGCTAAGAATATTATGCAGCCAGATATTTCAGACTCCTTAGAATCCAACCAACAGTCAACTCAGTCTTCTTCCGAATTTACTCGAGATAATCAATACGCTGCCTCTCGAGATAGTCAATTCTATGTCCAACAACTGATTGATGTTTTGCAGAAACGGAATCGTTTTATGGGCGTAATGCTAGCGCTACTGGTTTTGGTTACGATAGCAGCGGCATTTGGCGCATTTAAATTTTATCTTGATAAACAGTCTGCCATTCAGAATATTAGTAGCCTGCAAGATGAAGAAGGGGAGCGTAAGCAAACCATTCAGACTCTCCAACAAAAGTTTGATGACTTGCAGTCGAAGCACAGTGAACTCAAAGAGGTTAACGATAATCGAGAAAAGCAACTTGATGCATCTTCATCAAAGCTGATTACCGCCCAGCAGATGGTCGAGGCGCTGAAAACAAATCTGGATTTGGTCAAGGCTCAAAATAAGCAGCTTGAACATGAGAATACAATTATTCGTTCTGCTCTTGATACCACCGCCGCCGGTAAGGAGAAAACGCTTTCATTAATTGACGAGAAAGAGCGGTTGATGAAAAAACAGATGGAACAACTTAAATTCAACCAGCAGCAAAATGTCGCGCTAAAACAAGAGGTTGAAAACCGCAAGAATGCCTTTGAAGCGCTGTCAAAGCGTTATCAAAATATTAAAGGTGATATTTTCTCTTTGGAGCAGACGCTCGACCAATCCAACCAACAGTTGGTTTCTAAAAATAAAGAGTTAAAACGTTTGCAGACCCAGTCGGTTAAACAACAGAGTGAAATTAATCGCCTGAAAAAAGAGTATGAATCACTGAAAGCAAGCCTTCGCAGCGCAGTTCAGCCTATTGCGCCAGTGACTAGCCCTGCTACAAATAAGGTTTCGAAAACGGTTACTCCCCCTGTGTCAGGGTCTTCATTGACAACAAAACCGATAAAAAAAGAACAGCCGCAAGAGGCTACAGAGTCACCTAATCAGCCGAAAAAAGTAGCCCCGTTAACATCGGGAAACAGTAATACATTGGATATCCCCGATCAGGTCATTATTGACCTGAATTAGTGCTAAGGAGAACACTAGACATGGCAAAGACAGTATTTATCACCGGAGCAAGCTCAGGCCTGGGTGAAGGCATGGCAAGAGAGTTTGCAAAACGAGGTTATAACCTAATATTGGCGGCTCGTCGAAAAGAGTCTCTTGATCAATTGGCGGCAGAGTTGGCAAAAAAATCTCCCGCGCTACGCATCGATACCATTAAGTTGGATGTCACTGACGTTGCAGCGGTGCAGAAGTCGATCCCTGAACTGGCCAAAACCGTCGGAAAACTGGATATCGTTGTTGCCAATGCAGGCGTTGCTGGCGGCGGCGCGATTGGAAGCGACAAGTTTGATGAAGATGCAGCGATTGTTCAAACGAATATTTTAGGGGCCATGGCCACGATCGATTCCGCAGTCAAACTCTTCAAGCAGCAAGGCAGCGGGCAAATTGTTGGTATCGCCTCGGTAGCCGGTTTTAGGGGCTTGCCGGGCGCAAGTGTCTATTGCGCATCAAAAGCCGCTATCGCAACGTACATGGATGCGTTGCAGTTAGAACTGCATAAATCCCCGATTGATGTAACCTGTTTATACCCGGGCTATATTGATACGCCGATCAACAACAAGATGAAGAGCCGCCCATTTTTGATTGATGTAGAAAAAGGCTCTCGAATTCTGGTTGATCTCATCGAAAAGAAAGTTAAGAAGTCTACGGTTCCTGTATATCCGTGGAATGTTGTGGGGCAACTCTTAAAAGTGATTCCGCAATCGCTCTTGGCTGGACGGGTGTAGTTTTCCCTGTACCGGCTTACACGCATTAAGTTACTTAAATAGATACCTTTTGCACGACGACTACTGGGCTCACAAAGGTCTCAAAAAATTGCAGTAAACGCTTATCGTCAATGATAGTTATACTGACTGAGAAACGCCATAAACGCTGCATCGGGCCTTGAAGGGCTCACCAGGAAGCCTTGAATATATTCACAGCTGCATTGCTGCAAAAACAATCGTTGATCCTGATTTTCGACGCCTTCGGCAATCACTTTGAGTTTAAGGCTTTGCGCTAACGATATTATCGCGAGGGTAATGGCAGTATCGTTGGTGTCGTGCAACATGTCATCAATGAACGAGCGGTCAATTTTAAGATTATCAACCGGAAGCTTGCTCAGATACGAAAGTGACGAGTAGCCCGTGCCAAAATCATCAATCGAAACCCTTGAGCCAAGCTGCTTCAGCGCATTGAGTGTTTGAATGCAGCGCTCCATCTCATTCATTAATGTATTTTCTGTTACTTCAAAACAAATGGATTTTGCGGGCACTTGGTATTGATTTAAATACGCTTTAATTTTTTCCAATAGATAATTTTGTCTTAGTATTGCCGGTGATAGATTTACCGCGACGGAGAAGTCGTCATCAAACTGATGGCGAGATTTAGCGATAAACTGGCATACCGATTCGATGACAAACAGACTTAACGGGAAAATAAGCCCTGTGCTTTCGGCGATAGGGATAAACTCGGCGGGAGAGATTTTTCCAAGCTCCGGATGGCTCCATCTTATCAATGCTTCTGCTCCGACTATTTTATCGCTGTTCAAGTCAACAACAGGCTGATACTCAACGTGCAGCTGGTTCTTTTTCAGCGCTAACCTTAATGCATTGGCCAGTGTATGCTTACGGGCAACAACCGCGTTGATTCTTTCCTCATAAAAATAGTAAGCATTTTTACCTCGCTCTTTAGCCTGGTACATTGCGCTGTCCGCAGCTTTCATCAGCTCGACAGATGTGCTGGCATCGTCAGGGTATACCGCGATGCCAATGCTGGCAGATGCAGTGATCACGTTATCCATGATGTTGAAATCCTGAGCGACGGCTGAAATACACTTTTCGGCGACATTGGCCAAGTCAGTTTTTGAGCTGAAGTCTGTCAGAATAACGACAAATTCATCTCCGCCCAGTCGGGCCAGGGTATCTCCCTGCCTAAGCGCATTACCAAGGTTTCGACTCACTTCTATTAATAGAATATCGCCGGCGTTGTGACCTAGAAAATCGTTCACATCCTTGAAGTTATCGAGATCGATAAACATCAGAGCAACTTTGTTTTCATGCCGACCTTCCTTGGCGATGGCTTGCGTCAGGCGGTCAAGGCAAAGTGCTCTATTTGGTAGCCTTGTTAGCGAGTCGTAGTTTGCCAGGGTGTGCATTTCCTTGATTGCATTATTCCGCTCAGTCAGTCGTTGTTCCATTGCTTCGAGCATTTTGTTGAATGAAAGGCTTAAGCTTCCTATCTCATCCTGGCTCTTAACTTGAACGCGGAAATCATAATTCTCTTCACTGCAGACCTGCTTGGTCGCGGCTTCAAGATCCAGAATTGGCTGCGAGATATATGACTGTAGGCGTTTGGCAAGGAAGTAACTAAAGGCGATAGAGAGCAGGGTAAAGACCAGCGCCCAATATACAAAAATTCGAACGCTTTGATAAAATGGCAACGTGGATATTTTAAAAACGACCATGCCGAGCTTTTCACCTGAAACGTCGAGCATGGGCTGAGTCACCCAGAGCCACTGGTTTTCCCATATGCTGCCTGATGCCTGGCAGACGGTTGCATCATCAATTTTTCCTCCCCCTGCATTCACCTGGATTATTTTTGCGGGGTCAAAGTCACAGACTGCGCTGGTGTGGTCGCTTGAAATCAATACGTCACCGAGTATGCGCTCAAGGTCATCGTGGAAGTTAAGTGCGACGGGAACCTGACTATAGCTGGCCACCAATTTGGCTTCCTGCGCCATTCCATCAATTAAGCTGCTCTTGTTTTCGTTATAGTATGAGAGTGTTATACCGGCAAAGCCGAACATAAGCGTAACCGTCGTTACTAGCGTAATGATGAGTGTTAATTTGTTCTTTATCGATAGTGTTCTAAACATAGCGAGATCACTGTACTATTTTTGCGTATCGAAAGAGCTGGGTGCTCACTTGAAACCCTGCGCTATCGAGCGTATTTTTGTTGAGCTCAAAGGCAACGTTATCTCCGCTTTCAAAAAAATTAATATGTACGCCCATTTTCCCGTAGCCCTTTTCCGAGCTGACGGTTAGCACGCCTGATTCGCCAGCACTTTTCAAAATGGGTTCAAATGACTCGCCAGAAGAGGGAACGACATAGGCTAGGTCACATTGGCTTAAATCCTCTGAGTTAATATTGATGATGTTCGCCTTTTTGCCCTTTATCACCTTTCCGGTAAAGATGTCCCTGAACTGCTTGGCCAGCGAGCTTGAGTTGTAGATACAGATATTGAATGTCGTACTGTTATCTCTTCGGTGGCTTTCAGGCCACTTAATCAAGTGGGTAAAGTTCTTTATCAGCGCCGCTTGAACATTAATCGGGGTTACGTTGCTTTTTGCAAAAGTCCGGTTTTTCACATACGTGCTGTTATTGGCATAGGCGCTTTCCGTACAGAACGCATAGATGCAACCTATGACCAGTGCTGCAAGAAGTGAGTGCGACACTGCTCTTGGTTTTGCATTTAACGTAAGCGCTTTCATTTTATGGGTCCAGCCATCTTAACGCTCCCAACCTGGGCATTTGTCTCGGGTGGAAGCGCATGACCCATTCAAGTCACTTGGCTTTCAATGTAGTGAAAAAAACCGTTCAGTAGTGATGGCATTGCTTGAATATCCTCTTGAATTGATTCTCGGCTAAAGTAGTAAACGGCCCTCTGGCCATGATAGTCGGCCAACTCACTCACTTGGTGAAACCTAACCCCCAGCATTGATAGGCTTCTTACCAGCCGGGGCTCGGTGGCTACAAAGATTTGCTTTTTTTGACTGGCTAGGAATAGGGCGCCGGCAGCTAGATAAAGGCTTGGGGCTATGTAAGGAAAGCGGCGTGTTTGCTCAATGTCTTCGTCGCTTACTTTTATACTGTTGGCCAAGCCATCTTTTGATGACTTCTCGCCAGCCCGGCGCCTGAATTCAGACACGACGGCAACTCTTGATATTTCGCATACTTCGCCGGGGTTTATGGTGTTGGGGTCTACCTGATCGCGATATAGGGAATCAGCACAGTGGGTGATGAAGGGGAGAACCAGCTTTTTTTTTGTTTCGGGGAGAGAAATAACCCGAATACACCCCACTTTCTTACCGGATGTTTTATGTGTCAGCAGGCAATGGCTGGAATAGCGGTCAAACTCATCTCGCTCCAAACCTCGGTGGCTGGGCAGTTTAAAACCGAACTCCTTACAATATACGCCATAGCGAATTCGGTAGACCTCCTTTAGGACGTCTGGACTTTCTGCACGCTGAATATCAAAGTACTGCTTAAACCCTTGTATCAGAACGTTATTTGATTCTTCAATCTGGATCGGTGAATCCATGGGATTGTCTCCATGCTCGTTCGGGTCTACGCTTGCATCGTTATTTTAGATTGTTATCTTAGCTATTTTAGATTGTTACCTTAGACTGTTTTTGAGTCTGCTTTTCCTCTTGTCTTCAGTGTTTATATCGCAGGGTCATCGCAGCATCAAATTCAATGTCTGGAACCCCGTTATAACTGTTTGCAAGGGATGGAAGTACGTTATCTCTATCGAATATGTTCCTAATGGCTAGCCCGACTTCCCAGCGCTCCTTAAACGATTTGTTAATAGTGAGGTCTGTTCGAAAGTAGGCTGGAGCTTCATCTTGCGCGAAAGGGGGAAGGGCCTGATCACCGGTATATGCCATATTGTGAAAGCGATTTGTGACAAACAACTCTATCTGTTGTGCAGGCCAGCTATATCCGACGCCTATATTGAAAATGAGTTTAGGAAACACGCTGTTCCATTGATTTGTTTCAGTGTTTTCACTAAAAATATAGGAGGCGCTGGTTTCAAGCAGCCAACGGTCTAGTTGCCCCTTTAGGCTGACTTCGGTACCGCTTGACTCACTCTCGCCCGAATTAACATAGCGTGATGTGAATCCACCCTGATTAAATGGAACCAGAACAATTCGGTCATCCCACTGGTTCTGAAATAGTGTCCACTCCAATTCCCATAGCTCTGCTGTTTTTACTAACCCAAGCTCGATGTTTTGCATTACTTCGGGTTGAAGGCTTGTGGAGCCTTGCGCAAAAGACGAGCCTTTAAGTTCAACTGCTGAGGGCGCTCTAAATGCCTCGCTATAGACCAGTTTAAGTGCAATCTCATCGTCAGGTTGGTAGATCACACCAACGCGGGGGCTGAACTCGTTGCCAAAGGTATCGTAGTGGTCATACCTACCACCCCAAATTGCGCTCCATTGTGTTGCTACTTGTGTATTTGCATCTACCGAAAGCCCAATAATTGACTGGTCGGTGCCACTGTAGTCAACCGAATTTGAGGGTACAACTGCTCCCGTGTTGAGGCTGGTTCGTTTTTGCCTATTGCTGTCTATCCCGGCTTCTTCGTAGCTAGTTTCTAGCGACCAGCGTGTTTTGATTGCTTCAACTTCCTGGCGCAGTATTGCAGATACGCCGCCTCGGGTTTCATCATACTCTGTTGCTTCTAGCAGGGTATCGGTGAAGAACGGGATTAGTACCTCCTGACTGTGCTCCATTTGCCAGTAATAGAGCTTGGCTTCAAAACCGATATCGTATGCCAACGGCTGTTTATAGCCGATGCGGGCCATGCTCAGACGCCCGTCATGACCTCCCCGGTCACGATCAAAGGAAGGAAAAGAAGCGTTGCCACCGCCCTGAAAGTCATCGAAGTCGTTACCTGAATAGTATAGGCTGGCGCTAAACCCTTTATTGTCTTCTGAATTTTGCATCAGGTGCATGACTGCCGTTTGAGAATCCCAATTTAACTCCCGCTCTGCTGAGTGTGTTTGGTTATCAAGCGGCGATACGTAGTCAAAAGCGCTGTCTTGATCACCTTCCTGAGAAGCCGAAAGTGACAGGCCAAACAGCCAGTCATTGCCAAGAAGGTGGCTGGATTGCAGGCTCCCGTGGTAGTAGTCGTTTTGCCCGGCTGATAACTGTGACTGCTTCGTTTCGCTGTTCGGTTTCCAGGTTTTATAGGACACTGCCGAGTGGAATGCGTCACTGCCATAAAGAGTAGAGCTTGGGCCTCTTACCAGCTCAATACGTTCCAGTGTTGATAGCTCAATATTGTCCACCGAAAACACATCGGTGCCAAAGATAAAGCTATTAATGGGTACGTCGTCCAACAGTGTCGCCTTACCTTTTACCGACCCTGTGCCATAGCCGCGAACCTGGATAGAGTCACCGCCAGTGGGAACGGGCAACACCATTACTCCGGGAAGGTGCTGGAAGGCATCGGATGTGCGGCGTGCTCCGCGTTTTTCCCAGTCATCGCGTTTAATAACACTCACGCTGCTGGGGGTTGTCAGAGTAGACTCCGAGAATCGCGACGCCGATGTGATCTGAACCTTGAGAAGCTCTTCGATATCCATTGACCAAAGGTCTTCTGTATCCATCTCATCTGCGTGTGCAAGTGCGACGGACAAGCCGATTAGACAGGTTAAGGTAGTAATATTTCTGTTGATCATAACGAAAACATCACTAAGAATCTCCGGTAAATGCGTACCATTAATCAATATCCTAATGTGAAATAAGCTTAGTCGCCTTTTGGCAATTCACAAGTCATCAAGATGGCCGGAATTCAAGGGCTAGATGGGGTGTTTGGAGAGTTTAGCCTATCATCCAAGCGTTTGGCTGACTTAGCTCAGCTAAGCTTTGCTGGCCGAGCGATAGTCTGGCGCTAACAAACGTTGAGTTATTCACTGTGCTATCAATTTTTGAATATGAATGCGGTGTAGAGGAACCGTTATGCTATTTATAACTGGAAAGTGGCTCTACTGTGTCTATTCTTTACTTAAAGATAGGACACATACAAGGACTATAGATGAACACAAATAGTGAATTAGAGCCCGAGGTCATAGCGGCTTTAAGTCGTGGTAAAAAAATAGAGGCGATAAAGGCGTTACGAGAAGCCAGAGGAATTGGCCTTAAAGAAGCGAAAGAGCAGGTAGAAGCATATGCAATAGCGCATAACCTGGATAATGTGTCGGTTCAGAAGGTTAGTTCCAATAATGGCGTTGTTATGGTGGTTTTCTTAGCTGTGGCGGCTTATTTGATCTATCACTTTTTCTTTAAGTAGGGCACGGCTTTTTAAGTAGGGCGCAAATTATTAAATAGGACACAGGCAAAAAAGGAACTCCTGCTGGAGCTCCTTTTTTGCTGCTATTTTATAAACATCCGCTGTGTGGGGTATTGGGGTATGCAACCTCGTTCAGGTGCTCCCAGTAGCTGCCATTGGCAACAGCTTGAGTGCCATTTGCACCCGCATTTTTACCGATAATATAAGTTTCCGCTTTTGGAATACCCGCCGCTTCATAGGCTTCAATATCGGTTGTGGCGTTACCATATGCGCGCAATATTTCGATGCCTTGGGCTTGAAATTCGTTGAGTGCATTGGCTTTGTACTCTGCGACATTGAACAAGCCGGTTTCATTACTCATGGTTGTTCTTAACGTAAAGTCAGGTACGTTTAAGTAATTGGCCAACCAGTTTCTGGAGCCTTTGGCATACCAGTATGAACGGCCAGTTACGAAGATGGGGTGGTAGCCTCGCTCGACGTAGTGACGCACTAGCTCTCCTGCTCCGCCGCGGGCATCTGCTGCTTCAATACCGGTGTAATCGAGGATTTGCTCAAGGTCAGATGCCGTCAGTGTTTCGTCAATATCAAATAAAACCGCCTTAGCACCTTGTTTTATAGAGGTCACATAAGCCGTTGTTTCTGAACGGTCGCCGCGAACAACCATTTTAACCTGATATTGACCCTCAGAAAGAGGTGGCACAGAAACGTATATCTTGCCATCGCTGTTAGTCTTATAGCGACCCAGGCTCTGCCAGTCATTCATGCCTGTGCCGTATAAGTAGGCGTTTACGTATTCGAACTCAAGGTCTTTATGAAACACCGCGCCGTAGTCAAATTTGCCAACAACCGTTGTGCCTTGGCCTTCTTGCACTATTTGGTCGTGGCCCATGTGGTATGGCGTATCTTTCGCCAACCACTTGTTCCAAAACAACCGAAACCCTGTGCGAGAAGGGTAGTCCAACGCTGGTGCGTAGTTAACGGCGTCGTAGTCTGTGCAGATATTGTCTGCGGCAGTTGCCGTAGCGGGTAACCAGCTTAATGCTGCCATGGCTGAAGCCAGGCCCAGAGATCGAAGAAGATTTGAGTGATGCCTTTTTTTCATTTTTATTTTCCAAGCTATTGAGTGATTTATTTTATTATTGAGTTATTGCACTAAAGTGACAATATCTCGCGTATTATAGTAAAAAACAATTATGAGACTATGGTGTTATTTTCTTTTGTTAACTCCTTCACATTGATGCTTGGGAATCGATGTTAACTGTAAATGCCCCTTTACGGGGAGGAGGAGTCCATACATCTCTTACAATGGGTCATCTCATGGTTTTCTAGCTCATGGACAACCTTTCTCGGATGAGTAAGTTGAGGATTATGGCCTGCTCCCTTTATCACAATGACGGGATAATCCTCAGAAAATACGGGTTGGTCATGCTCGCCTGCTATCAGTAATGAAGGAACATTTGTCTCGCTATAACATGATCTTAACAGAAACGCATTCTTCCAGGCATTATTGAGCCAGTAAGCAATGGCTGGCAGAAAATACCTGGAATCAGTATCCAATAATAATTGTGCTTTCGCGTTTTTAACGCCGGGTCCAATACCGTCTATAAACTTACGTAATCTTAATTTCGGAATAACCTTAGTTATCGTTCTAAAGGCGACTTGATTCGTCATCCATTTGGCAGGCTTCTTCCCCAGGAAGTATGGTGATATCAATACTAAGCCAGCTATTTTTTCAGGAAAACGATGGGCCAATTCAACAGCGAGCCCGGTGCCAAGTGAGTGCCCCATCAGTATGGGGGGCGCCTTCATGGTTGAAATAAGGTCTGCAAGCCAACTAACAAAATCTGCCTGATTGTAGGTAGATCGCCCCAGTCCCGGCAGATCAATGCGTAATGTCTTATCTGGATAGTGATTCTCGATCGCTTTCCAGGAGTCACTGTTTAATGGCAGGCCGTGTAACAGAACATATTGGGGGTCTTCTACGTTGCCCACAACGTACACCTTTCCAGTACCAGTGTGTAAAAGCCGTGCAGCAGGCGTTGCATCACTTTGTAGAAACCGTGTCATCAACAGGTAATCAGCGAAGTTCTGGAAATACTCCTCAAAAGGGGGGAGATCCAGCCCCAGTTGAGAGGCCATCGATTTTGTATTGTCAATGTTGTAACGGTCTGATGAGATGAAACTCAGCGGCTCGCTCGGAAGGGGCAATACGCTTTCAAGGCCGAGTTTTGCGATTGTTTTTAAGAGCAATATGGGGACTCGCCTTTTAACGACAGGGATGAAAAACGAATGAGATAGAAATCCCAGCATAGTTGCCAAATCTGGCGTTCTGTCGTCTATTAAGGTGTAGTGCTGGTTTTCGCTTTGCGGTGCGTTAATGACTCTGGCGGTAAATCTTGCAACAAAGTCCACTGGTATTACCGGTAGCCAGTCTTTGGGAGTTCCAGGTATGGCGGGTAGGGTGCCTTTGTATAATTCATGTATCATGGCTACTATGCTGTCATACTGTGTGATCTCCCCTGTAGCGCTGTGACCGATTACTGCGCCCGGGTTGATAACCGTATAGGGAATGGATTTCTGTTTTAGTAAGGAAACCAGTTTGAAATGGGATTCATATTTTGACGCTTCATAGCTCCCTAAACGTTTGTAAAGAGACAGCCAGTGCTTATCTGAGACTGATTCTGCCTGCGATAAACCTAATTCGGTTTTGCGCTTTTCGTTCTCTATCATGAACCCCGTCATTTGAACGAACCGCTTGAAGTTGGGTGAGCGTTCTGCGAGCTTAGTCAATAACGTCACAGGACGAACGTTAACTTCTCGTGCTTCGGCGATTGGCAAATTCCACTTCATTACAGCACCAAGATGAAAGATGTACTCAAGGTGAGTGAGTTTGCGGAAGTCGTTTGCACTAAGGCCCAGGTTTTCCTGTGATAAGTCACCCTGAATGGCTGTTAGCTTTTGATCATCACCACCACGTTGACTGATCCATTCTTTAAGCCTTGGAAGTTGCGTATCCGGGTTTCTCATTAGCGCGGTGATGGTATGGCCTTGTGAAATTAAATCCAATACCAGCCACTTCCCGATAAAACCTGTTGCGCCCGTCACTAGAGTCGTTGCTTCGTGCATATTTATCTCCGTTAAATAACTAGACCAGTCTATATATTAAAGGTTTAAATTTTATCCATTCTCTACCAAAATAGCAGCCAAATGAGCACTGCACTTTTCCAAAGGTTCTACCGATTTGTTCGCTTTCGATAAAACCAGAGCTCCTTCTATCAACATTAATATGATTTCAGCCTGCTCAGCTTTAGCGTCCCCCAAGCCTTGTTTGAGGATCGACAACCAACTGCCATAGATTTCTTCACATACAGCCTGCATCCGGTCAATATCGCCGGCCGTTTCCAGTGCAACCGTTGCGACAGGGCACCCTTTACTGAACCCGGTCGCTATGAGTTCACTCTTAAAATATGAAATGCACTGGTCTAATGCTTGTTGTAGATCCTCACCTTGACCGAAAGCCTGTTGTAATAACAAAGATACCTGCTCACCAGAAGCACGTAAGGCGGCTTCGATGATCTGTTCTTTTCCTTCAGGAAAGTGGAAATAAAGTGACCCTTTAGGTGCGCCAGAGTTTTTAATGATTTGATTCATTCCAGTGGCATTGAAGCCATGACGATGTATCAAGTCTGCTGCTGCCGCCACTATGCGTTGCTTTGTTGCTTCGCCTTTTGCATTTGTATTCCGAGTCACGCCTTGCTTTCCTGCTGATTGTCGTTGCTAATTCGGATAATATACAGACCGGTCTATTCTGTCAATTGCTCAGTTTGATGCTTCAGAATTGTAATCAAGGATGATGCAAGGAAAGAACAATGCCAGAAAGCCAAGAATGTATATGGCGGGTGTGCCCTGTTATGTTATTCAACGTTGAATTAACAAGACGTTGAATTAACAAGACACTCATTGTATAGCACCTTATTTAACTCTATAAATTGCCTCTTAAGTAAGCGCTATTTCACTGCGAACCTCATATTACCCATCTGCTGATGAAAGCTCATTTTATCGGGCGCGGGGCACCCTCCAACTTCTTTGTAGCCACACATTTTGCCGAGGTCTTTGTAAGAGGGCACCCCATGCTCGATTCTATAGTGATTATTTTCGAGAAAATGGATCTAGAGCTAGTATGGCTTCCTTGCCGAGTCTTTAGCGAATAGCCCCGCGCAAAATAGCCAACCATCTCCATAAATTAGCCTTTGCATACCTTACTGTGAGGTAGCCACGTAGGTGAGAACTGTATTTTTGGGAGGAGTTTATATCCAGCGCTTGCTATCTTCGCAGATGCCATACTCATAATTCACCTCTATAGATCAAAATGGTATCCTGTTTTTTATATTACAGCGAGGTATATCTGTCATGACTCATATCGATAAAACTATTGTTGGAGATGCTCTTTCATTGCCAGTAACCCAAAGAGTCGAACTGGTTGAGTTGCTCCTGTCTAGCTTGGATAACCCAGACAAGAAAATTGATAAATTATGGGCTGCGGAAGCTGAAAGTAGAATTGATGGATACGAGGAGGGTAAAATTAAAACTGTATCTTTGGAACGCGTATTATCAAAATATAAATGATGAATGTTGAGTTTTTAGAGAATTAACAAGACACTCATTGTATAGCACCTTATTTAACTCTATAAATTGCCTCTTAAGTAAGCACTATTTCACTGCGAGCCTCATATTACCCACCTGCTGCTGAAAGCTCATTTTATCGGGCGCGGGGCACCCTCCAACTTCTTTGTAGCCACACATTTTGCCAAGCTCTTTGTATGAGGGTGCCCCGCGCCCGATTCTATAGTAATAGCTTCCTAAAAAATGGATCTAGAGCTAGTGCGGTTTCCTTGCCGAGTCTCTAGCGAATAGCCCCGCGCAAAATAGCCAGCCATCTCCATAGCCTCAGCATATCCGCCAGCGCGGCAGCTACGTAAGTCAGCGCGGCTGCACGCAGTACACTTTTTACAGCGGTTTCTTGTTCTCGGTGAATGTAGTTGCCTTCAACCAGAATGGGGAGCGCTTTGTTGAAGCTGGCGTCCCACTCCAGTGGCAAAACAATTAATTGAACGAGTACCGCAGCTAACATTCCCGATGCGCCGACGAGGGCGGTTAGCAGTGCTACGTGGGGTACTTTAAATATGACTGTTACCAGCGGAATGGAAAACAGAATGCCAATGGATATTTTTTCGATAGTCTTGGCTAAGGGCGTAAATTTTTTTCTTAAATGGGTGATCTGCTCTTGTCGATAAAACTGAATGGCATGGCCTACCTCATGGGCTGCAACTGCAATCGCAGTGAGCGACTTGCCGTTATATATCGAGGGTGATAGCCGTACTTTTTTGTCATTATCATCATAATGATCGCTGTTCGGCGCAGTTTGCTCAGCGTCTACTCCTTTTAGCTGAAACTGTTTGATCAGATGTTGTGCTAACTCCCCACCGGTGCCAGGTATATTGCTAAGTTCAGCAGAGTGTTTTTTCATCACATAACGAACCCATATCTGGGGGCCGTAAATTAATGTGCAGAGCAGAATTAAAGCAAAGATAATAATCACAGGCAGACTCTTTTAATGAGAGGCCTTTGTGCTGCTATGTTCGAAGCGTGGTGAAAAGGTCTCTATGAAACGTTTATGGGGGAACAATGCAATGTTATATGAGCTTGTTTTCCCTTTGGTGGCATAGCTATCTGCTGTATCGAACGCCACAGACTATATTGTGTGCCACTCATATGTTCAGTAGCAAGCCCTTTTATTCATTAAGGCTTAACGATTGCTTACCTCCCAAAGCCACTGAAAAGCACGCCTTACTTCAATGTGTTTTCCAAATCATCAACGCACCCCAAAAAGGAATTTATTATGCAACATTACGATGAAGTTCTTGCCCGAATGAAGAGGGAAGGAACAATTCAAAAAATCTATGATGGCTATCTGGACTAGCTGAGTGTTTCAGTTTACTGGTGGCTGCGTCAACAGGTTGTCTATTTTATCCACTTTGCTCGACTTTGTGTTTTCAACTCTTTATAGTTCGCCTCCCTTTAGGTAAGTCATTTTTACCAGCAGAAGGCGCGGTCACCGACGCGCTATTTGAAATTCCAGTTTTCAGGAACAATATGAAAAAAACATTCTCAATGAGTCACCCCAAAATCAAGACTGCCCGGTTATTTGAAGCGGCAAAACATGATGCTAAGAAATACATTAAACGGGAGCGGAACAAAAAGCTGCCTCAAGGGGCCGACTTTTGGGATTTCGACTGTAAATTTGGCCACACAGAGGCAGAAGCCAAAGTGATTCACATGGCTGATATCGGTAAATGTATTGATGAAGCTGAAAAGTTAAATCTGGAGTCATTTTATTTGGAAATAATGGCAAGAGCCGCTGTTCGAGGCGCTTAGTCACTGAGTGACCTGTCGCGGTCTGAAAGCAAGCAGGTGCTTTTAAGGTGGATTACGGCCTTGTCCTATATAGCTCATCTGCTTAACGTTCTTTCTGTTGTTGTTTTTCCAATTTGGGGCTCTCTTTCTGCTGGCCTTCGAGATAGGGAATGACGTGGTCAATCGGGAGGGGTTTCGAGAAATAATACCCCTGAATCATGTCGCAGTTCAGTTCGCTCAGTAGTGTGAGCTGTTCTTGCGTTTCGACCCCCTCGGCAATCACTTGTAACCCCATGCTTTTTGCGAGGGCAATAATCGCCTTGACGATTGTCATACTGTCTTTTTCTTCGCAAATATCCTGAATAAAACCCCGATCAATTTTTAGCGTCTGTATCGGCAGCGCCTTTAAATATTGTAAGGATGAATATCCTGTACCGAAATCATCAATACTGATTTGAATACCCATCGCGTTGATCTTCTCAAGAATTGAGGTGCACTCCTGTACGTTCTCCATCAATGCACTTTCTGTAATTTCCAGCTCAAGGTAGCTCGGGTCGAGATTTGACTGTTTAATTGCTCGCTCAATGACGCCAACCAGATCGTGTTTGAACTGGTACGCCGACAAGTTGACCGCTACTTCTATTCTTACGTCAGAAAAAACCGGCAGCTTATTCCACTCAGACAGCTGTCGGCAGGCAGTATTGAGAACCCACTCTCCAATGGGGACGATAAGCCCAACTTCTTCTGCAATGGGAATAAACTCAGCTGGGCTAACATGGCCTAATTCCGGGTTGTGCCAGCGCAACAAAGCCTCAAACCCAATCACGCCGCTGGATGCAATATCGACCTGAGGCTGGAAGAATATTTCCAGTTCATTGTTATCAACGGCATAACGTAGCGCATTTTCAATACTGACACGACGAGTGACCTCTGAGTGAAGGGCTTCTGAATAAAAGTGATATTTATTTCGTCCATCCTCTTTTGCCCGATACATGGCGATATCTGCTGATTTCATCAGTGCTTCGCAGTCCTCACCGCACTCGGGGTAGGTGGCGATACCGACACTGGTGGTCACAATTACCTTATTGCCATTGAGATCAATTGCAGCCTGCATCGAGTCGATAATTTTCTTTGCTACGGTCGCGGCGTCGCTTGGTTTATTAACCCCTTCTATCAATACTGTAAACTCGTCTCCGCCCAGTCGTGCAACTAAGTCTTCCTGCCGGGTGCAGTTGGTTATTCGTTCCGCAACGGTTTGCAGTAACAGGTCTCCCGCGTCGTGTCCCAGGGTATCGTTAATCTGTTTAAACTTATCGAGGTCGAGAAATAGCAGACCCAACTTTTTGTTCTGCCGTTGGCAACGTGCCAGGGTCTTTTTCAGGCTCTTCTGAAACATGGCTCTGTTTGCCAGCTTGGTTAAGCTGTCAAAGTACGCTGTTTGCCTGAGCTTCTCTTCCGCGAGTTTTTTCTCGGTGATATCCTGAATAAATGCATTAAAGTGGAAACCCTCGTTGCAGGGTTCGGCCCAGACAGTAATGTTAACCGGGAACTCGTCTCCGTTATGTTTTCGCATTACCCATTCGCGAACATCACTAAAACCTTTAGTTGTGCCTGTGTTAGTCAATTGTTTAACGGCGGTTCTCCATGTCTCCTGATAATGCTCCAGAATGCCTAATGGCGCAAAGAACTGGTTGAGAATCTCTGCCCGTGACCAGCCAAAAAGATGCTCTGCCGCGGTATTCCACTCAATCACCGCTCCATTCGAGTCGAGTCTTAAAAACGCATCGTGAGCAGAGCTTAGGAGGGATTTCACCTGGGAGATATCTCTAATGTTAACGATGTATAGCTCTCGCCCGGCTAAACCTGCTGGCATGACGGTCAGCAAAACGGGCAGCTTACGGCCATCCTGCTTTATGACAGTCATTTCTTTTGTTAAAGGCTGAGGTGTGGCCTGTTGCTTCGCATCAATAAACAGCGCGTTAAAATGCGCTTTTTCTTCACTCGAAAACAGGATGTTGATATTTTCGATCAGCATTTCAGCAGAGCTATAACCAAACATCTTTTCTGCACTGCGGCTAAAGAGTTCAATAAAGCCTGCACTATCGCAAGTGATAATGGCATCTGTTGCATTGTCGAGTACGTTGCCCAGCATTAACTCTTTGTTCTCTAATGCTTTTTGAACACGCAGTCGCTCGCTGACATCCCTCATCATCAGCGTTGTGTGTTGTTCGCCGTCAATGGTAAAGCGGCTGGCACTGGTTTCGACGGGGATTTGCTGGCCATCTGAACGATGCGCATTCAGCAGGCAGTTTTCTTCTTGCAGAAAATCTTCATCCAGCAACTCGCTGACCGGGCGCACCACACCAAAATGGTTGCCTTGCATAGACAGGTAGTCATTGATTGAGTGGCCCATCAGCTCAGACTGTGTACACGAGAGTATGTCCGTCAAGCCAACATTGGCTGATTCTATTTCACCCGCGCTGTTTAGTGTAACGATGCCTTCACTGGAGCTGTCGAGAATCGCTTTCATATAGCTGCGTTCTCTATTGAGGGCTTTTTCCATCAATTTCTGTTGGGTGATATCGGTTTGTAACGAGACATACCCGGCTAACTCATTTGTGCTGTTCTTTACTGCACTAATTGAAAAGTATGCATTGTAAAGCGCTCCGTTTTTGGTTTTATTGACGGCTTCTCCTCTCCAGAACCCTTCTTTGCGGATGCTCTCCCATATTGCTTGATAAAACCCTTCTCCGTGCTGGCCTGATGCCCAGGTGGAGGGTGTTTTTCCGAGCAATTCAGCAAGGCTATAACCTGATATTCTCTCGAATGCCGGATTGGCATACACCACTCTGAGCTTCGGGTCGGTAATGATGACTCCATCCTGAGAGTTTTTGAGTGCTGACGAGTGCATTCTAAAGCGGCTGAAAAGGGAAAAACGATCGGCTGTCAGCTTGGCAAGGTATGCAGAGACTATTGCGAACAGAATAATGAGATAGATAAAATCCTGGGCATAGCCTTGGTTGAGACTACGCTTGATGGCACTCAGTTGCGGAGTGCTGAGTTCAGTAATGACCTTCCAGCTTTGCTCGCAGGGGGCTGGCTCATCAGCTGCCAGTGCCGGGTTAAACAGCTCGTTGATACAGAATGTGGCAAAGGTATACAGGCCGCTTTCTGTTAGTATTTGTCCGCTATCCTTGCTCGATATCGCCTGCCACTCGCCTGCATGATGGTCTGCATAAACCGTTTGGTGCCCAAGCATAAAGCCCCATTCAGATTCTCGCTTATCTGACAGCAGGTAAAAGCCCTGCTGATTGACCATGCTGATATTCCCTAATGTATGCGCTTTGTTCTCTCGGAGGCGCTCTATCATGTCAGCAGCCAGATAATTGAAGGCAAGCGCACCGATAAATTGGCCCTCTGAGAAAACGGGTTTTACAAACCGAATGATCGGTTTATGGGGCGTTTCCAGCTTTCCAAGCTCCACGTTCAGATCCAGCGGCGAGACGTAGACAGCGTCGGGCTCTATCGCTAAGGCCTCTTTAAAATAATAGCGTTCAGACTTGTTTTGCAGATTATTGTTGGCGATTACGACGCCCCGACCTTGCCGATATTCAATGCGGATTTTCTCCATGCCATGCGGGTCTAAAAAGCGGATTTGGTCGTAGCGTCGTGTGTCCTGAATAAAATCGATTAACCGCTCTTCAAATAACGCTCTGTCTGACTCACTATGGGTCTCTATATAGCGATTTACTACAGGCTTGCTTAATACCGCGTCGATATCTGGCAGTACCGGACTTAGTGCATTTTTAATTGACTCAATTGAACTCTTTGCCTGAACCTGCTCAGCCGTTTTAATCAATTCGAGTTCGTGATGAAAACGAACTTTGTTTGAGTTCCACATGACATATGCTGTCACGCCCGAAAACAGTAAGAAGTAGATTAAGAAATACTGAATCAGGCGAAGTGGTTTTGATTCTTGAAGCATGGAGTTATTCATTACCGTTACTGACGGGTTTACTTTTAGAGGCAACCACAGGGTTAGTCGTCAATTTCAGTATAGACAGCTTTATTCGGGGAAGGGGAGAGGATAGCTAAATAAGCTAAGAAAATATCGTCGCTGGCCAATTGGTTGAGTTCCCTTGTCTATAATAGAGGGAGGGAGGTGTGGTTATGGCGAACTCTGCTTGTGGCTTCAACTCAAGATCGTTGGCACGTCTGATTTACTTTGCTCTGTTCGGCATCATTACAATGCATGCATTAACGGGCAGGGCTCTGGCCAGCGAGCTAGAGGTTGGTAAGGTGTGCCCGGTCGCATACCAAGGCCATGAGGTAGGCAACTTGGTGGTATCCAGGCCCTGGTATCATAGTAGCCGACTGGATGCGGCCTATACTGCCATGGATAACGCGACGGGTATTGGCGTTGAAATTCACTTTTTCTCGAATGTTGCGGGTGATACCCGTCATCAAAATATAGCTGAGTGTGACCGGTTTCGTTTGCTGCAAACCCGAGATTCCACGGCGCGGCTGGTGCCAGGAGAAAAAACATCGCAGCTCGATATTCCTTCGGTATTTGATGAACCGTTTAGCGATAATAGCCCCCTGGAACACGGGCGAGGAACCCACTTAACCCCTCATGATGATAGAGACAAACCCTGGCAGGGGCGTGTAAGCCGCTCTTCTACCGTGGCTCTCTATGACACGCCTTATGTATCTGATGGTTTTGGTGTTGAAGGGGAAGATATTGCGGTGAAATTTCACACTTGTGTGGTATGTGAGCGAGAGGTCGGTTTCGATAATGTACTGTCATGTGTTGATTGGGGTTACCGCCGCGAATACATGGGAGGGATGACGGGCTGGGCAGAACCCGACCTGCTGCCGATGCAATGTCAGCTAACCGCGCCGCAAACATTGGAAGAGACACTTGATAACGATAATCAAGTGTCTTATCAGCATTGGTTAAATTGGCGGTAAAGCAGCCAATCGGTTGATTATAAATGGTTAATACATGCTTAATACCTTTTTAATACACCGTAAAGTTTCGGCTGGTGCCTGTATAACCCACAATGTTGCCTGACCACGGTTTCTTTCTGTCGCCGTAGTGTCTGATACGGTAAGTTCCAACGGCCGCATTGGCGGGAATATTCCAGGTTAATATAGCGTGAGAGGTTCCCCAGAAGCCGTCAATACGCTTCCACTGGTATATCGTTTGCCAGTCGTTATCGGTGGCTACAACCTCCCAGCTAGCACCATTCCAACGTTGTACTTCCATAAACGTACCCTGCGTGCGCAAGTTGTTCTTGGGATGGCCTGACCAGAACTTAACCACTACAGACTGACCCTTTTGATAACTGGCGTTTGCATTCTGCACAACATCACCAATTTGTTTAAAGATAGGGGCCTGATCATGTACAACGCCGGTTTGGAAATTAATGGTTTCGCCTGTTAAATCTCTGGGAATGGGCTCAACAGCGGGAAAAGGCACCGGGTTTAAGCCTGGCGCAGGCGTTTGACCTGCGGGCAACATTGCAGCGGCGAGCTGGTAAAATGACTGCTGGTAGGCTGCCAGGGTCCAAGGGCCAAAATGGGTTGAGCCCCCTTCATAGTGCTGCATGTCATACTCTTCTTTGGTGGTGACATAACCGCTATATGCATTTGAAAGCCCTGCAACCACGGTGTAATCCAGTTGCTGCCCTAGTACACTCTCTACGGTACCCATGAGTCGTCTGCCTGACATAATGGTGAACTCGGCGGGCACCGCCAGTATGCCTAATTGACCAATTTTATGCAGGGAAAGAGGCAGTACCTCTGGCGACCAAGGATAAGGGGATGTTTTTCCCTGGGCTAGCAATACCGCTTTGGGGGCATGGCATGCCAAATCAGCCTGACTCGGGGCAACAATCATACTTCCAATAAACTGGAAGAACGGGTTTGCCTGCGTTGTGCCTTCACTGAACAGATCCGGGCCTCGTCCGTCTTCAGTGCCTGCTGCAAATGACTCGCCCAATGCTGCAACACAGGTCGTCTTTTGGCTACCGTCAGTAAAGTCACCGGATACCACAGTGGAAGACATATCAACATAGCGGTGGGAAAACTCGATGCTACCGGTTAGCTGTTCGCTCGCTGTATTGTAAAGCTCAACGGCTTTTTCGTACTGCCTTTCGCCAATAATTCTGACATTCTCGAAACGGTTGGAGGTGGGGCCACGCCCCTCTGAGTCGGGGTTAACATTGGGGGACATATCGCCTGCATTACTGATTGCGAATGCGGCAACGAAATTGTTATTCCCCTGATAGGTAGAGTTCTTTAGCTCTTTCTCAAACAGGTATGAAGCATGGCCTTTGTTATCTCCACTTAATAGCTTAATGTCTTTACCCATGGCATTGGGGTGAGTTGCAAACCAGCTGATCATACCAACTTCATTGTTGTTGCCTTGAAGTAGTTTTAATACGGTCATTGGTTTTTCAATAGCAGAGTTATATTGGTTTTTCTCTGCGCTGGGGTTGTTATTGTAAGCCTCAATCGAGCGATTGTAGCTGGCATTGTCCAGGTCTCCTCGGTTAACCAGAATTCGCCCTGGTTTCAGGTCGTTATGAGCCTTTTCGATTGAGGCAACGATGCCGTTGACTTGAGCGTCATAGGCCTGCTGTATAAACCCCAGAATAGTAATGTCATAAAGTGCATAGTGGGATTGCCCACCGGCCGCTGCGTGGGTATGAGTCGCACTTAAAATGACATTTCTCTCTGTATAGGTGTCACCGTACTTTTCCCCGAGCTTGTTAATGACACCTTGAAACACCGACTGAAACAGCGCACCTGCATCAGCACTGACAAATACCACGCGCTTATCGGTATTAGGGTCAGCAATCACATAGGCGCGAGACCAGTGTCTAAAGTGAATGCCGGCACTTTTTTGATCAGGGTTAGCGTAACCCATCAGGCCGACTTCAGCAGCAGGGCCAGTAATATCGTGTATGCCTCGACCAACCAGATAATTGTTCTCAACACTCCAAGCGTTAAGGGCTGGGGAGGACATACTCAGAAGCAGCAGTGCCTTTGGCAACAGCGGGTAGAGGGTTTGTTTAAGTGTCTTTTTTAATCTTATTTTTATTCTAAAAAACATAGTAAATTCCTTGAATAGACTACAAGGAATCTCTTTTGCACCAGCATTTTCTATGCTGTTGCTACTGCGTAAAGAGACTCAGCGGGCTCAATAAACGCACTCAGTACTACAACAACGGCTCCATACAGCAATCAGAGGGCGTACTTCTGTTATCTGAAATGGTTAGGTTAAGAGACGCATCGACCGTCAGTTCATCTCAAATGAAATATAACGTGACAATGTGTCACCTATATAGATAGTCCATAATTCAAAACATGACAATGTGTCATCTATTAATTTTCTGCTACTGGTAGCGGGCAGTGATAAAATTGTGACGAATACGTCATATTATAATCTCTCAATAGCTAAAGATGGCGGGTCGGCTGATTGGATAATCGGTAGGCAAGAAGGTGACCTATTAACGAGAGATTATTGGCTGATGGCGGGTTATTGGGCGATACTATGAGTAGAGAACAGGTTTACTTGGAGGCACTCATGGCGACTCAATCCATTGATTCACAATCGCAGAAGCTATCCGTTCAAGGCAGACAAACAGCGCCATCAGCTGATAGTCAGGCTGAAAAAGGTAAAGCGGCCGAGGGGCAACAGGCTGATAATGTCTCGATACAACAGGTAAGCCAGCGAAAGCTAAATGTCGCCATTCTACAGTCTCATCATGAAGTCAGCCTTAGCGTCAAAGATGAGCCGTTAGCACTCGTCTACAAAACGGCGCTTGAGGCGATCAACAAAGAACTGGAAGGGGAACTCGGTGAAAATGCAATACAGCAAGGGTATGAGAGCGGGCTGGATGTCTCATCCGAAGCCACTGCTGAACGAATCGTTAGCTTTTCTACCGGTCTTTTTCCGCTCTTTCAACAGCAGCACCCCGAATTAAATGAGTCCCAGCAGGTCGATCGGTTTCTTGAGGTCATAGGCGGAGGCATTGATCAAGGCTTTGCCGAGGCACGAGAAATTCTGGACGGCTTAGGTGTATTAGAAGGCGAGATTGCCGACAATGTTGATAAAACCTATGACTTGGTGCAAGAGGGATTAGCAGCATTTAGAAGCAGGTTTGAGTCACCTCAGAGTAATGAGTTGGCCGAATAAGCGGTTCCCGTTGTAACGGCTGCTTGAAGCGCTAGACCTTTAGTAGCGGGTTTAGTAGGGTGTGCGTTTGTTAAGACCCACAAGATTTAACCCATACTAAAGGCAAACTCAAGAATGAACGCAACAACGAATAACACCGACGATGATATTGGCTTTCAAAAATATGTTGCAAACCGGCTATCGCCACTGAGTGATGTCGAGTTTGAAGTATTGCGATCTTTAATCTGTGGGTGCACTTATAAAGAGTACTTTGACCCGGCACAGTTCAGCGAAGCAAAGTACAACACTGTCTTTAGTGAATTGCAGGCAATGGTTAACGAGCCTGACCCTTCACTGTTTTTAGATGCGGCCTATAAGTGTGGGCTTGTCGTCAAGTCTCCTACACCTGCTATCTCAATCCTTTGGCCGTTGTTTAAATCTATGGAAGAAGACAAAGTCGAAGACGGGCTTTATCTATGGTCTGTTCATGAAGTTTTCCAAACCATGAAGCAGGAACTGGCCGACTTTGAAGCTCAGGATGATGAGCGACAAAAAGCAATGCTGGATGCCAGCCAAAAGGGCGAAGCGCTAATGATGTACTCACTGGAGTTAGCTGCATTAAACGCTGAGAACAAACAGCAGGTTGAGTCACTGGCGGCACTGGGAGAAAACGGGCTGTTTCTGTTTTTGAAGCGGCGTATTGAAGATTACTTAAATGTCGATATGAGCACCCAGCAGGGAGTCGAAGCGAAAGAACAACTTCAGAGGCTCGTTAATCAAACTCTTCAAGGTGAAACGGAGGGGTAGCCTTTCTCAACTATACGGCTTATTGAGAAATAAACAGCCATAACCATTACCTGTCAGGTAATGGTTATGGCTCTCCACATTGAATAGGCTATTCTTTACCTGCTCAAAACACAGGTTTTTTCAATGTAAGGAGACTGTTATGAAAACTGAAACACTGGTTGTTAAATGCTACGCTGTTATCTCGGTGCTGTTTGCACTGCCCGCCTTTTTAATGCCTGAGCTATTCGCACAGATACTGAAATACAATATTGATTTGCCTGCTGCAAAGATGGAGTTTGTCGCAGCGTACGGTGGCCTTATTCTAGGGTTGGGGGTGTTTCTTATGGTTTGCGCGAAGGAAAATGTTCGACTGGGTCTAATAGCCATACTTTGCATCGTCGGCACGTTATTTGTCGGGCGAGTAATAGGCTATCTCTTAGACGTTGAATCAACCCCGGTACAAAATTCATTTCTATTGATAGAGTTTTTGACCGTCTTGTTTATGGTTAAACTGTTGAGCCGCCATCGAAATAAACAGGCGCAACCTGTTACCTCTGTATAAGGTGCGTTGGCAGTGTGACTCTGCACTGTTGCTTTTGAGTGCTTGTGCCTATTTATGCTGAAAGCCTGTGTGTTTCCATGCAAAATAACTCACAATAAACTGCAATATCATCACTATTGCAAAGCTCCACTCAATTGCGTCATTGATTTCGTTAAAGCGTTCATAAAGCAAGTTTAAAATGCCATTCGCAGTGCCCCCCAAAACAAGCAGTGTGCTCAGGCCAAGTTGCCAGTAATAAACCGCCTTAATGGGTGACGCTGAGTGGGGGGCGCAGTAGCTTGAAAGTTGCTTGACCACCAAAATGTGTGAAAAAGCGGTGAAACCGAAAAATAGGGTAATGCCGATTCTACGTACAGTCTGAAAAGCATCTCCCACGATGCCTAACGCTGCGGTGTATAGAATTAATGCCAGCCCTGCGAGAACGCCCAGTACATGAATGACTGTCAAGTGCGATGCCTGCGTACTGTTCAGCTCAAATAGCCATTGTTTTGTTAACGCCCAATAGTGCATCATCAATAGGGCGGTCGGTATCATCAGCAGTTTAAAAATGAAAAACTCCGGTGGGTGTCGTCCTGTCGCACTAATTGACGTACAGCTTTCCCAATAGGGGATGCACCATGGCACATGACCATAACTGGCAGCCACTATATAACACAGGTGAACACAAACAATTGGCAATACCCCGGCGCTTAAGGCAACCGTCGATGGTTTCATTGCACCCTCCTATGACTAAACCGTCCCAAATAGGGATGGCCAGGTTGCTATACTTAGAGCCCACAAACCTACTCTTTAGCTTAGACCATCCCGCTGTCCGGTGTTTCTCTTGGTGCAACGAGTTGTTTAATCCGCGCACTTAAAGAGACATTGGGCTAACCTAACGGTGTTATGTTAAAACCTGCAATGGTAAGAACAGGCAAATACCTGCGAGAGCCAACGGTTGAGATACTAAAAAGGAGCGACTATGAGTATTACTGAATCTGCAAACTGTGATCTTGTTTTTTATACCAACCCGATGTCTCGTGGCCAAATCGTCCGCTGGATGCTCGAAGAAGTGGGGGCTCCCTATCGTCAGGAGCTAATAGAGTACGGCCCAGCGATGAAGTCGCCTGACTATCTTAAAATCAACCCCATGGGCAAAGTGCCGGCAATAACCCATAAAGGGGATGTCATTACCGAATGCGCAGCCATTTGCGGCTATCTGGCCGACGCATTCCCCGATGCTAACCTCGCGCCCGAGCTTGCAAACCGGGCTGACTACTACCGTTGGTTGTTTTTTGCTGCCGGGCCGCTTGAAGCTGCTGTGATTGATCGTGCTCTTAAGGTAACTATTGAGCAAGAACAGCAGCGCATGGTTGGTTACGGCACATTTGAGCGCACAATAGACGTTTTAGCGTCGGCTGTTAGCACGTCGGAGTATATTGCCGGTGATAAGTTTTCAGCGGCAGACGTATATGTTGGTGCTCATGTGATATGGGGGATGCAGTTTGGTTCGTTACCAAAACGTAGCGAGTTTGAAGCCTACGCCGAAAAGCTGGTTACCCGTCCCGCTTATATAAGAGCCAAAGAGATTGACGAGTCGCTGGGTAATAATGGTTAAGTAATAGAGGTTGACTGAATCGGTGACCGCTTAATCTGCTCTGAGTGTTGGTTGTTTTGAGAGGCCAAGAGTGAGTGAGAATAATAATTGTAAACAGGGCTGCTGTAGTGATGGAGCAATTATTGGTGATTTTAACAATAGGTGCTGTGTGGGTGAGGCATATCGTTAATCCTATTTGTGTTGGTGAGAGGTTTTTTTAAATAAAACGATCCCTGATTTCTTATGACGCATTTAAAGTGCGCCATATGTAGCCTTGCATGAAAGGAGGTACGACTGGAATTAAGGTAATTCAAAGAGCATTGATTATCCTTAGTGATATTTCGTGTACGGAGAAGAAAACCTTGATTCCGTTCGTTCCTCACTGCATACAAGGCTACAGTCTGCGGGAGACATCGACTCTAATTACAAGGTTTGAATGTCAATATCTAGACTGAGGGTATATTTATATAAGGCTACTTTTTACCATTAGCGGTAGTGATATTGATATGTTCAGTATATTGTACATGTTGTAGTGGTTAGATATACTTGTACTATTCAATGTACATGTCGAGGCGCTTATGAAAATTGTATCTTTTACTGAAGCTCGCAATGGTTTAAAGGCTGTTTTGGATTCCGTTGTAAACGATGCAGATTCAGCGATTATTACTCGCCGTGACTCTGAAGATGCTGTTGTAATGTCATTAAATTACTACAACAGTTTAATGGAAACTGTTCACTTATTAAGATCCCCGGCTAATGCTGAGCATTTAGCCAAGTCTATTGATCAATTTAGAAAAGGGTCTGCCACTCCCAGAGATCTAATAGATGAGTAGCCGGTTACTTGTATGGACTGATGAAGCGTGGAGTGACTATTTGTATTGGCAAGGTCAGGATAAAAAGACGCTAAAGCGTATTAACAAGCTTATCAGTGACTCCAAGAGAGCACCGTTCGAGGGGATAGGTAAACCAGAACCGTTAAAAGAGTACCTGTCTGGTTTTTGGTCTCGCAGAATTGATGATACAAATAGGTTGGTATATGCAGTAGATAATACATCACTAACAGTTATTTCTTGCAGATACCACTACTAGAACAGATTACATCCAACCTGGCCATATGAATCACTCAGTCAAAATAGCTCTATGTCTTTAGTCGGTGTTATTCAGGGCGGTGACAACGGCAATCGTTATCGCTTTCCTCCGCCCTTTTTCACGCGTATCCACAAACTAAAATAGCGCTGAACCGAATGTGGGTAGGTTAAAAAATGAGGCAGCGCTTTCCCTGACTTGTACGTTCATTGTGATAATCCCCTTGTTGAGTAAATGTAATGGCAGCACTGTTGTTTAGTGATGGTTTATTATCGTGGTAGGCCTGCGAATGTATGTGGTGCTTTTTTGGACAAAATAAGACGGCTTCGCATCAAAGGAGAGAGACTAATGGACAAATTGAGACAGACAAAAATAGTGACCTTCATCCCGAGTAAAGCTCACGCGAATCGTTCGTTTGGCATACCGCACCGCATTAGCGGTTGATATCTTGATGAAATCTACATAGGTTACTCCTTTGTTGTAGCTTATTTCTTTCGCGCTAAACTATGTTCACTGCCGCACAGGCAGCTTAGAAAACCAGCAGGTAAGGTGTTCAAGTAGATTTTTGGAGTGATAGATGAATATAAGGAAAATGGAAGAGAGGGATATTGAAGCCGTGAGTACTGTTTGTTTGGCTTCATTTACAAACTCAATTGCAGATACTTTGTCAGATAAAGGCGTTTCAACCTTTTCTGAAATCGCTGCAAGTAGCGCCTTTCTGAAAAGAATGAAAGAAGATAATTTAATGCTTGTCGCAGAGTGCGGCGGCGAGATTGAAGGAGTCATTGAGCTTAGAGAGGGGCGTCATGTTGCAATGCTGTTTGTTGAGCCGGAAAAACAAATGAAGGGTATTGGAAAGAAGCTGCTTTTATCAGCTCTACGTTATGCGAGAGTAGACACGGTCACTGTCAGTGCTTCGTTACCTTCAATTCCTGCTTATAAAAAATATGGTTTTGAATGTAAGGGCGATATCGCTGAGTCTGCTGGTTTGGTTTATCAACCGATGGAAATAGTGCTTAACCATTCAGTCCAGCCGGTCATTACAGCGTAGGTTGACAGAGACGTTAGGCACTATGGACATACAAATATATTCTGAAGAATGGGCTGAGGAAATCGCTGACCTGTTTTATCAATCAGTTCATGCTATTGATTCCTCTGTTTATACCTTGGAGCAAAAAACAGCGTGGGCACCCGCACCTATCGATTATGGGTTTTGGTCCCGTCGATTGAGTGAGAAAATGCCACTTATAGCCATCAGTGAAAACCGCGTAGCCGGGTTTATGGAGATGGATGACAGTGGTCACATTGACGTTGCTTATACTCATCCTGACTTTCAGGGAAAGGGCGTTGCATCTACTTTGTATGGGTATTTACTGAGGGGCGCAAAGAATAAAAATATCGACCGTTTATATGTTGAGGCGTCACTTGTTGCTAAGCCGTTCTTCGAGCATCGCGGCTTTTCAGTGGTCAAGAAGAATGAAGTGCAACGAAACGGGGTATTGTTAGTCAATTTCTCGATGGAAAAGCGTCTAAGCTCTGACATTAACGGTAGTCGACCCGAATGGCACGTACTTAAGCGTAACGGGAGGTGATTTCTAACATCATTTGGTGCGCAAGCGCATATGCGTTGTAGCCTTGATGAAAGGAGGTACGACTGTAATCAGGGTTGGGTTATTCGAGATTTCAGTGTGACGGGCTCCTTGATTTCGCTACACTGCTTTATAGCCTTCATCAGCGTGGGCCTGTAATATTCCATAGGGTCAATATGAGCACGCTTTGAGAGTGCTAACAATCAGGAAGCCTGTTATGAATTTAAGAGTCATTATTTTTGTTTTGGCTGCGTTTTTAAGCGGTTGTAATATCGCTGATGAGCTATGTGCATCGGATGCCGTTGCCGATAAGAAGCAACTTTGGGTATTTATGCAATTTAATGTGCCAGAGGAGGGGGAAAAGATTGAGTCTTATTACTACTTCGGCAAAATATCAGGGTCTCTATATGAGAAGATTAGCAGTAATGCAAAAAGCAGTGGCTTCGTAAAGCTTGAAGATGTTCGGTACTGGGGGGAAGATGATCTGGTGCACGAGTACCGTGACAATGAGTATACCGGTGAGCTGGTTTTTAAAATCGAGCATCTGGCCCGTGTAAAAGTATTAAAAATGGATCCGATGCTTGGGTTTAAGGAATCTGAGCTGGACGATGCCGCGCCTGTAGTGGAACCCGAAGGAGAAACCCCTAACGCAGCATCATAGGTTTGACGCTGCAATGTTCGCTGCAACCTTCACACAGAGGTTGCAGGCCTCATAACTAAGGACAGTTAAATGAAAAAACTTATCATACTCTTATCAATTGTAGCGGCGTCAGGTTGTTCTTTTTTTACCCCTCAAATAAATGACCCTGTCATAGAAGACAAACTAGGGCCGAGTTTCTGGACGAAAAGAGAAAACATCGGCACCCTATCGCTAACACCTGAGCGAAGGGTGGTGTTGGTTAACTTCTTTAACCAGCGGTTTTGTGCAGAAGCACCTTCTGAAACCGGACTGGACTTATCAAATATCATTAACGCGACTGGCTCTGCCGATGCATCGGCTCAAGGGAATATAGCGTTGGGCCTGCTTATTGGCTCCAGTAGCGGTAACTCGGTGCTAAACAAGCGTTCGCAAGCAGTGCAGATGTTCTTGGCCAACTCTTACTATACCTGCCAGATGTATATGAATGGGGCTATTAGCGGTGAACAGATGGTCGAGTTCCAGATTAAAACCATGAACCAGATAATACCTGTTCTAATGGCAGAACTGCCTCTGCTATACGGTTCGAACGAACCGCTTCAGACATCAAAAGTTCAACCGTTGGATGTTAATCAGGCCATTAAGGATATATTTAACAGCACGCTTAAAACCACTGAGCAAGAGCAGGCAGAAAAACCAAAACAACAGATTAGAAAGGAAATTTTAAGGTAACACCCGGCGGAGAAACTCCGCAACTCCACGGAATGACGAACCAGGCTTTCAACCGCTCCTGGAGCCTGGTTCGTACTAATAAGGAGCGAATAAACTAAATGGACTTATGTATGAAAGACGTATTTTTCTTTGATTCAATGTTAACCCCTAAAATCATCACCTTTGTTTATTGGCTGATGTTGCTTGGTGCGCTTACTTCAGGCCTGGTCACGATGTTTGTTGGGTACAATACTAACTTTTTAGGTGGTTTAGGGATGATTATTGGCGGTGCAATTGGTTCCAGAATTTGGTGTGAGCTGTTGATAGTGCTATTTAAAATCCATGAGAACCTTCAAAAGGTCGCAAACAAATAGGCAAACTTAACCTAACAGAAGGCTGCATTATCCAGTGCAGCCTTTATTTGTTTCAACGGCGTTAATAATAAGGAAGAACGAATGGAATCAACACTCAAATATATGTTGTATGCAATATCTTTGGTTGCACTGGGAACAGGGCTGAACGTTATGATTGGCGGAGCGTCAGCAATACCTGGCGCAAGTGGTGAAGTTGAAGCAACCGTCGACAATGAACTCAGATTCTTTGCTGTATTTTGGATTGCCTATGGCGCGTTTGGTGCTTGGATTGCGAGAAATATTAGAACGCAGTACATCTTTATCCCATTTATTGCATTGGTGTTTTTTCTGGGAGGTGTTGGCCGCTTGCTTTCGACGCTATTAGTTGGCGCGCCTGCTGATATCTTGATTCCGGCCATGGTTCTTGAGTTTGTCGTACCCATTGTTCTTTATCTGATCTACCGAAGATTGTTTAAAACGAGTGATACGTTGCAACCAGACTGTCCATAGAGCGTTTAAGCCGTGCAGCGTCACTGGGTATTGTTTGCCCCAAACCGGACTTTCTCGAATAATGCCTGAGATAAAACGGCATAATTTGGACGGTTGATATACTCTGTTTATATCTCGTTTAGAATAATCGGGCTAGAGGCAGACAATGCGTAACGGACAGGTTAGTAAATGGTTGTTTACAGCGTTTTATCTTGTATCGGGGTGTGCAGCCAAGCCCTATGCAATCGAACACTCTGAGCAATCTATGCTAGGTGGTTCTCATCGTGTCTGTATCGTTAACCATGGCTGGCATACCGGTTTTGTTGTTCCCGGAGAGGCTATTAAAAATAGCGTCCCGCAGTTAAAGAACAGGTTTGCCGACGCTGAATATGTAGAGTTTGGTTGGGGAGATAAAGGCTTTTACCAGGCAAAAGAAATTACCTTTGGGTTAGCGGTTCAGGCATTGTTTTGGTCTTCTGAGTCGGTCATCCATGTGGTATCGGTACCGGGAGACGTTCAAGATTATTTCTCAAATAGCAACATTGAGTGTTTTTGTTTAAATAATGGTGATTTTGCTTCGTTATTGGCGTTTATTTCAAATAGTTTTCTGCGCAACGAAGCTGGAGAAGTGGTGCCACAGGAGGCAGGCCTTTATGGAGACAGCCAGTTTTACGCCGGTATTGGTGATTATTATTTAATGAATACCTGTAACCAATGGACAGCGAAAGGTCTGCAAAGTGCAGGGTTTGAAATTTCTACTACGTTCAAATTAACGGCTGGAAGCATCATGGACTATCTAAACAGTCAGCCAGCAAATCTGCCAAATAGGTGTGATGATATTACCACGTCTGGCGAGCATAAATAGGGAGAAAACCGATGCGGATATTCATAAAACAAGCCGTGTTTCTGGCACGATGGTGAGCCCGGTCGTAGCAAGTGATATCTTCAATTTCATTGATCAAAGAGCCAAAGCAAAGCGGCATGCAACAGTCATTAAGGTCGTCTCAGCTAAGGTCGCAATAGTTTAGATAGCAGTTAAGGCAGTAGTTAGGATAGCAGTTATTAGGGTAGGTGTTGTTAGGGTAGGTGTTGTTAGGATAGCCGTTAAGGAAATTGATACAGAGTCGATATTTCAGTGAGCGAATCAAGGAGAAAGAGATGAAAGTAAATCAACTATCTACATGCTTTTGCACAAACGAAGTGTCTAAGTGCAAAGATTTTTATAAGCAGTATTTTGATGCAAAAATTACATTCGACTGTGGTTGGTATTTAAGTATGGATATAGGCACAAACGGGGCAAATATTCAGTTTATGGAACCACAAGGTGATATGGCTGTTTTTAGTGGCACAGGCGTAACGCTAAATTTGATTGTTGATGATGTTGACGCAGAACATCAGCGTTTAATGAACGCCGGCTTGTCCGAGGATATGCCGCTGGAAGACCATCCTTGGGGGGACAGAGGGTTTTCTGTCATAGACCCAATAGGGAATTCGGTTTATATCTACTCAGAGCGGGAGCCAACCGAGGAGTTTAAGCAGTTTATAAAGGCTTGATGCCGCCAACCTGATAGTCGCTAGTGTATAACAGGGAACGACAATGGAAATTAAACCAATAATGGAGGGACGCTGCCACTGTGGCGGCGTCGAATTTGAGGTGAAGCTGCCTAACGGGTTCGAAGAGCTAAGCCGATGCGATTGCTCTATGTGCAGCCGCAGAGGCGCGGTGGTAACCTCTGTCCCAATTGAGTTATTTAGAATTACAAACGGCAGTGAGCTTTTAACGTTATACGAATTCAATACCAAAACGGCCAAGCATTATTTCTGTTCGAGATGTGGTATCTATACTCATCACAAGAGGCGTTCAAACCCTAATCATTATGCTCTGAATGTGGCATGTCTGGATGGTATTAACCCATTCGAATTAGGCGATATACCCACCACTGACGGCATAAATCACTCTGCTGATCGAGATAAGTAACCAGCTGGATATTTATCTGAGCAGGGTGGTTGTTGTTTACCGTCCTGCTCACTTTAAAAGTAAAAACTAATCTATCCCTAAAGTAACAATCGAACCTGTCGATACAGAGTAATCAGCCTGTATGGATGGACCCAGTGATGAAACTACCCGCGATAAACCCTTTATATATACCATCAAATTCCACCTCGGTAAGCGTTTCTGAAGGTCAAAAGATCTCCGCAGACAAAATGGAAGAGATTCGAAAAACAGTCGTTGATGATCAATCTGCACTCAGTGATGTTCCAGCAGATATCACCCCTTTCACCGTTGAGTTATCCATTCCCGAATCCAAACCCTCCTATGTTCAGCACCAGGGCGTGGTGCGATATACGCCAGGTGGGCAACTGGAGCGTGAGGGGAAAGGCAGTGAGTGGAGACTCGATGCATTAGCGCATGGACTCGACTATCAAAATAGCAACAGAACATTTTCTCCAGGTTCAATTCTTTCGAACCTGACGGCGCTGAATGTTTCCAGTGGTTCCTATTATGATGCGTCGCGTTCTTACGTTGGTTCGGTACGTGTTGACGAAGCAGGGCAGCCTATCAAGCCAGGCTTTAACTCGTTTAGTGATGCGAATACTACGGCGACGTTTAGTTTGGATATTGAAACCCGCGATGGGGATAAAGTCTCCATTGAAATTGAGACAGAAGAGGGGTTCGGTAATTTCTTACGCTTTAATGGGACGTCTTTTAGTTTAGATATTGATGGTGAGTTGGATGAAGACGAACTGGAAGCCATTCAGGCGCTGGCTGTTGAGCTCAGTAATGCCTCTGGCGCATTTTATAATGGCCGGGGCATGGTTCAGCTGAATGGGTTGCAGAGTTTTGATCGAGAAGAGTTGGCCGGGTTTGACTTGGCTCTGAATGGCGAACTGCCGTCAAAAGGGGCGACGTTTCACTTTGATATTGACGAGCAAAGTGGGGAGCAAACGCTGGAAGCCTCACAAATGGGGCTTAAATATAACATCACGTTAGAACTGAATAACCGGCTGGTGAGTGAAAACGTACATCAGGATCTGGATAGCAATGAGCAGTTTTTGGCTTACCTTAAGACCATCGACTCTGCGTCTCGGGCCTATAAAGCGGCGGGCGTATCACCTCGGGATATTGCGACTTTTTTCAAAGATGGTTTCTCTACCGCGTTTCAGCTTTATCCTGATTCGTCTCAGGAAGCAGGCGAACCAAGCCCTTTGGAGGGCAACGTTAGTCCACAACAAGCGGCTTTAGCCCAGTCCGCTTTAAGTGGGCTGGCAGACTTTCAGGCAGACTTTTTTGCTGTAGGTCGTGATGGCATCAGCCCAAACCCGGAAAAACCATCGGAACGTTCTTTTATGTCTCTCGAAATGGAACAAGAGACAAAAATCCGAGGTAGCCATGCCCCCTATGGTGGCCCCGTCAAAGTAGAGCAATATTCACATTATGAGGCAGATATACGCCAACATAAGCCGCTGCCGGGCCTTGAACAGGTCGATTTTGAAAATAAAAATTATCAGTACGAAACACTGAAACAGCAGGAAACGCTGGTCAGATCGCTTGATATTGATAAAGAGGGCAGACTGGACTCTGGCAGTGTGGCGCATACGTATGACAAAGTAGAAACGGAAAAAGAGTACCGGGAAGGGCGGCTGGAAAAAGACCTTATGAGCAAAGAGCAGCAGGCTACCTTGCTGGCGAGTACAGACCTTGAAGCATTGCAACAAGATAAAGTAAACCGCCAACTGGGCATGTATAAAATTATTGATTCGCTCAGCTAGAAAGTGATATGTCGATAGAATAACCGTGGGGGCGGAGCTCGCATTAGGTAGCGACTTCTGCCAGCACCAAGTCCGTCCAGCATTTTAAATGTTGTCTAAAATGGCGGTTTCTTTGCCATCCAAACTTACCGTGTTTTTCTCTTTCCAGTACTCTTTTACACCCTCGCTACCTTTTTTCTCGGCCCACTTGGCCAGGGTGGGGCGCTCACTTTTCAAGTCATATAAAGGCACGGCATAACCACAAGAGGTTTGAACCAGGTCTATTTCAAGTTCAAATATCTGACGGGCACCGGGTGATTCGGGAAACAACGAATATAACTCGTTCCAGCGCTCATCTTTAGTGTGATGGGCGGTAGCCTCTCCATAAAGCCTTAAAATCAGGGGTTGTTTGTCAAAAGAGCAAAACATCACGGTCATGCGCGGGTTTTCTGAAACATGGGCGGCTGTCTCATTGCCGCTGCCTGTCAGGTTTAACCAGGCAACTTCGGAGGGGCTGATTACCCTAAAGCTATCCATTCCTTTTGGCGATACGTTAACACGTCCTTCAGAGCCCGCCGTGCCAACAAAATAGAGGTGTTGGTTTTGTATAAACGCAATATGCTTGTCGTTAAGTCGCTCGAATTTCTCTGACATGAGGCATTCCGTGGTATTGTTAATAATGACTGTATGCTAATCGTGACCGTATTAAAAAATCTTGATGGCCGAGAGAAACCTTACGTTATCACTCATTAACCATAAGCGCCAGCCAGCTCTCGTTCACAACCGAGGCTGTTTTTCTTTGTCAGGCCATGAGTTCATCACGGTTGAGCTCAATCCACTGGGTTGATGCGTCATACAGCTCTTTTTTGCTTTTTCCATCAGGGCGGATGGGCGCTCCAATTTTCACCGTAATTTTACCGGGGGTTAATATTAAGCTGTTTGACGGTACGCAAAGCCCTGCGTTGTGAGCAACCGGCACAATGGGCAGTTTGCTATGGTGAGCCAGCGCTGCACCACCACGATTAAACTTTACGGTCTGGCCTTTTTTGACACGAGTCCCTTCAGGGAATATCAGTACCGAACGCTTATCCAAAACCCGTTCATGACCCTGTGCGATTAATTGCTTGAAGGCCTGTATCGGGTGGCCTCTATCAATGGCAATGGGCTCCAGGAAACGCATTCCCCAGCCAAACAGGGGGATCTTTAACAGCTCTTTTTTGAGCACGGTGCTGAGTGGGGAGAAGAGTGTTTGTAGCAGAAATGTCTCCCAGCTACTCTGGTGGTTGCTGAGAATAATGCAAGGGCCGTCTGGAATATTTTCTTGTCCTTCGATCTCGTAATGCACTCCACAAATAACTTTGCTCCACCACAAAACAAATATGTTGTATCGCGTGAACACGTATTGTCGCTGCTCTATATTTAATAGCGGGGCAATGAGTAGCGTTGAGCAGCAGTGCAATAGTAACGTTATACTGCACCCGGCATGAAAAATGATGGATCGTATTACCAGAATGATGTTTGCGCTAATGTCTTTCATGGTGTCTTACGCTGGCGATGTTTGAGGCTGCCCTATGGTTAATGAGTTGAACTGAGGGTTATTTTAATTTCAAATGAAATTTGAGTCTTGTCATTAGGTAACAATGGCTTGACCGGATACATCATTGAGTTAGATAGCCTTGTTCATGAGGTTGGTTTGTCAGCGGGCGTATGTTAGTTTTTCATAAAGACTCAAAGGGGGGGCTCATCTTGATTAGTCAATCGCTTGCTAAATTATCTGATATCGCTACTGAAGCACATACGCGAATTCAACAAACATTCGCACATATCGACCCCATCGTGGGTGTCAATCAAAGTATGCGTAAGAGCGGTGTACCCGCTGACCTAATGACGATAGACTGTCTAAAAAGTGGCAAACGAATCATTCTTGTTCTGCATGACCAGACGCCTGATGTCATCAGTTATCAATTCTCATACAAAGATCAAGACCCGGCTGATACCTTTGAACGTATCAAGTTTGCAGAGTTAACGTCAGCGACCCTGTATGACTGGATGAAGAGTTACTTTTTACCCCCGCAAAGCTAGCCTGTTTTGAATAAGGGAGTATTTGAATAAAGGAATATTTGAATAAGGGAATCAACGATGGCACTTAAACAGAATTTTGAATTAATGGCTGGTTACAATCAGTGGATGAACGAGAAAGTATACACTGCTGCGGCAAGCTTCGACCAGATTCAACTTGCTGAAGATAAGGGCGCGTTTTTTGGTTCTATACTGGGGTCACTTAATCACATTTTGGTTGGCGACACTATCTGGTTGAAACGGTTTGCTTTGCACCCGGCGCAATACTCCTCGTTGGAGGCCGTTAGGTCGTTTCCTGTTCCAGCGGCGTTAAACCAGATTCTCTACAATAATTTTACCGACCTGAGAAATGCCCGTTCAGAACTGGATAAGACAATTGTTAGCTGGTCTGTAGAGGCATCAGAGAGCGACTACGAGCGTGATCTATCATATAGCAATACCAAAGGCCTCTCTTTTACTAAAAAATTTGGTTTCCTGGTTCATCACTTTTACAACCATCAAACCCACCATCGGGGACAGATTACGACGCTGTTGACACAGTGTGGCGCAGACGTGGGTGTTACCGACCTTGTTGCGTTTATGCCTTAGAATAAGCCGCTGGCATGAGGGCCTGGGCATAGATGTTGTGCTAACTATTCGCCGCTTTGTTGTCCTGTTTTAGTAAGGCCATAAACTTTTTGCTCAGGTCAAGAAATCGCGGTGTTGGGCCAATATCTTCGTAGAGAGGGTCTCCCTGTTCATCTTCTGCGATCACTTTGCTCCCTGTTTTATAGGGAAAGCTGGTTTCAAGTTCATCAAGTGCAGCTGAAAGTAGCTCACTAAGTAGCTCTTCTTCCGTTCGTTTAGGGTACATTTCAGAAAGCGCAGCAATACGAGCGGCATCTTCAATAGGGAGGCGTAAAGCGTACTCTTTGCTGGTGAGTCGTGCTTTTGCTGAGTTTTCCCAATGTTTGGCAAGAGTTGATATTTTCATCGTCACACCTGCTATTCTAATGTTAGAAATCATTATGTTAGCGATAAGAAACACGTAATATATCGCGATAAAAAATTGTTTTTTTCTTTATTTAAGTGTAGACCTATCACTATAAAGTCCAAGTGAATTTTTAGAATTCACTCTAAATTTTAGGGCTGCTTATGCATTTTCGTTTATGGAGAAAGATATGTCTGAGCTACATCCATCGTTAAGAGACAATGTACGGACGCTTGGGGAGCTTCTTGGATCAAGCATTGAGGAGCATTTAGGCCCGGATTTTCTAAACAAAATCGAGGCGATACGTGCCGCCGCGAAAGACGACCGAGGGCGTAAAGGCGAATCCAGCCCCGCATTGTTAAAAATTCTCTCTGAAATGAAAGATACCGAGCTGGTGCCGGTGACTCGTGCGTTTAATCAGTTTTTGAATCTGGCTAATATTGCTGAGCAGTATCATGGGATTCGTCGCCATAAAGAAGATGACTCGGTTGATGATCTGGAGTCACTATCAGAACTGTTTGCCCGCTTGAAAGCGTCTGGTATCAGCACAGATAAAATTCGTCAGCTAGTGAGTGAACTCAATGTTGAATTTGTTTTGACTGCCCACCCTACAGAGGTCACTCGTCGTACACTGATTATGAAATATGAGTCGATAGCGGGTTGTTTGGCCGCACTGGATCAGAATGATCTGTCGACAGACGAAAAGCAGGCGATTATCGATGAGCTAAAAATACTGGTTGCTGAGGCGTGGCATACTGATGAGATCAGGCACGACCGGCCGACCTCGGTGGATGAAGCCAAATGGGGCTTTGCGGTTATTGAAAACAGCCTTTGGTACGCCGTGCCGAAATTTCTTAGAGGCATGGATAAAGCGTTGCATGAGCAGTGTGGTGAAGGGTTGTCGACGAACTCATGCCCAATACGGATTGCTTCGTGGATGGGGGGAGACAGAGATGGTAACCCCAACGTGACAGCACCGGTAACACAGGAAGTGATGTTGCTTAGCCGCTGGATGGCGGCCGACTTATATCTACGTGATATCAACGCGTTGAGAAACCAGCTGTCAATGTGGGATGCCAGTGATGAGTTGCAGAAACAAGCGGGTAGTAGCCGGGAGCCATACCGTGAGCTGTTAGGTCGTTTACGCAGGCAGTTAATAGCCACCAGACATTGGGCTGAAAAGACGATTGATTGTCTCAAAAAGGGGCAGACAGATTTATTGACTCCCGAGCCGAACGTGTTGCTTGAAAATAGCCGTTTGGTTGAACCGCTACTGACGTGTTATCGCTCTTTAACTGAAAAAGGTCTCCATACCATTGCCAATGGCCAGCTACTGGATACCATAAGGCGGGTACACTGTTTTGGCCTTGAGCTGGTAAAGCTCGATATCCGCCAAGACTCGGAGCGCCACCGAAATGTGCTGAATGAAGTTACGCAGTACCTGGGCATGGGGGCATTCTCGGCCTGGAGTGAAGACGAAAAAGTGGCGTTTTTGGTAAAAGAGCTGCAAAGCAATCGTCCATTAATTCCACAAAAGTGGCCCGCCTCAGATGAAGTGGCTGAGGTCTTGTCTACATGCCGGGTTATCGCACAGCAGCCGCCTGAAGCATTAGGGTCTTACGTGATATCAATGGCGGGTCTGCCGTCTGACGTATTGACGGTGATTTTGCTACTCAGAGAGAGCGGAATGGCGCATCCAATGCGTATAGTTCCGCTTTTCGAAACACTTGATGATTTACGCTATGCCCCTGAATGTATTGATCGTTTGTTATCAAACAACTGGTACAAAGCATATACCCAAGGGCATCAGGAAGTGATGATTGGCTATTCTGACTCTGCCAAAGATGCAGGTCAGATGATGGCGGCCTGGGCGCAATACCAGGCACAGGAAAAACTGGTCACAACGGCTGGGCAGCATGGTGTTCGCCTGACACTGTTCCATGGTCGAGGCGGTACGGTCGGACGAGGTGGCGGCCCGGCAAATCGCGCTATTCGGTCACAGCCACCCGGTTCTGTGAATGGCACGTTTAGAATTACCGAACAGGGTGAGATGATCCGTTTTAAGTTTGGTCTGCCAAAAGTAGCCGAGCAAAGCTTAGCGGTATATACCTCGGCAGTTATTGAAGCCTCATTACTGCCGCCGCCACAGCCAAAAGGGGAGTGGCGTGAAACGATGGACTGGTTGACCGAGCGTTCATTGAAGTCTTATCGCAATATTGTGCGAGAACACCCAGACTTCGTCAGTTATTTCCGCGACGGTACGCCAGAGCAGGAGCTGGGTAAGCTGGCGCTGGGCAGTCGCCCGGCTAAGCGTAAAGCGACCGGCGGCGTTGAGAGTCTCAGGGCTATCCCGTGGATTTTTGCCTGGACGCAAAACAGGTTGATGTTACCCGCGTGGTTAGGTGGGGACGAAGCAATTAAGGCCGCGCTGGAAGAAGGTAAAACGGCGATGCTGCAAACCATGATTAAAGAGTGGCCATTCTTTAAAACCCATATTGATATGCTGGAAATGGTGGTTGCAAAAGCGGATACCCGCATTGCCCGCTATTACGATAACCGTTTGGTTGCGGAAAACCTTAAACCATTGGGCAAACTGCTAAGGCAGAGACTCAAAGATACAGTTAAATGGGTGAACGAGCTTAAGCAACAGGAGTCGCTGTTACGCGATAACCCCGCTTTCAAGCATTCAATGATCGTTCGAAACCCCTATACCGATCCGCTTCATTATCTTCAGGCAGAGTTGCTTAAACGGGACAGGGCAGGAGATGATGTAAGTTTGGCGACCGTTGAAAGAGCGTTAAAAGTGACAATGGCCGGGATAGCCGCAGGAATGCGAAATACAGGGTGATTATCTGTGCCCTTTCATTTCGTTACAAAACGTAAACTTTGGCTACAGGTAATTGTGAACGGATCGTCATGTAGCCAGGGTTTGACGCGCTAAACTAGCGGCATTCTTATCGTTAAGGTGGTGTATTTGTGCCAATTGCAGTTAAGTTAAATCAGTATCTGAGTCGTCAGAATGTGTTTGTTCATGAGATTCACCATGAGCGAGCAGGGTCGTTGAACTGTGCAATCAGCAAGGCTAACCTGACGCCAGAAGCCACCTTGAAATCAGCGCTGTTGATCGATGTGAAAGGGGTCTTGATGGCAGTGTATCCGTACCCAGCGGAACTCAATGTTGACGCGATCAACCAGCTGCTGGGGCGCAACCTGCAACCTCTTACACAGGAGCAGTCCGATAAGCTGTTTACAGACTGTGAGGCTGGCGCACACCCGCCGATTGGCGCGGCATATGGCATCTCCACGATTATTGATGATTCGCTACTCGAACAGGATTTGTTTTATCTCCAGAGCGGTTGTAATACCACAATGCTGCAAATGGATGGTCGAGCGTTTAGGCTCTCTATTGCTGGTGCGAGCAAAGGAAAGATCGCTACATGGAAACAAGGGGCTGATGGGGGGGCATTTATTAATAATGGTGACCTGTCTATTGATGATGTCGCCAAGAAGTTAGAGAAACTCTATCGCCTTCCGCCAATGCCTGCTATTGCGGTAAAAATACTGCATTTGGTGACCGACCCTGATTCGTCAGTCGGGGAGCTGGCAGAGGTGATTGAGTGTGACCCAAGTCTGGCGGCGCAAATTATGCGCTATTCACGTTCAGCGCTGTTTAACTATCAGGGCGATATTCGAAGCGTACAAGACGCGGTTAATATAGTACTTGGGTTTGAGCGCGTTGCTCACATCGCCATGGGGGTTGCTGCGTCAAAGGCATTTAATATACCTAATGAAGGCCCGCTGGGCCTCGATGCTTTCTGGAAGCACACACTATATAGCGCAACACTATGCCAGCATATCGCTCAAAAACTTCCTGCTGAGGTGGGGGTTGATCCTGGTCTTGCATATTTGGTTGGTCTTTTGCACAACTTTGGTTTACTGCTGGTGGGACACTTGTTTCCACCGGAATTCTGTATGCTGAACAAATTGAGAGATGCTAACCCTGAGCAATCGATGGCAACGATTGAGAAACAGGTTTTTGGCATGGGTGGTGCGCAGGATCTAATTGCTCTCGGGCATGGCACCATCGGTGGAATTTTGTTGAGAATGTGGAACTTGCCTGAAGAAGTAGTTAAATCGGCCGCAATGCATCAGGTTATTGGCTATGAGGGTGATTGCCAAAGCTATGTTCAGTTAGTTCAGCTGGCCAATTGTTTACTAAAGCCTCATGGCATTGGTGATGAGTTAAATGAACAAGATCCTGCGCCGTTAATTGAGGCACTTGGTTTAACCGCTGAACGCACACAGGAAATATCTGATGCTGCACTGGCTCGCTGTGGTGATCTGGATGCAATGGCCGCAGAGATGGCGGCCTGAATGTGCTAAATAAACGCGCTAAGTAAGCGTTCTCAATCCTGAGACTCCGAAACACAGAGATTCTAAAATATCGGGCCAGTGCTCGCTGCGAATCTCTCCTCTCTTTCTGGCTGTTGCCTTTTATTGCTGCAACTTCGTATAATGTCCGGCTTGCTATAATGAGCGTGCAAAAGAAAACGAGCGTTTTAGGTGTAAGTATTTGATAACTCATTGGTTTGGCTTTGGCGGGCAATGGGGTGGCAGGCTTGCAGCAGTTGTTTGATACTGGGCACAGGTTAATCTTGTGTTAGGTCTTGGTTAATACTTTGTTGGTTAAACCGTAATAATCTTTCAATACAAGGTCGTATTGAGAGGGTTTAATTGATTTATCAAAATGAGGCATTGGTAAACATAAGGTCCGTTATCAAATCGGCAAAAGACTGCAAGACCGGAAATGTATTTTGATTATTCTTTTAAAACTACTTTAAAATCTATGGGAGCAATCCAGCAATGCGAGTTATTTTATTAGGCGCACCTGGCGCAGGTAAGGGCACACAGGCTCAGTTCATCTCTGAAAAGTATGGTATTCCTCAAATCTCAACCGGAGACATGTTGCGTGCCGCCGTTAAAGCGGGTACGCCACTGGGGCTTAAAGTTAAAGAAGTGATGTCATCGGGCGGCCTGGTTTCTGATGAAACGATCATTGCGCTGATTCAGGAGCGAATTCAAGATCAGGATTGTGCAAACGGTTTCCTGTTTGATGGATTCCCAAGAACAATCCCGCAAGCTGAAGCGCTTAAAAGCAATGGGATAACAATTGATTCAGTTGTTGAAATTAATGTTGATGACGAAGAAATTATTGGTCGTCTAAGTGGTCGTCGTGTACATGAGGCGAGCGGTCGAGTTTATCATATTAAATACAATGCCCCTAAGGTAGAGGGCAAAGATGATGAAACCGGCGAACCATTGATCCAGCGTGAAGACGACACCGAAGCAACAGTCCGTAAGCGTTTGGATGTATATCATGCCCAAACAGCGCCGTTGGTTGAGTACTATCAAGGCTGGGCTAAGGAAGACCCTGAAAATGCACCTGTTTATGTTGCGGTTCAAGGTGTCGGTACGGTAGAAGATATCCGTGATAAGGTATTCGCAGGGTTGGAAGGCTAAGCCAACCATTGATTATTGAAATAGAGGCTTAGATGACCTCTTAAAAGGCTGTATCCGAACTTCGGTACAGCTTTTTTTTTGAACTTCCAGTTAGAAATAAGCAATGTGTTTAGCACTGGCTGCTATTTGAATCAGAGAGACATTTACGATGGCTTGTATACTCGCGCTTGATACTTCATCAGAAGGCTGCTCAGCAGCACTTATAAAAGAGGGTGATGTAACCAGTATCTATGAGGTTGTGCCACGAGACCATACGCGCAAAATCATCCCAATGATTCAACAGGTGCTTAAGGAGAGCGATACTCAGGCAGATCAGCTTGATGCGATTGCCTTTGGCCGCGGACCTGGTTCGTTTACCGGGCTGCGTATTGCCGCGGGTGTTACTCAGGGCTTGGCGTACGGGCTCGGCATCAAGGTAATTCCGGTATCGACGCTTGAAGCGATGGCGCTGGAAGCATACATGACTGATGGTAGTCAGAAGGTGGCCGTTGCAGTTGATGCGCGTATGGATGAGGTGTACTGGGGGGCGTTCGAAATTACCGATAATAATGCCATTGCTCTTCAGCCTGAATGCGTATGTGCGCCAGAGCAGGTAATGTTGCCCGATGATCAAAGTAGCGAAGAGTTATATTCGGGTATTGGTAGTGGTTGGGCATTTGGTGAGCAAATGCCGGAACAGGTTCAGAATAGAGTTTCTGTGCAGAATGAAGGGGCAATAGCCAAAGCAGAGTATATTGCCAGAATTGCTGACAAGATATTCACCGTTTCAAATGGATGCTCAAGTAAAATTGTGCCGCCTGAACAAGCGATACCTGTGTATTTGCGTGATACGGTTACCTGGAAAAAGCTTCCCGGAAGGGAGTGATAGAGGCCTAAATGGCCTTAATTGCAGTCATATATAACGTGAGACCTTTGCACGACGTTATGAGCGAATCAAAGACAAGGCAAAACATGACGAAAAAGCGCAGTTTATGGTCTATAAGTCCCGGTCGACCCAGGAGAGCGCACAATTTTGAGTCATTTTTTAACGCTGTATTTGTAAGCGCAGTAGTCGTGCAAAAGTCTCAACGTAACTATTTAAATGTAACGCAGTTATTAAGGAACAAAAATGGATTGGTTTCAAACCTTAGCGCTGGCATTAATTCAAGGATTAACTGAGTTTTTACCGGTTTCAAGTTCTGCCCACTTAATATTGCCGTCGCAGGTTTTAGGTTGGGCTGACCAGGGGCTGGCATTTGATGTGGCGGTACACGTGGGCACGCTGCTTGCGGTGGTCTTATACTTTCGAAAAGATGTTATTGGCCTTACGGTGTCGTGGGGGGATAGTGTTTTAAGGAAAAAACACAGTGATGAGAGCCGTTTGGCCTGGTTAATTATCCTTGCGACGATTCCGGCAGGAGTTGCCGGACTATTGCTAGATGACTTTATTGAAGAAAACTTGCGCTCTGCGGCTGTTATCGCTACAACCACAGTGCTGTTTGGACTGTTGCTTTGGTGGTCTGACTTTAATGGTAGCCGCGAACGCACGCTAAACGCGATTAGTTGGAAAGATGCGTTAATTATTGGCTTTTCTCAGGCTTTGGCTCTAATACCCGGAACCTCACGCTCAGGAATTACCATGACGGCGGCGCTACTGATTGGTTTTAGTCGTGATGCGGCAGCCCGGTATTCGTTTTTATTATCGATTCCTCTTATTGCCGCTGCGGGTATGTTAAAGGGACTGGAGCTAGTTCAAACAGGTACTGATGCCCAATGGACGATGGTCGCTGTAGGGACGATTGCTGCATTTTTTAGTGCTTATGCGTGTATTCATCTATTCTTAAGCTTTCTTGAACGAATTGGTTTTACACCTTTTGTCATTTACCGCCTTTTACTTGGGGCTGTTTTAGGGTTATATTTAATTTTGTGATTAAAAATTAATCAGTATGGTGCGTATTAGATTGGTCTGCATTGAAGCGCGTGTATTTTTCTTTGGTGGGTTGTACTCTGGTGGATTGTGCTTTGGTGTATTAGATAGTAGTAATGCGGGTAGGCTTGGGTGGAAATAAATAACGCAATCGTCCCTGTTAACTTAATCCGCCCTCTAATTGAGGGGGGAAACTCCCGAGCGCCGCAAACCGGTGACTCTCCGGCCGATGCTTCCAGATCACGGGGGGCTGACCGTATTGATCGTGAGACGGTTGACCCAGTGGAATTACAACGCAGGGTTGAACAGAAGCAAGCGTCACAAGCGATTGATGTAAGCCGTTTTCAGCCATCAGAAACCGTTTCATTAAATAGCCAGCAAGCGATTAATACCTATCAGCAAACGGAAGTTGCTGCTCAGGAGTTTGAGGGAGGTGTTTTAGTGGGTATTGACTTGTTTGCTTAATAGGTGCTTTTCTTCCCTTTCTATTGCTTTTCAAAATGAATGTTTTAAATGAATCAAGTTGACCTGAAAGAGTTGCTGGCTGTATCTGTTAGTCCAGAGGGAGACCCTGTTGCGGCCTCCAACTTCGCCCAACGTTTAGGGTTAGTTTTGCTCAATGATGTCATTCCGTCCAAAGAGCGTCGCTACCCCCTTCTAATGATGTATGACAGGCACGGGCCTTCACTGGTTGAAACTGGTAAAGTCGCGCCGGGTCCGGTAACCGCAGACTTTGTGTCAGGTAAAGTCGATCATCGGAGAAAGTTTGGTGGCGGCAAAGGTCAACTTATCGCTAAAGCGGTGGGTCTTAAGTCGGGTATAACGCCCGAGGTTGTCGATGCCACGGCAGGGTTGGGGCGAGATGCGTTTGTTTTAGCAAGCCTTGGGTGCAGGGTCACGCTGCTTGAGCGCTCACCTGTGGTGGCTGAGCTATTAGCATCGGGGCTTGAGCGGGCCTGTTTGTTTGATGATGTTGCGCCAGTCGTATCTAGAATGACCTTAACCAACAGCGACAGTATTGAGTGGCTTTCGTCCCAGAATGACGTTGTGGCTGATGTGGTTTATCTTGACCCTATGTTTCCCCAGCGGGATAAGTCTTCACTGGTGAAAAAAGAAATGCGTTTGTTTAAACCGCTGGTAGGTGGTGACCTGGACGCCCCTGCGTTATTAAAGGCGGCCTTGGATAAAGCACGTTATCGTGTGGTGGTGAAGCGACCCAGAAAGGCGCCTGAAATAGAAGGCGTTAACCCGACGTTTCGGTTAGAAGGTAAAAGTAGCCGATACGATATTTATACATTGAAATCGATGGAGGGTCTAAAAGGGGCGGGCAGTAATAACGATTTGGGCTGAATAACATTTACCCAGCCCAGCCCACAGTCTTTGCTATTGTTAGCTGAGTGTCGTGACCTGTAATACACCCTGTCTCATTTCTGCGTTGAGCACAAGCTTGGCGTCTTCCACAACGCCGCCCAGTTTCTCGGTGTACACCAGTTTCCCTTCTTCATCTTCTGTAATGATATCGTTTTCTTTTAGGTTTGTGATGAAGTTACGGAATAGCGTTTTGTCAAAAAACTCAGGCGCGTTAAGCCCGTACAGAATTGACATTCGCTGCGCCATCTGTGTGCTTTGCTCTTCGAGTTCTGCCGCATTCATAACACCTGAACCATGATTACGTAATACAGCAATACTGATGTAGTAGCGTTCAATGGTCTGGATTATAAATCGGGCTAATACGCTAAGCAGGACAAAATTAGCGGAACCGGTGCTTGGTCGGCAGAGACTGTCGCCTTCAACGTGCAGTAAATCGTTGCTCGTTAATATATCTATCCACTGTTCAATGACTGCTGGGATCTCTTCTCTGCTCCAATGAATAAACAGTTCAGCCTTGATGTAAGGATAAATAGAGTCAATAAGAAAGACGACTCGTTCTCTCTTCATCATTGGATTGTTCTGGAAAAGGCTGGCGATAAGGGCCGGTATGGCATAAAGGTGAAGAATATTGTTTCGGTAATACGTCATTAATGTGGCGTTATTACCTTCGAGTGTAATAATGTCGCCCAGGCTTTGCTTTTGCCGTGAAACCAACCCCATGTCTTCTGCATACTGTAACCAGTCTTTGCCGCAGCCATCTGGGTAAGACATGTAGGGGCTATATGGCATCTGCTTTAGCAGGTTGCAGAAGGTGTCCATCTGGCTTGCCAGAATCTTCTCGTCCATCGACTGCTTGGCGGTTGATAACAGTATCAAACCGGTCATGTTGATTGGGTTGATTGATGATGCGTCATTAATTCGGGTGGTAATTTCATTGGCAAGGTCGTCAACGACGCCGTTTAACCATTTAGGGCGGTACTCCGAGTCGTACGCCTGATCTTTCCAGTGCGGCTGCTTCTGGTCAAGAAAATTGCTCAGGTAGATTGGGTCACCGAAATTAACGTTAACCTTGCCGAACGACTTTCTCAGATTGGATAGTGATTTAAACAGGCCAAAAACAGACTCTTTCTCTTTCTTCTTGCCTCTAAGTTCACCCAGATAGGTGCGCCCTTCGAGGACTTTCTCATAGCCCACATAAACCGGCACAAATGCAATTGGTTTGCTGCTGTTTCGCAAGTAGCTTCGCACGGTCATTGCAATCATGCCAGGGCGAGGTTGCAACATTCGTCCGGTTCGACTTCTGCCGCCTTCTACAAAGTATTCAACCGAATAGCCCTTTGAAAACATCTGGTAAAGGTATTCGTTAAAGATTGCCGCATAGAGTTTGTTGTCTTTGAAGCTGCGGCGCATGAAGAACGCGCCACCGCGGCGCAACAGTGGGCCGACGACTGGCATGTTGAGATTAATACCTGCGGCTATGTGAGGCACCATGACGCCATGCTTGTATAACACATACGAGAGCAACAGGTAGTCGATGTGGCTACGGTGGCAGGGAACGTAAACCACGGCGTTTTCCTGTGCGATTTTCTGAACCGTTTCTACATTTCGAACATTGATGCCGTTGTAAATCTTGTTCCACACCCAGGAAAGCGTTCTTGACAAAAACCTAATAACGGTCATCGATAGGTTAGAGGCTATTTCATCGCCATACTTAATTGCTCGTGCTTTAACTTTTTCAGGCGCGATGCCTTCCTCTTTGGCAGTTTCGCGAATAACATCTTTAACAACCGTGCTATGAATAAGCGACTGAACCAGTGTACGGCGGTGGGAAAGGTCTGGCCCCAAAATAGCTTGCCGTGTGCGACGGAAATGCACACGTAATATCCTGGCGAGTTTTCGTGTCGCTATTTCTTTATTGTTCTCCTCATCGCCTGATGTAGCATCTTTAGTTTCATTGATAATTGATTGCAGGGATATCGGCTTGCTGAATTGTACGAACGTTCGTCGGCCATGGAGGAGAATAATCAGGAACTTCTGTAATCGGCCTGCAACAGACCAGTTATCAGACCATAGCATTTTAAATATAGACTTCTGCTTTTCAGGCTCACGCCCCCATAGCAGGGATACAGGCACCACCTGGACATCGAGCTCAGGGTTTTCGGCCGCTTGATGAACCATCTGTTTGAGGCGTTGAGTCACAGTGGGGGATTGACGCTTTCTGAACCACTGCCCCTGACGAGAATAAAGAAAGAAAAATGAACGCCTGATGCCCTTATTTCCTACAGGGAGTGGAGCCTGAGATGATGGCAGCCCTGCTGCGAGACACTCTTGTTCAAGTACCAGTCGGCTGGAGAACGAACTGTATTGCAAAACATAGCAAACTGGTTTGTCTGGATCGAGTTGTAAAAACTCCTTTTCGTTACCGACAACTTCGGTTTTAACCCAGAAAAATAGCATTCTTCTCAAAATAGTGAAGAAAAAGGAGCTTAATCCTAAAAAGTGGCTCATAGTCTCATCTTTACGTAACTGAACAATGGAGGTAAGTTTATCGTCTAACGTTAAAGGTAGCAAAGTCGAAACCTTTCAATTTCATTACCAAAAAGTATAAGAGATTTTTGTTTTTGCTTGTGAATCAAGCTGTTTAAGCGCTTGAAAAGCATATAAACTGCTCATATATCTTGACCACTGGTCGGACATATAGTCACGTAAATCATTCACGTATAAAAATAGCAAAGAGGGAGTTGTTCACTCGTCATGATCCAAATTTCAGAGTTAACTCGAAAATTTGGCCCGTTTACTGCCGTGAACGGGGTCAGTTTTGAAGTAAAACCCGGCGAGGTTCTGGGCTTTCTGGGCCCAAACGGTGCGGGTAAGTCGACAACAATGAAGATGATTACAGGCTTTTTGGCACCCACTTCTGGTCGTGTCATGGTAATGGGGCAGGATGTTGCTACAAATCCGATGAAGGCCCAACAACAGATGGGATATCTGCCTGAAGGGGCGCCTTCCTATGGAGATATGACCGTTCAGAATTTTCTGAGGTTTATCGGCAAAGTCCGCGGGTATAGTGGTGATGAACTTGAGCAAAGAATTAACAGGGTTGTTGATCAGGTAGCGCTAACCGATGTGCTTAACCAACGTATTGAGACTTTGTCTAAGGGCTTTAAGCGCAGAGTTGGAATTGCGCAGGCGATCGTGCATGACCCGCAAGTGCTGATTCTCGATGAGCCTACCGATGGGCTGGATCCTAACCAGAAGCACCAGGTCAGAGAGCTGATCAGAAACCTGTCTAAAGATAAGATTGTTATTATTTCAACCCACATTCTCGAAGAAGTGAGTGCAGTGTGTAGTCGTGCACTTATTCTTTCATCGGGCTCAATTGTGTTTGATGGAACGCCAGATGAACTGGCTGCAAAGTCAAAGTACCATAACGCGGTGTCGGTAAAGTTCACGCACCCTTATGACGTTAAGCAAAAGCTTGAGTCACTGGTAAACGTCTATCGGATTGATTGCGATGATGAAACGGGCTTGATTACGATCTTCCCTGAAACGGGTAAGTCTGTTCTGAAACAGGTGAATGAACTTATTCATTCACAGGATTGGGAGGTAGAGGAGTTTCATGTTGAAAAAGGCAGGCTTGACGATGTATTCCGTCAGGTGACGGTAGGGGAGGTTGCGTAATGGGAACAAGCATTATTATGCGAAGGGAGTTAGCCAGCTATTTTACGACACCCTTGGCGTATATTTTTATCGTTATATTTTTGATGATGTCTGGCGTTTTTACCTTTTACTTAGGGCGTTTTTTTGAGCGTGGTCAGGCAGACTTAATTTCATTTTTCAACTTTATACCCTGGCTTTATTTGATACTGGTCCCCGCTATTGCGATGAGGCTGTGGTCTGAGGAGCGCAAGAGTGGCACGATTGAGTTACTCATGACACTCCCGGTCACTGTTGTTCAGGCAGTGCTGGGCAAATTTCTGGCCGCTTGGTTGTTTATTGGTGTTGCGTTGCTTTTGACATTTCCGGTTTGGGTTACCGTTAACTACCTGGGTGAGCCAGACAACGGGGTAATACTGGCCAGTTATCTGGGAAGCTGGTTAATGGCTGGTGGCTTTTTAGCTGTTGGTTCTTGTGTGTCAGCGGCGACGAAAAGCCAGGTTGTTGCTTTTATTATGACGTTGGTTATCTGTTTTATATTTGTCGCGGCAGGGTTTCCAATGGTTCAGGATGCATTTACCGAGTGGGCGCCTCTGTGGGTCATTGATGGTATATCCTCACTGAGCTTTCTAACCCACTTTGATGCGGTGGCCAGAGGTGTTATTGATCTTCGTGATCTGCTTTATTTTCTAATAATGACGGTTTGCTGGTTGGTCGCAACCACTGTAGTTATCAACATTAAAAAAGCGGATTAGGGCAGGGTAGCAGACTGATGAAAAATATAATGTATTCGAAAACAGGCCTGGTAGTTATTTTTGCTATCTTTATTGTTTTTTCGTTGTTAAATGCCCGTCTATTTAACGGTGTTCGCTTTGACCTGACCGAAGGGAAGCTTTATACGTTAACAGATGAGACACAAAAAATATTACAAGAGCTTGAAACACCGCTCACGCTAAAGCTGTACTTCTCCGAGAAGGCAACCGCAGAGTTGCCGGGGTTACGAACCTATGCTCATAGAATCAAGGAGCTGCTTGAAGAATATCAGTCACTGGCGGGTGATAAGCTAAATATTTCCTATGTTGACCCTATTCCATTCTCAGAGGAAGAAGATGAAGCCTCGGCTGCCGGTCTCCAGGGCGTTCCTGTTGGTATTCGAGGGGACGAAATATACTTTGGACTGGTCGGTACAAACGACACTGATAGTGAGGAGGTCATTAGCTTTTTTCAGCCTGACAAAGAGCAGTTTGTGGAATATGAACTGACCAAGCTGATCTATAACCTGTCCAACCCGGAGCTGCCGGTTGTAGGGATTCTTAGTGGTATCAATATTAATGGTGGCTTTAATTATATGACTCAGCAGCGTCAGCCAGCCTGGGTGGTGATGCAACAGATGGAAGACCTGTTTGATGTTAGACCTCTGGCTGAGGATGTAGACGAAATAGACCCTGAAGTTGATATTCTGTTGCTGGTTCATCCTAAAGAATTTTCTCAGCAGACTCTTTTTGCTATTGACCAGTTTGTGTTGAAGGGGGGGCGAACTCTGGTGTTTGTTGACCCATTCGCGGAAGCCGATCAACCTCCTTCGCCAATGGCTTCGGCCTCAAATCGTCGTTCGGATTTATCCTTATTGCTGAATAAATGGGGTGTTAAACTTCAGGAAGAGCATATCGTAGGCGACTTTGAGAACTCTCTGGTGGTCAATATGGGAGGAGGGCGAAACCCTGTTCGGCACATTGGTTTATTGGGGCTCGATGCATCTGGGTTCAACGTCGATGATGTGGTAATGGCAGGGCTTGAAAGTATTAATCTGTCTTCAGTGGGCATACTAGAGACCGTAGATGGCGCAACCACTAAAGTTACTCCGCTTATACGGTCGAGTGCCGAGGCGCAGCCGATAGTGGCTGAACGTTTAAACTCCCTTCAAAATCCAGAGGCATTAATGGAGTCGTTTGCGCCGACAGGAGAAGAGTATGTATTGGCTGCTCGAATCATGGGTAAAGCCAGTTCAGCCTTCCCGGAAGGGGTGGAAATTGAAGAGACACAAGAGGTGGCGGAGGAGCCTGAAGCAGAAAGCGCTGAGCCAGTGACGGTTAAACGTTTGCTGGTTCCCGAGGTGGTTGAAAGCAGCAATATTAACGTTATTGTTGTAGCCGATACTGATATCTTAACGGATCGTTTGTGGGTTCAAGTTCAGCAGTTTTTTGGCCAGAGGGTGGTTTCCCCCTGGGCTGATAATGCTGGATTTTTGGTGAATGCACTGGACAACCTCGCTGGCAATGCTGACTTGATTAATATTCGTAGTCGTGGTCGTTTTTCCAGACCATTTACTAAGGTAGAAGCGTTACGTAGAAGTGCGGAAGAGCAGTTTTTGGCTCAGCAACAAGTTTTACAGGAGCAGCTGGAAGAAACGGAAGCCAAGCTTCTTGAATTGGAGCAGATGCGCGGTGATGCAGACAGTGCAATACTGTCTGAAGAGCAGGAGTTGGAACTGACTCGTTTTCAAGATGAAAAAATCAAAATCAGAAAAGAGTTAAGAGATGTTCAGCACCAGTTGGACAGGGATATTGAGTCCCTGGGTACTGAGTTGAAAATGATTAATATCTTTCTCGTTCCTCTACTACTGACATTGCTGCTGGTTCTAATGAAGTTTATTAGACGGCGTGTCGCTTAGTCGTATGTCCGGTGCGATAAATGGAGGGCCTCAGAGCCCTCCAACCGTATTGGTTTTTGACTCTGGTGTTGGCGGTTTAAGTGTCTGTCAGTCAATCCTTTCGATGTGTCCTGGGGTGCGTATTATCTATGTCGCGGATAATGCATCGTTCCCCTATGGTACCCGGTCAGAGAGTTACCTTCGTTCCCGTATTGTCAACGTTTTATCAGGTCTATGTGAACAGCACCAGCCAGATATGCTTGTTATTGCGTGCAATACAGCAAGTACGTTAGTTCTGGCAGATTTAAGGCAGCTGCTGTGTCTTCCTGTTGTTGGCGTGGTGCCAGCGATTAAACCTGCGGCAGAAACGACTCAAACAGGGGCGATAGGCTTATTGGCAACCTCTGCGACGGTACAACGAGATTATACAGACCAACTCGTCGCAGATTTTGCAGGTCACTGCGATGTTATTAGGGTTGGTAGTAGCCGTTTGGTCGAAATTGCCGAACACTATCTGCGAGGTCATCCTGTGAATGAGGGTGAGCTGAAAGCCATTCTGGCCGATTTCTTTCGTGAAGGGTTAGCGCGCAAGGTTGATAAAATAGTACTTGGCTGTACCCACTTTCCACTTTTAAAACAACAGCTTGAGTCTTGTGCTCCGCGCCATGTTGAATGGGTTGACTCCGGAAATGCTATCGCAAACCGGGTGTGTTCGTTGTTTAAGGAGGCAGGCTTAAGCTTGGATGCCTCACACAAAGTACTGCACCGGATCAGGTTTACCGGCGAAGCGATTGCAAATAAACAATTCCATTGCCAGCTTGCTCTGCTGGGTTTTGATAACGTTAAGATTGAAGGGGTTATTATTTAGTTTTTCTGTAGTGGACGTGTGAGTTTGGCCATTTTGTGTGCTTTAAGGGAAATCGCCTATAGCGCTTCGGATGATTACCAGTAACACTTACGTTAGCTGGTTATGGTTTACAACAATAATTAAGGAAATGTCATGGGAATAAGAATGAATAAATGGCTGTTGATAGTAATTTTAAGTCTTGCGACACTTATTGCTGCAGGGTGTGCGGGCTTGACGGGGCCTAGTCGGGTTGTCAATGTGGGGATGGCGACGAACTATCCACCCTTGGCATTTCAAAAAGAGGGTGAACTAAAAGGGATGGAAGTTGATTTCGCCCATGCTTTGGGAGAATCCCTTAATGCGACTATCAATATAAAAACATACTCATGGCAAGCACTGTTTGAAGCGCTTGATACAGGCGAAATTGATGTCGTTATGTCTGGCGTGTCGGTTACCGATGCACGCAAGGAAAAGGTGCTGTTTAGCAACCCTTATATGGACGTTGGTCAGATGGCCATCATTAGATCAGCCGATGCTGGGCGCTTGGCTGCAAAAGCGCAGCTAATGTCAGGAAACTATCGGGTTGGGTACTCTCTCAACACTACGGGGCAAAAGTTTGTGACCGAGCAGTTGAAAAGCGCACCGCAGATTGGCTTTGCTACTCAACAAGATGGTATCGATGCGTTGCTAAATAACAAAGTCGATTATTTTATCCACGATGCGCCGACTGTGTGGCAACTAACGAGCTCCTACCCAACTGATGAAAGGTTGTTTGGCCTCTATGCTCCGCTAACCGAAGAGCACTTGGCTTGGGCAGTTAACAAAGAGAATGCAGCTCTTCAGCAAGAACTAAATGAGGCGTTGGGAGAGTGGAGTGAAAATGGTTTTTTGAAGCAAACAGTCAGCAAGTGGATACCCGTTTCGGTTGTCTTATCTGCTGAGTAAAAAAATACATGATCCAGAAAGAAAATCGGCGGTAGTCAGCCGCCGTATTTAGTTTGTTAAGGTGAGTTTATTTAGGTTTTGCCGTTCATGCCCAATAAAAGCATGCTTTAGTGCGGTTTAAATAACTTTTGTCAGTTTAAAAATGGATACCAATGCCCTGATAGGGAGTACGCCTTTGTGAGCACAGTATGTTTTGGCAATCTCTCCTCGAAAGCGGCTTTTAGTAAAAACCAGCCCTTTAAAATTATATAGTGAGTTGCCTTTTTCATAGATTAGGCTGCTAACTCTACGCAACATTTTTGATTCCTGAGGCTCTACTTCGTCTGCCAGCATCAGTGGTATTAACCCTAAATCCAGATAAGGAACCCCTTCCTCTTTGAATACTTCCATTGCGTGCGTCATTAAGGTGTAAAAAATACCTTGCTTAAAGTCTGCATTAGCGCGCGATATATTGGGTACATAGCTGATTATTTTATTGTTATGGTAGATTGGGTCAAAGTAGACAAAGCCTACAGCCTTATCACCTTCATACGCATAGAAATGGCGCTCATTCTCCTTATAGTCCATCTTCATGGGGCGAATCAAAAAGCTTATTTCGTTGCTTTTGCACTTTCGCGTTTTTATCCAGGCTTCTGATATTTCGCGAGTATGATCGTCACTAAAACGCTCTTTGACTGTGATGCCATTCTTTTTTGCCTGATTTATGGCTGTACGCAATATTTGTTTCTTTTTACCTTTGAGTGACCAGTTTTTGAGATCAATGGTTGATTCTGAGCCGAACTGCGTTCCGTACAGTCCGAACTTCTCATGTAGAATATCCACGACAGGCTTTGTGATCTGCACGTAGCTGGCGTTGGGGAACTTGTTATGAAATGCTGTGACGATTAGCTCAAAGTCCTTTTTGTCGGCAACAGGGTCAGACAGTACGAAGGTGGCCCCCCACTGTTTCATATAGCCGATATAACCCACATTCGGGATATCAAAGTACTGCATGCCAGGTTGAAGCGTGGAGAACGACTGGGAATGAGTGCCGTACTTTTTAAGATACTCAACTCTTTCTGAGAACGAAAAGGTACTGTCGCTGGCAATATTGAGTCCATGATGGACTAATGCTTGATTATTCATTCCAGTGTCTCCTAACGGGATTTTTTATTTTTTTGTTGTTCGTCTTGCTTTTCCTGGTTTCCAATCAGGCTTGCTTTTGTCCCATGATGGACCAATAGCAGTTTAATCCTAAAAATCTGAACTGTTTTTTATCTTTTATAGTGAGGCCAAGCTCTTCCATTATTTTCGGGTAGTTGTAGATGTTGTGCATTGCGTTGTTGGCAACAACCCAAAAGATAGACACAGCGCCATACCAGTATGCTTTTTGCAACACCCGGTTGATAATGTTGCCTGAAGGGTATTCGAAATCACCAATGACCACTTTTGCTTTAGGTTTTGCACACTTCATCAGATGGCGGAGAATCTCGAGCATAAGGTCTTCACTGAATACGTTCAAAAAGAAGTTGGCAATAACCATGTCGTACTGCTCAAACTCTTCAAACTTCAAAATATCACTGTGAATCTGTCTAATATCGAGATCTTGTGGGTGCTTATCTACTGCTTCTTTAAATTTACGTAGCATGGTTTCTGACAAATCTACAACGGTTACGTCTGCACCTAGCTCGGCAGCCTTAATGGCATCTTTTCCGTGGCCGACACCTGCAATCAAAATTTTATCGCCGGGCTTTACATGTTCTGTATCAAGCATCGCCCTTTTACAATTATGAATGGACTCTCCTCCGTAAATACTGCTGAGGAAGTCATATGCAGGGCCTATAAACTTATATCTGTCTTTCATGCTGATCTCTTTTTGTTTTACTGCAAGTCCATTGTTTAGGATTCGGTGTCATTATTTTCGGATTCAATACCAAAGGGGGAATCGCTTCAGATGAATTCATGGTAATGAAGCACCTGCGCAAAAGCTGTGAGGTAACACTCATTTTTGTTTGCAAAAAATAACAAAACGTAAAATTTTGCAAAAATATCGAGTCGATTTATAGGAGTGTCAGACAAGATTTTTTGGATTGTAGGACAATCTAAAAAATCTTTAGAACCAATTAGTTAAAGAGATTTTTATCTGAATATCAGGGTATTTATGTGAGCTGCTAATGAATGCCTGAGCTCAGTTTTAAGGGGTGTTTGAGTGCTAAAAAGTACTCGGGAAAGGTGTGTTTAGGCTCGTTTACCTGTAGCCATCCCGATAAAACGACGCCAAAAATACACGAGGGTTTTATGATCGCGTTGGTAGACGTGGAGGTTTAGCAGCAAAGCTAGCTCGCTTTCGATTGGACGTTCCGGTTTATAAGCTGAATTGTCTCGTCTGCGGGTCGAGCTTTACCAAAGAAGAACCCTTGAATCTCGTGACACCCAAGGCTTTTTAAATACTCTAACTGGCTGGCTGTTTCGACTCCTTCTGCCACTATATTGAGCTTTAAACCGTGAGCCATTGCCACAATAGCATTTACAATACAGGCTTCATTTTCTGAGCTTTGAATATCATGTACAAATGACTGATCGACCTTGAGTGTATGAATTGGGAGCTTATGCAGATAGTTTAATGATGAATAGCCGGTTCCAAAATCATCAATGGCGATGGTGATTCCATGGTCAGCCAATTTGCTGAGCTTTTGAATCATGTGCTCCAAATCATTCATAATTACGTTTTCGGTAAGCTCAATCTCCAGATTTTCGGGAGGAAAGTCATACTCTTCTAGCTGCTTGAATAACATGCTGACGAATCTTGGATGCTCAACCTGAGATGGAGAGAAGTTAACGGCGAGTCGAATATTTTCGTGGCCAGCGGTTATCCAGCTTTTTACTTCTGCGCAGGCTGTTTTCAATACCCATTCGCTGATGTCCACAATCAGCTTGGTTTCTTCGGCGAGCGGTATGAATTCAGAAGGATAGATTATGCCTCGTTCCGGGTGGTGCCATCTGATAAGTGCTTCTACCCCGATAATTCCGTCCGTTGCTGCATTGATCTGTGGCTGATAATAGACCCTGAACTCTTTATTATCTAGCGCGTTGCGCATGTCCCGTTCAATTTTAAGACGGTTGGAGCAGGTGACATTCATGGTGTCAGAGTAGAACTGATACCCATCTTTACCGCGACGTTTAACATGATACATGGCTATATCGGCATTTTGGATAAGCTGTTCTACGCTTTTGCCAGCTTCCTCGTACATGGCTATGCCAACGCTTACCCCGACGAAGACTTCATGTTCACCGAGCATAAAAGGTTCTTTAAGGACATTGATCACTTTACGAGCAATTTTTCGAGCACATTCTTTTGAGGATATATCGGGAAGCAGCAGTGTAAACTCATCGCCGCCAAAGCGAGAAAGGGTATCCCCTTCACGAAGACAGTTCTCCAGGCGCATCGATACTGACTGAAGCAGACGGTCTCCCATTGCGTGCCCCAAGGTGTCGTTGACGATCTTGAAACGGTCAAGATCGAGAAACATCACGGCCAAACCATGGGTGTTTCTTTTGGCGTGAGTAATCGCGAGGCTAAGGCGGTCTTTGAATAGCGCACGGTTTGGCAGTCGGGTCAACAGGTCATGGTACGCTTGAAAATTAATAAAATCTTCGGCTTCCTTTCTTTCCGTGATATCCCGCGCGGTACCGTATGTGCCTATAAGTTGTCTTAAACTGCGATTGTTGGCTGACTGCTTTCCTGTAACGGAACTACTTTCAATAGGGAACACGGTTACTTCAAAATAGCGCTGTGCCCGGCTGTCTCCCCGAGATTTAAGATGTAGCTCCAGGGTTCGAGTAGTACGGCCGCTTTGTTCACTGTCTTTGAAGATATAACCGGCCCTCTCAGCATCTTTATCGTTAATAATTACTTCGTAATGTTGACCTAGAAGCTCTCTTTTATGGTAACCAAGAACCGACTCAACTTTATTATTGATGAAGGTAAAGCGACCCTCTTTGTCGAGCATAAAAACGATGTCAGGGGAGCTATTGACGATATATCTATGCAGCTCTTCAGACTTTTTAAGTCGAATTTGCATCGCATTGTGGGCTTTCTCGAGCAGCTTCTTTTGCAGCGCATTTTCAACGGTAGCAAGCAGCTCCTCGGGGACGTAGGGTTTTTTGAGATAATCGTAAGCACCGCGACGTAGCGCCTTGCTTACGGCGGAGAATGTGGACTCACCGCTGACTACAATGGTTGCTGCGTTAATCTGATGTTCTGACATGAAGTCCATCACTTGGTGACCGCTGAAATCGCCCATGCGCAAATCCAGAAGAACCAGATCATACTGTTGCTTCATCAGCTGAATGCAAGAGTTTTTACCACCCAGAGCAGTATCAACCTGGTAGTGGTTGGCAATCAATAGTTCTTTTAAACTGGTTAAAAGTCGCTCTTCATCATCTACGATAAGAAGGCGTGCTCTGTTTAGGTTTATAGACAGGTCGATGTTTTTATTATCAGCTTTCATACTGCTCTTATGAACTATTCAAGTTTCATTATTTTCATGAGTTGTCCTCCTTAACACGAATAACTTCCTGTGGCTATTTTGCCTGATTAGACTTAATTTGCTGTTGAGTAAATCTAACCGCCATTATTATGTGAGAGACCGCCTATTTGTTTTTCTCTCATTGTTTTAAGTGCTGACTTAAGCGTCTAAAGCCAAAGCCCGCACGGGAATCAGCACTTGTATCTCGGTTCCTTTTTCACTGCTCCTGCAACTGATGTTACCGCCCATTTCGGTTACCAGATTTTTGGTGATGCTGAGCCCCAGCCCCGAATGGCCTTGCCCCTTGGTGGACTCTACTGGCTGGAACAGCTTGCTTAATACCGCTTCTGGTATGCCCGGCCCTCTGTCACAAACGATAATTTCCACAAAGTCCCGCCCATTTACATTGATATTCCGGGAGGTTTTTATGTGAATTTCACCGCCCGACTCCATCGCTTCAGTCGCATTTTTTATTAAATTGGTTAAAACCTGTCTGATATGGTTGCGGTTGCCTTCCTGACGAAGCAGTTTGGTATCCAAAGACAGTTTGCAGGTCACAGCATGACTCAAAAATAGGGAGCCTTCAAATAGTTTTTTAAGATCAAGAATTTCCCGATTAATATCAACACCTGGCGTTTGGTCTTCCTTGTCTTGTTGGAGGTCACGCAGCCGAAGAATAATTTGCCCTGTGCGGTCAATTTCTTCTTTTAATATCTTTATTTCAGACTGAGCCTCATGTTCATTGCCCAGCTTGGTGGCAAGTGCCTCTAGGTAATTTCTAACAATGCTTAAAGGGTTGTTAGCTTCGTGCACCACCTCATTTATTTTAAGGTGCAGCTCTTGCTCTTCTGCGCTGGTAGGTGTACTTGTATTTGATGCTTTCAGACGCTCAATTGCGTTAGCCGCCTCCGATGAGAAGTAATCAAGCAGGTGGAGGCTGTTAGGGGTAATGGTACTCGCTGATGAGGTACCCATTACCAGCGCGCCATTAACGATGTCGTTCACTAGCATTGGTACACATATCACTTGGGGACTATTCGTCAGTTTTGCAAAGTGTTGATCAACAACCGGAAGTGTCTCGGGGAATAGCGACTGATTGGTCGTGGATATGATTCGCTTATTGATGATCGAGCTGGCTATAACACTTCGCTCTGACTGCAAGGGGATTGAAAGTTCAATGTCAGATGTATTTTCATTATCCTCTGAAAAACGGCGGTATTTTAGGTTGCCGTCTGTAGGGTCTATTAAGAGAACTTTGGTATTTTTGTAGCCAAAGAGCAGTTCTATCGCTTCTTGAATACCCTGAAACAGGTGCGCAAGAGAAGTGGATTGAGACAAATGCGTGTTAGCTGATTGAAGCAGTCCTGTATTTCTTATCTGCTCAGCGAGTTCAATTTGCTTCTGTTTGTCGATATCGGTTGTATGGTTATAGTCATCATTTCCCGCACTGTCGATATCAATGTTCAGTGACTGGGCAATATCGACAACTTCATTCTGTATCTGAACGACAATCTCTCGGGTTAGTGCTGCTGAAAGGCCAAACATCCCTTCAGCGAACTCAAAGCTGGCGGCTTCGTCTAGCGCATCGTCTTTACTGAGCTGGCTTGATAAAAATACCAGCTTGACGAGATGGTGGGCGTCCAGTACTGCATTGAGCGGGGCGTGATGAAAGCGTACGGCCTCTGAGGTAAAGTCACCCAGATTCCATCCGCCAACGAGTTGCGCCCCGATATCAGTGTGATTGGTATTAAACAATTTGTTCTCAAGCTCTAGCTTACTGTATTCATCAACCTTGCTTTCAAGTAGCTGGCTATATTCATCAGGGTGGTTGGTTTCCAGAACCAATTCCCCGATATTGTGAAGCAGGCCTGTCAGATAAGCCTGCTCAGGTTGCCGGTAGCTTGTGAGTGTTGCGAGTGATTTTGCCAGCAGGGCGCATGAAAGTGAACGTTTCCAGAATTGTTTAAGGTATTGAGTGTGGGTATTGTTAAAGCCTGAAAAAAACTGCTGAACGGACGCTGTAATTACGATTGTTTTTATTGTTTCGGTACCCAGAACTAAAAGGGCTTGTTCAAGTGAGTTGATTTTGTTGCCACGGGAATAAAAAGACGAATTTGCAAGGGATATGACTCGAGCCGTTATGGCGGCATCCCGGCTAATAATATCGGACACCTGCTGAAAGTTGGCGGTACTGCTTTGGCAAGCCAGCAGCATTTCCACCAGAATATGGGGAAGCGAAGGAAGCTTATTAATCTTTAGCTCCTCTACAATGGTGTCCGGTTTATTTGTCATTAGCTGTTGCTTCTTTAATATCTATTAGAGACCTTTTCACGACTACTGCGCTTGCAAATACGGCGTTAAAAAATGTCTCAAAATGGTGCGCTCTCCTGGGTCGACCGGGACTTATTACGTATAAACTGCGCTTTCTCGTCATTTTTTGCCTTGCCTGTGCTGCGCTCGTAGCGTCGTGCAAAGGTCTCTATTATTTAGTTCCATCAGTCCGAGGGAGATGGGTCTTTATTATATTTGTGCTACAAAGCTGTAAGCGTGCAACAAGTGCTAACCTGAATGCCCGTTACTGTGTGGCTGCAGTGATGTTTTGACCATGTAATGAGAAAAACAAATAGGCGCTGAGTCACGTTTCTAGCTTTAGATAACAAACATTTACGTTGGTTACGGCTTTATTTTTCTCAAAATTCGATCATATATTAAGCAACTCCGATAGCAGATAGTAATGAATATTCTTTGCAAATTAAAGGTTTGTTACGGTTTATTTAGGCCGATTATAGGAACTACTATGCAAAATCAGAATAAAAATGAGGTAGGAGTCATTAATTGTTATTTTTTATCATTAAAAACCGTTATAGAATGTGTTCAGTTTATAGCCTAAGGATAAGGGGGGGGAGTGGTTATGTTGCCTCTCTACATCGCGGCGATAAAGAATAATGACAAGAAAATCCCGACAGTACCGATTGATGGCTACAAATGACAACAACGCTCAAATAACGTTTTCTGCAACAATAAATACGGGAATGGAGGTTCAGAGAACTCGTGTTATAGCATTTACCAGCGGGAAAGGTGGTGTGGGTAAAACCAGCCTTTCTGTGAACCTGGCTATTGCGTTAGCCCGCTCTGATTCTAAGGTATGCCTGTTTGATGCAGATATGGGGATGGCCAACGTTAATATTATGTTGGGTATTACGCCAGCCTGGACGCTTGAACACCTCTTTACTGACGAAAAATCAATTCAGGATCTGTTATTAACCGGGCCGGGCGGTCTCGACATTGTGCCCGGTGCCTCTGGGTTTGCGAAGTGTGTTGATCTGGACTCAGAGCAACAGCAAAGGCTCGTTGAGGCAATTGAATATCTTGAGTCCAGATATGATTATCTGGTAATAGATACATCAGCAGGCATTTCTTCCACCGTCCTGCACTTTGTTGCTGCTGCACAAATGGCTGCTATCGTGATTACGCCAGAGCCCACTTCTTTGACCGATGCCTTCTCATTATTGAAAGTGTTACGTAGACGAGGCTATAAGCGGGCACCTCAGGTTGTGGTCAATATGGCTCAAAGTGCATCGAAGGCTGAGAAAATATATCGCCGTTTTGAAGCGGCGGTTAAGAAATATATCGGCCTTGAAACCGAATACCTGGGGTCGGTATGGATGGATGAAAGCATTCGTGCTTCGGTGACCCTGCAACGGCCAGTTTCGCTACTACCTGAGACCGACCCATCTTGTAAGAGCTTCTACCGCTTGGCAGATAGTTTGGACAGCGCATATAGCCGGGGCCGTGTTCCAAATTTATCGTTTACTACCTATTGGAAAAAAGTTGTAGAGAGATCGAGAAAGCGACGGACACATTCTACGGCAGAAATAACTGCGCCAGTTGGTAAGACAGCAGATAATAGTACCTGCCTGAAAGAAGTAGGTTTGCAGGAAAGCGGGCATCAAACTGAGGATAAGCATTTAGAGCCAATAGGCTCGTCATCAGAAGACCAGTGGATTGATCTGAGGGTCAGATTAAACCGGTTTTTGAAAAACGATGACACGACACCCGAGCAGGTCATAACACTGCTGTCGAGTTGTATTTTTACCTACGGTGACCAACTCGGAGAGGCTGCCAATGACCTGCTGCATGGTTTATTGCAAGTAATCGATCCTAAAGCACTTTCTGAAGAGCAACGAAGTTTAATCGTGCAAAACCTTGAACGATTAAGGGGGGTAGAAGGTGATAACAACGAGCAGCAGCATGTTCAGCGGGGAGCCTCGATCCAGTTCGGTCAGTCAAATAACCCTCATCAAGCTCCAAACCCGAGAGACCCCGATCAGTCTGTTAATATAGCTCAGCCAAAACACCGATATGATGAAAAGGGGTTTGGTTGCCAGGATAAGTTAGTTGAGAAGATCAAAGCCTCTTCAGGTAAGGTATCATTGGATAACTTACTTGAGTCAATTAAGTATGCTTCATTAGTTGACTCATAAACCCTATCAACCACACTTGATGAAAATACTGGTTGCACGTATTGAAGAGGGAAGCAATGAGAACGGAGAAACTCCAATTCGAGTCGTTAGGCGATATCATCAAGGGTGTTTTATTTTTTACCCGATACAGTGCGTTCGGATCAGTCCGCAGATAATGCAGCTGCATCGTCAGTTTCATCTTCTTCTAGCGTAAGCTCGACGGGGTTTCCCGCAGTGATTCTTTGCCATGCTGCGATAGACTATAAAGAGTACTTTTTTGACTTTGCCAGATTTCTGGCGAAAAGCGTGTATGCGGCATTGGCGATTGATATGCATGGCCATGGTGAAAGCGGGGGAGAAAAGTACCATGTTAAAATGGCTGAGTGGGTGCCTGATATTAAGGCGGCTATCGAGGCCTTATGCTCTCATGATGATATCAACAGTAGTCGTATTGACGCGTTTGGTTTTTCGTCTGGAGGTACAGCGGTGCTTGAAGCAGCCGCCCAAAAATTTCGAATTAAGGCGCTGGTGACGTTAGATGCGACAGTCAGGAATGTTATCAATCCACTGGACGTAGTTTTTTAAGGCGCTATCCGGTGTGGGTGATGTTAAGCAGCGGGTGACTGGGAGTAATATCAAGCAGCCATTATATGAAATGGCAGTCAGAGCACCTGTGTCATGCAATTACTGACGTTAGTAAAGCGTTTTTTGATGACCCCTATTTAAAGTCCGGTTATAGTGCGTACCCTCCGCCGGGAGCCATCGAGAGTGTCATTATCTATACCATTAAACGAGTCGACCGGATAGCCATTCCTGTTTGCAGATTATCTATCCTATTAATTTTTAGTTCTGTTTTTCAGATAAGTGAGTGAAACACACTTAAAACAAGTCATTACAGCCACAAAAGACACCGCCAGAAATGCTTCCATTTACTCCCCTCCGTAATGGTTAACTGGACAATCACGTTGGTTTTGATATACCACTATCAGTATTAATGATCCGCCCATGAGTAGGGGCTAACTATCAGACATGACCTGAGCAACCCCACAATAATTACCTGCTTAGCAACACGTACTCTCTCGCCGGTATTGGACTATCGATTCAGCCAGCAAGCGCTGACTCTCTCCTAACAATGCATAACCATCATGCCCTGCACCTGGCACTGTGACGAACTGAGCCGCTATTCCCTGATTGCTAAAGCTCTGGTGAAGAGCATGCAGACGTTGCTGGCGACTGCGTTGTTGACGATCAGGCGAAACATAATCATCCAGGATTAACTCATCGTCATCGCCCCCAACCACCATCTGAACCGACACCTTACGCATGCTGCTATAACAGAGGACGCAACCAAAAATCTGTTCTATATCTGCGATACCCCGCCCCCAAATAGACTGATCATCGAGTAAAGTCACTTGGCCCGGTGCAGCAAGTGACAGCGCACGTAAGCGCTGAGGATGCAAATAAAAGAAACGGTGTGCAAACTGTGCCCCGCCCGAAAACCCGTGTAGAAACAATTTCGGTAATACGGCATAACTGGCACAGACTTCATCGATCATGGCAAGCAATAACAGGTCATAGCGAACACTACAGAGACGCTGCATTTTGTAACTGTCGGCATCACCTGCGGTAGGAATTCCAACCGGAAACAAGGGTACCAATACAATACAGCCGTTCTGTTCAGCAAACTCGACAAAGCGGTCACGATAACTTTCCGCCGTACGACTTGAGCCATGGATCACTGCCACCAGAGGCAATTCTTTTTCAGGTTGTAAGCGTTGAATCTGCGGCACATAGAGACAATAAGAAAACCTCTGATCGGCCTGACAAGCGGTGAACGGTTTACGTCCAAGTTGATAACGTAACTGAATCTCTCTCACACGACTTCCTTTTAGCTGGCAACGGCCAGATCTGCTGTAGATACTGTACCCTGCGCGATGCAATAGGGTTTGCCATTGTCCTGCGGAACAACCTGCGCGCGCACCTTAAATACCCGATTCAGCAATCGTGGTGTAATGACCTGAACGGGCGTGCCTTGTGCAATCAACTGACCCTGTTCCATGGCAATCACATTATCGGAGTACTGCGCAGCCTGATTCAGATCATGCAGGGACATAACGACGGTCAGGCCCTGTTCCCGATTGAGCTGGCACAGTAGCTCAAGAATTTCCAGTTGATGGCCCCAATCCAGATAGGTCGTGGGCTCGTCCAATAAAAGAATCGTTGCCTGCTGTGCGATCGCCATTGCAATCCAGACGCGCTGTTGCTCCCCCCCGGATAAGGCTTGCACCGGTTTATCGGCATAATGGGAGATACCGGTTTTGTCCATGGCCCATTCCACTACCTCCTGATCTTCACGGCTGGCACTGCGTAACAGCCCCTGGTAGGGAAAACGCCCATAACTGACTAATTGCCGAACCAGAACACCATCAGGTGCTACCGGCTTCTGGGGAAGCATCGCAATCTGCAACGCCAGTGCCTGGCGCGACCAGTCGGACATTGCTTTATCCTGAAGGGCAACCTGCCCCTTCTGTGGTTCGAGCAAGCCGGCCAGGCCACGTAGTAATGTACTTTTACCGCAACCATTGGGACCAATCAGCGCTGTAATCTGCTGTTGCGGGATTTGCACGCTGAGATCATCGATGACGATATTACCTGCGTATCCCAGCTGAATATGTTGCGTTATTAAGCTCATACCTAAACTCTTTTGGATGATTTTTGGGCTAAGGCTGACGCCGTAACAGGTACAGGAAAAAAGGCACCCCGATCAGCGCGCACACTACGCCTACCGGTAATTCGTAAGGCACGATTATTATGCGTCCCAGCAGATCAGCTAACATCATTAGTAAAGCGCCAACGGCCACACATAACAGCATTTGCTGCTGCACATCATGTGGACTTAAACGCCGACATATATACGGTACTACCAACCCCATAAAACCGATCGGACCAGCAACACCCACCGCACTAGCGGCGAGTAAGGTTGCGGTAATCAAAGCAATCAGACGCCATACGCGCAGATTCAAACCAATGCTCAGGACTTGCTCATCTTCAAGACGCAACAGGTTTAAGGGCCGCAGCAATAAAATACAGGCTGTAAGTCCGATCAGCGTCCAGGGCCACAGTACAGCAAGATGCTGCCAGTCACGCCCATGCAAACTGCCCGCTAACCATTCCACGATCATTTCAGTCTGGGAATGGCCCCACAGTGCCAACGCCCCCGTGACAAGCGCATTGAGTATCGTCGCGAGCACGACACCGGTTAGGATCAGACGTAACGGTGTTAAGCGTGCGGCACCACTGAGCCTGTAAATCAGCCCTGCTGCGGCTACACCACCGGCCGTAGCTAATAGCGGCAGATAGCCCAGAATCATCTGACTCTGGCGATGAGGCTCCAATCCGCGAACAAACAAACTGGCACCTAAAATAGCCAGCACGGCACTGAAACTGGCCCCCGCCGAAATACCGAGAATACCTGCATCAGCCAGGGGATTGCGGGTTAAGGTTTGCAGGATAAAACCGGACAAGGCAAAGTGTATTCCGATCATTGCCGCCAATAACGCACGCGGCAGGCGCAACTGCCAGACAACCCGTTCCACATGATCACTTTCCTGTGTAGTGAAAAGGTTCATAATCTGCTGCCAGCTCAGTTCAGATGCTCCCAGGGTTATACTCAGCAGTAAACAGCCCAGCAATAATAGCAGAAACAGTAAAACTGGTCCTATCAGGCAGCTTAAAGACTGATACCAAGAAGCATCATTAAGTGCTCTTCCAGATCCGGGCATCAGGCTAACCCCCGTCGTATCAGAAGTAATAGCCAGGGGCCACCGAGTAGTGCGGTAATCACGCCCAATGGAATTTCCTGGGGAAAGGCTGATAAGCGGGCCAGCAGATCCGCGCAGAGTAATATCAACGCCCCCAGCAATGCGGTAAAGGGTAACCAGAAGGGATGTTGCTGGCCGAGCAAACGTTTACTGATGTGAGGAATCACCAAACCGACAAAGCCCACAGGCCCCGCTACACTAACAACAGCAGCAGTCATCAGGACCGCCAGCAGTAAAAACAGCAAGCGCCAACGCCCGACCGCCATGCCAAGGCTACGGGCAATGTCATCGTCCAGCAGTAACAGATTAAAACGTTGTACCAGAACAAAACTGAGTAACATTGGAAACACTATCCAGTACCAGCTTTGCCCGACCTGCAACCAGCCACGTCCACTTAAGCCTCCTGCCAGCCAGTAGAAAAGATCACCCGCTTCCGCTCCGGAAAACAGTAACAGAGCGGTGCTTATCGCTGCACATAAAGCGGTGACAGCAACGCCAGCCAGAACGATTCTCAGGGGTAACAGACGCCCCTGCCACGCCAAGTAAAAGGTTAGGCACCCGGCACCAATACCCCCGACAAAGCCAGCAACAGGCAACCAGTGCGCATCAACAGATCCGACGCTTACCAGCAGCACAATCACAAACGAAGCTCCGGCAACAACCCCGGTCAGGCCAGGCGAAGCAAGTGGATTGCGGGTCACACCCTGCATGATCGCACCTGCCGTAGCCAGTGCGGCCCCAACCAGCAACGCCAACACGTTACGCGGAATACGAAGTTCCCAGACCACAATTTTCTGCAACGGTGTTGCCTGCCCCTGCACCAGAAGCCATAAATCAGGCACTGTCAGCGTTTGATGCCCAACCAGTAATGCGACCACAAACAGCAGCAATAGCAGCACAACCATCAACAGACAATAACGTAACGATAACAGCATCAATGTATGCTCAGTGATAAGGGCGGCTTTGAATATGTGCCGGCAAAGCCGGTAGAGTAAAATGGTCGGGGTAAAGGCGGTGTGCCATCTCTTGCAGGATCAGAGAACGTGCCTGCGGACCCGCCGCCTCTTTCCAGTGATGACCAACCTCATAAACCCGCCCATTTCGCACCGCACTCAGATAAGGCCAGATTGGATTGAGTGTAAAAGCACGTTCTTTATTAGACGCAAACAGAAAAATTACGTCCGGGTCTTGCTCAAGCAGTTCTTCCAGACCCATGCGATAACCTAGTGGCATAGCCTGTTCAGGGGTGGCCGAAGCACCACCTACATTCTCAGCGTTGAGATAACCCAGCAGATCTGCACTGATAAAATGATCGTGATAAATAAAAGGCGTTTCTGAGCTGGTCACCAACAATGCAGCTGATACGCCACCCGGAGCCCGTTGCTTAAACTCGGTCAGCTGCTGCTCAAACTGCTTGTTCAGTTCTTTCGCTTCTGCTGACTTACCTAGAATATCACCGCTGAGTTGCACACCACGCAAGCTATCCGACAATGTCACCAGATCAAGCGCCATGTATGGGGCAATACTCTCAAACTGGCTGGCATTTTTTTCAGTGTAGCGACGAATCGCCAGAATCAGATCCGGCGCAATTTCAGATAAGAGTTCCATATTGACCTGGGCACGGGAACCAATCACTGGTACTTCCGTCAGTTCCGGTCCGAGAAAGTCCGGTCGGCTAAAAGGGCCAAAGCTGGTGACTGCCGATGGCTTTAAGCCCAGCGCTAACATCAGATCAGAGCCAAAAGTGGAAATCGCCACTACCCGGTTTGCGCCCTCTGGCAGCGTCACCACAACTCCACGATCATCAGTGATAGTGGCAGCCTGAACGGCCGCCATTAACCAGCAACTCAAAAGCCCAATAGTTAACAAACCCGCCCTGCGCATAGGTCTTATCCAAGTGTTATTAATAATCATAATCATTTCGCTTTAATGCGGCGCATCATCGCATAATTGGCGCCAATAAAAAACCATTTTTTCGATTTCAACGGCTTAAACGTGTAACATGGCCAGCATCACTTGTTGTAGAGCCCGCATTCGAGTTAGCAAGGACGAAAGATGAGCACAAAAAGCAAACTGCTTACTGACCAAGCCACCCAAGAGTTGATTAATCAGCTTAAGCAGAAAATTGGAACCGGCGCATACCGTCCTGGCGAATGGCTGAAACAGATTGACATTGAAACAACATTTAACGTCAACCGCTTTACAGTGCGCTCCGCTTTTACGGAACTGAGCAGCAGCGGCTTTCTGCAGCACGTTCCTTATAAAGGCTACCGTGTTATCGAGCATTCCGTGCAGGAACGTATCGCGATTACGGAGGCACGTGAATTGCTGGAAAGTGCGGTGGCGCTTAAGGTCATGGCCAATATTGACGATACCGGTATGCAGCAGTTGCAAGCGCTTGCCGAAGGGTTTCGCACGGCAATGGAAGAAGAAGATCGGGGGCAGATGATGAAGCATAACTTTGCTTTTCATCGCACCTTTTACAACTACTGCAATAACCATTACCTCTCCAGCATGATTGACGAGATGCGTGAACGTGGCGTTGGCAGTGCCAGTCAGGGCTGGGCCAAACGTTCGACAATTGAAGTCAGCTGTCAGGATCACTTTGACATGGTCAGCGCGCTGCTCGAGCGTAATGTGGTGCGCTTACAATCGCTCATTCACTTGCACCTGAATCGCTGGCGCGAAGGTTATCAGGACCAACAATCCTGAACATCGTTTTGTTGGCCGCATACGCAACATTTCAGATCAAAAACCGCCAACACGGAGCTTTCAGGCTCCGCACCGGCAGTTGCTGCAATTCCCAGGCCTCATCAGAAACACTTAGAACTGATAGCTGTAACTCACCTGGAACTGCGCCGGCGCACCGTAACCAATCTGGTTCAGACCGGAACCACCACCAGTTGCACCCAGAAAGTAGGTTTCATCCAATAGATTTTTGGCATTTACCTGTACCGAATGCTGGCGCCAGTTGTACTGGGCCATCAGATCCACAAGCGTATATGAGTCCAGCTCAACACGCTCATTGTTACCCGCAAAGCGCGCACCCACGTACTTCACACCACCACCCAATTTCCACTGCTGGTCAAGCTGATAAGTAGACCAGAGCGAAAACAGGTGATCAGAAACGTCGTTGGGTTTCAGGTCGGTTTCCTTATCTTCAGCTTGCAGGTAACTGTAGCCCGCCGCTACATTCCAGCGCTCATTCAGCTCACCACGAATCTCCAGTTCACCCCCCTGATGACGCACCTCTTGTTTGTCAACCACATCCCCATCAGTATTGGTTTTCGGTTGCTCCTGATCGATACGGAACAGTGCCGCATTGACCATCAGGGCATCGTTCATCAGGTAGCCTTTAACACCCACTTCGTAGAGGTCAGCATGGAAGAACTCAGCCAGCGTTGGGTTAATATAAATGCCGGCATACGGCAACTGCCAGGAACGCGCACCAGTTGCATACACTGACACATCTTCATCGAGACGATAAACTACTCCGCCACGGTAACTTAGCTTGTTGTCATCAAGATACTCTTTGCCCAGCCCCACCTTCTGTTGTTCCAGCTCCATCTGGTCGTATCGCAGATTGGCAATGAGTGAAAGATCACCAAAGCTGTGTACATTTTGTGCGTAAACACCGATTGTTTCAGTGGTGTTATCGCGCCAGGGAGCAAAACCCGGATTAGGCGTGACCCGGGCGACCGGATCGAAAATAGGCTGCGGACTCAGGGAAGTATCTTTGGCATATAACAGTTCGATATCGATATTGTTGTAATCCACGCCAAGTAATAACTGGTTATCTTCGGCTTCCCAGGTCAGTTCAGACTGTAAGGTTATGGAGGTGCGCGGATCGTAGGCAAAGTTATTGACGGTTTGTGCCACGTTATTTCCAGTTACACTGCCCTGACGAGTGCCTTTTTGTTCCAGCTCGACCTGATTCCAGGATGCGCGGTTCACCCAATTTAGTTGCGGATTGATCTGCATCTCATGGCTCAGCGCCAGACGCAGGCTGTCGGATTCCTGATAATCGTTAATACCACCGAAGAAGGTATTAACGGGAACATCTACCGGCTTGCCATCCTTCGAAGGTACACCACGGTAAGGCACCAATTCCTGATGCGCATACTCCAGATCCAGATCCAGTGTCTGCTGCTCGTCCAGCTTGATACGGATCGTTGGTGCGATGAAGAAATCTTCCGAGTCCACATGGTCAACAAAAGAGTCACTCTGACGGAATTCCAGATTCATACGCGCATTTACCTGATCGTTCACGGAGTCGGAAGAATCCAGGCGTCCAACCAACAGGCCGTCACTACCCAACTGGGTTGTGACACGAGAAAAATCATCCCCGTTCGCCCGCTTGGTGACCAGGTTAATCAGACCACCGGCGGAGCCTCGTCCGTACAGTGCTCCCGCAGCTCCTTTAACTACTTCAACCCGCTCAATATTCGCCAGGCTACGATAAGACTGCAGAGTGCCGTCATCTCGTAAACCATCACGGTAAAGATCATTCAGACTATCAAAACCACGGATAACAAACTGGTCACGACTACCTTCACCCAGGGTGTTATTCACACCAGCAACACCTTGCAGCGCTTCCACGACGCGCACAGCCCCGCGGTCGTGCATTTCAGTACTCGTCACCACAGACACTGATTGCGGAACATCAAGCCAGGGCAAATCAGTCTTTGTCCCCGAAGTTGGCAAATGTGCTGCATAGCCGGTAAAAGCATTACCTTCGATGGTTATACTGTCTTCTACAACAGCGTCCTGCGCCTGAGCGGCCATCGCAGATAGCGCGACTAACACTCCCGCCGTTAACGGCTTAAGTGGGTAACTGGGTTTCATGAAAAAGCTCCAAATAGATGGTACAAACAATATTGGCGCCAATGAGAACAGATATCATAATCATTTGCAATAAATTGTATTTCCCTTCTTATTACTTGTACGTATAGGCTTATTGAACAAAGCGTATAGCCCCTCCTATTCGGGCTGTTATCACGAGAAAATACAGCACGAGGAAAGTCACGTAACGATATCAATCCGCTTCAAAGGCTACACATTACTTAGGGAAACTCTGATTAATTAAAACTTGGTAAACCACCGCTTCTGACGGTGAGACAGGAATAGGCACTCATTACGGCGTGCAGAGTGGAAAATGGCCTCCTTTGAACCGGCAAGCTCTTTAAGGAGGCCACTATGAGAGACTGGCAAAGCCAAGCTCATGTTAAACATTATTCCAAATATCACGTTGTATTTGTGCCGAAATATCGAAAGAAAGCTATTTATGGGACGCTACGAAGAGACATTGGTGGGATTTTACGTGAACTGTGTCGTCAGCAGGACGTAGAGCTGGTTGAAGGGTATGCGATGAAGGATTATATCCATATGTTGCCAATGATTCCGCCAAAATATAGTGTAGCGAATACGGTAGGGTTTCTGAAAGGGAAGCCAGCGATATGGATCTTTAGAGATTACATGCAGGTGAAGAGAAATTTTACTGGGCGGCATTTTTGGGCACGAGGGTATTGTGTGAGTACAGTCGGGTTAGATGAGAAAACAATCCGAGAATACATAATTCGGTTGTTCTACAATCTATAATTGTTCTGATAACCCCGTCCTAAGCCGGTTGTGCGCGTAGTCACGGTGTCAGGCTGCCGTTTTCAGAGTCATGAAAAATGAGATTTGGTTCACTATTCCAACTGTAACGATCTGTAAGTCTGTATATAACAATCGCATCTTAGAAGGCGCTGGCAGTTTGCAAAAAATAGGAACAGACTATTGCTTTTAATGAAAGCAAGCAAAGGGCTTATTTGATACAAACTACATAAACATAATAAAGCGTCAGACGGTGTGATGGGTGTTCAGGCAATGGGCATTTATGTTGTTTAAGTGTTTTGAAATCACTTACTTAAACATGGGGTGCATAAGGAAATGCTTACAATAAATCAGGCATAGGTGAGTTATGGGCGAACAAAAATTAACACCTGCTACATGTGACGCTAATGAGAATCCTAGTATTTCTGAGGCATCTCGTATTTCTGAGGCACCTAGTATTTCTGAGATATCTAGTACCTCTGACTTACACGGCGTTTCAGATAACCAAAGCGCTTTCGGTGCAACTGAGCACTCGACGCTTGAACAGTTCTCTGTTCTCGATGTGCTGTCGGGCAAAAAGGTCTTGATAACCGGAACAACCGGTTTTGTCGGTAAAGTCGTTCTTGAGAAACTACTGAGAGATGTTTCGGAAATCGGGCAAATCTACTTATTGATTCGGGGTAATAAGCAGTACCCTGATGCTCACTCACGGTTTATCAACCAGATAGCGAATTCATCGATCTTTGAACAGATGCAGAAGGACGACCCCCAGCGCTTTGACGCTTTTTGTGAAGAAAAAATACATTGCATTACGGGGGAGGTGACAGAGACAAATTTTGGTCTTAACACATCGGAGTACAACCGCCTTGTTAAGCAGGTGGATGTGGTTATTAACTCTGCTGCCAGCGTTAATTTTAGGGAGGAACTCGACCAGGCCCTTTCAATCAATACGCTGTCACTTTATAACATAGCCGAGTTTGCCAAACTGGCCGGGGGGATTCCGGTACTTCAGGTCTCTACCTGTTATGTCAATGGCTTTAATCAGGGAGCGCTAGCTGAAGAGAATGTAGCCCCCGCCAGCGGTTTTATTTCGCTTAATCAGAATGGCTATTACGATGTAGAACCATTGATTGAGGTGTTGCAAAGAAAAATTGCAGACATAAAGGCTTGCCATTTAGCCTCTGGAGAAAACCGAACAGGTATAGGTGGCAGTGACGCAGCTGAGGATAACCCAAACCCAGATGTGCTTAAGAAAAAGTTGATTGATTTGGGGATTGCAGAGTCCAATCGCTATGGTTGGAACGATACCTATACGTTCACTAAATGGTTGGGGGAGCAGTTATTACGAAAGGCCCTAGTTGGTTCGCCGTTAACTATTCTGCGCCCTGCTATTGTAGAAAGTACCTTGGCTAGCCCAGTGCCTGGCTGGATAGAGGGGGTGAAAGTGGCCGATGCGATTTTAATGGCATATGCCCGCGAAAAGGTAACCTTTTTCCCTGGAGACCCGAATGGCATTATTGACATTATTCCTGCTGACTTAGTCGCAAACAGCATTATTCTTGGTGTTGCGGAGTTGGTTCATGATGCCACCAGGGGGGCCTCAGAGCAGGCTCATAGCCGCAGTCATCGGGTTTATCAGTGTTGTAGTGGTGGAGTAAACCCTTTAAGCATTCGCGAAATGATACAACTTGTGCAACAAGAGGCTGATGACAACTACCAGCAACACCCAAAGCTATTCTATCGACAACCGAAACGCCCATTCGTGATGGTCAGCAAACGGGTGTTCTCAGCGATGATGAATGCGATGAGGTTACCCTTAATAGCCATTAATAAGCTGAGTAAACGACTGGGTCATGATGCGCAAGCCAAGTCATTAGGACATATTGACACAGCGATGAATCTTGCGACGATTTTCTCTTTTTACTCTGAGCCAAAGTATCGATTTTATAATGATAAACTCGTGGCTTTAAGTCATAGAGTGCGGGAGGCAGAGCGGCCATTATTCCCCGTTGATGCACGACTCATCGACTGGGGTGAATATATACGGACGATCCATATCCCTGGCTTAAATCGCTACGCGTTGAAAGAACGAACGGCTCTTCAGCGAAAGAGGGTTGATAAGGCGCAAAAAAGCAAAGCTGCTTGAGTGGAAAACCGACCTTTGTGACCCTGAAATAGGGAGGAACGATGGAAATAAAGTAAAGACGAGGTCAGATTATGAAATTGCTTTCCGCTTCACTGCATCAAGCTTGCAAAGATATTGCTTAGTATCAGGTCAGACTGCCCCGTTTTTCGGGGCTTTTTTTTATATTTGAATGTGGCCTTTTTCTCTTCAACATTTTAGACGTAGCGCAATTCACTTTTCAAGCATGTCTATTTTATGAAATATGATTATACTTCATGAGGATAGCTTGCAGTTACAGGGTCGTAGTTACATGGTCGTAGTTACAGGATAGTAGTTACAGGATAGTAGTTACAGGATAGTAGTTACAGGATAGTAGTTACAGGATAGTAGTTCGGGAAAAATGACTACTCAAACAATAACATCCCAACATTGATAAGCGTTTGTTTGTACCGCAGTGTGCGAGGTGGCTCTATACCTTGGTCTAATTTAAAACCAACAGGTTGAAGAGTAGAAATAGAACGATCATTTTTATACAAACAATAAATCAACTGTTGATAGTCATAGTTAATGGATCAACGAAGAGGATAAGAAGATGAGTGAAGGTAAGGTGTATCCAGTTAAAGAATCTGCAAAAAGCCGGGCACTGGTAGATAAAGAGCAATACATGGCAATGTATAAGGACTCCATTGAGAATCCTGATGCTTTTTGGGGAGAGCACGGTAAAAGACTGGACTGGATAAAGCCCTATAAAACCGTAAAAAATACCTCTTATGATCGTAACAATTTATCTATTAAATGGTTTGAAGATGGAACGCTAAATGCGAGCGCTAACTGCCTGGACCGGCACCTTGCCGAGCGAGGCGATCAAACAGCGATTATTTTTGAGGGGGATGACCCTTCAGATTCCCGCCACGTGACATATCGTGAGCTGTATGAAGAGACCTGTAAATTTGCCAATGTGCTTAAGTCGCAAGGTGTGCAAAAAGGTGATGTCGTCACGATTTATATGCCAATGATTGTAGAAACGGCGGTTGCCATGCTGGCATGCGCTCGAATTGGCGCGATGCACTCTGTGGTATTTGGTGGCTTTTCCCCAGAGGCTCTGGCTGCACGAGTTAAGGATGGCGGCGCAAAATGGGTTGTTACGGCAGATCAGGGTATACGTGGTGGCCGTCCGGTTCCGCTTAAACGAAATGTAGACGCAGCGCTAAATAACCCGGATGTAACGACTGTAGAGAAAGTGTTTGTTGTTAAACGCACAGGTGGCGATATTGATTGGCAGGAAGGTCGAGACGTCTGGTTCCATGAGTTAATGGCCGAGGCAGATGGTGACTGCCCTCCCACCGAGATGAACGCTGAAGATCCGTTGTTTATGCTTTATACCTCTGGTTCAACAGGAACGCCTAAAGGTGTGCTGCACACCACAGGGGGGTATATGGTCTATGCCTCAATGACTCATGAGTACGTGTTTGACTACCAGCAAGGCGATATCTATTGGTGTACTGCTGATTTTGGCTGGATTACCGGCCACTCCTACATTCTTTATGGGCCGCTTGCCAATGGTGCAGTTACCGTACTGTTTGAAGGTGTTCCTAACTACCCCGATAGCTCCCGTATTGGTAAAGTCGTCGACAAACACAATGTTAACGTACTCTACACTGCACCGACGGCCATTCGTGCGCTTATGGCGGAAGGTGATCAATATATGAAGCAGAGCTCACGAGAGAGCTTGCGTTTGCTTGGTACGGTGGGAGAGCCGATAAATCCAGAGGCTTGGGAGTGGTATTACGATGTTGTGGGTGATGAGCGTTGCCCCATCGTAGATACCTGGTGGCAGACTGAAACCGGAGGTATTCTGATTTCACCTCTTCCTGGCGCAATCGATCTGAAGCCAGGCTCTGCAACCTTACCGTTCTTCGGTGTACAGCCTGCACTGGTTGATGGTGATGGAAACGTGCTTGAGGGTGCAACGGAAGGTAATCTGGTTATTACCGATAGCTGGCCTGGCCAAATGAGAACGGTCTATGGCGATCATGAGCGGTTTATCCTGACGTACTTCAGTACTTACCCTGGTACGTATTTTACAGGTGACGGTGCTCGTAGAGATGAAGACGGTTATTACTGGATAACAGGTCGTGTTGATGATGTGCTTAACGTTTCAGGTCACCGCATGGGGACCGCAGAAATTGAAAGTGCGCTGGTTGCTCACCCCCATGTCGCAGAAGCGGCCGTTGTAGGCTATCCTCATGATATAAAAGGGCAGGGCATTTATGTTTATGTGACCCTGAACCATGATACTGACCCTTCTGATGAGTTGAAAAAAGAACTGATTCAGTGGGTACGTAAAGAGATTGGTCCGGTGGCTTCTCCTGACCTGATTCAGTGGGCTCCAGGCTTGCCCAAGACACGTTCTGGTAAAATTATGCGAAGAATTTTACGTAAAATTGCAGCCAATGAGCATGAAAGTCTGGGAGACACGTCGACCTTGGCAGACCCATCGGTCGTAGACGACTTGATTGAATACAGGGAAAACGCTTGATATGACCTATAAGATTATCATTGCAGACGATCATCCACTGTTTCGTGCCGCGTTAAAGCAGGCTGTTGGGCAGGCCGTGGATGATGTAGAGGTTATTGAGGCTGACACGATCGCTGAATTACAGCGATCGGTCGAGGAGAACGCAGAAGCAGATCTGGTGTTGCTGGACCTCAATATGCCAGGCGCTCACGGCTTTTCGGGGCTCGTGTTTATGCGAGGCCAATATCCGGGGCTGCCTGTTGTGATGATATCGGGCACTGAAGATATTCAGGTCATTCGAAAGGCGATTGACTATGGCGCATCGGGCTTTATTCCCAAGTCGACATCGCTGCAGCTGATAGCCGAGGCCATTAGGGCCGTGTTGAATGGCGATGTGTGGTTACCTGCCGATGTGCAGGGCCGCATAGATCGCCTTGAGGCTGAAACCTGTGATTTTTCTGAAAAGCTGGCAACCCTGACACCCCAGCAGTTCAGAGTACTGGGTATGTTGATGGAAGGATTGCTGAACAAACAGATCGCTTACGAGCTTGATGTTTCAGAGGCAACGATTAAAGCGCATATCACCGCAGTATTTAGAAAACTGGGCGTGCGCAACCGCACTCAGGCAGTTATTGCTGTCCAGCAGCTGGAAGTTGAACGGCCTGCGGTACCGGAATGAGGGCCTAGTCTGATGCACTCGTGCTCAGGCTAGGCGCTTTTTTTTTCTGCCCGTTGAACTGCAATATCAAGCACGGGAGAACAGGCGACTCTGTTTCTGCCCAACCGTTTTGCTTCATATAAGGCAACATCTGCCCGGTGGAACAGGTCATGAGCACAGCTATCTGCCGATGGATAGAGGGTTGATACGCCAAGACTGGCCGTGATAGAGATTGAGCTGTCGCCATATCGAATGGATATCTGCTCAATTTGCCGTCTCAGTTTATCAGCCAGCACCATCGCCTGGTCATGGGGCAATGTTGGTAATAGTGCTGCAAACTCTTCCCCTCCGACTCTGGCGAGGGTGTCCATGGTTCTGTTGAACTTACTCTTAAGCGTTCTAGACATCTCTTTTAAGCACTCGTCACCAATCAAATGCCCGTAGATGTCGTTGACCTGTTTGAAGTGGTCGAGATCGATTAAGATCAGCGAAATAGGCATTTTGTCACGTATTGCTCTATGAAACTCATCGTTCATTTTTTCATCAAAATAGCGTTTGTTTTTGAGTCCTGTCATCGGGTCAAGCGTATTCAGTTCGGCAAGTTGGTTTGATTTCTCCTCCAGCTGATACTGGCTGTTAAGCGCGTTAAAGTATTCCTTGCGCTGAATGCCTGAGATGCCATACAGACCGACAAAAAGCAACGCGCTTAGTGCAACTTGTGACGCAGAAAAAGGGTGGCCAATCATTATTAGTGCAATACTTGAAGGAACCAGCATTGGCACAAGAAAAAAGGTAAGAAAGCGTCTCGAGGGGGCCAACGATGCAAGCCCTCCTGCACACAGGCCGGCACCGGCAATCATATTCGGGGCAATGGACTCCTGAAATAAGGGGCTCATCACCATATAACCCGAACACATTCCCCATGCTGTGCTCGACAGAGTGACTCCCAGCAGCAAAATACCGCCATGGCAGCTCTGATTTTTACTGCACCGTACTTTATAAACGATGATGCACAAGAGTCGGGAGACTGATGCGAATGCGATAATCGCTGTTAGCATCAATGTGTATTGGATCCTGGACGAGTCAAAAAAATAGTCGTATTTGGGAAGTATTAACGCAGCCCAAACCGCGACATAGAATACTACGCCTGGAAACGAACGGGATGCTAAATCCTGATAGAGTTGTTTCGTTGCTTTAGGGAGAAACCTTGCATCGATATATGTCTTCATGACCTTGCTCACGCCATTGTATGTGCCGCTTTCTCATCGGTTGTGGAGCAGCATCATTTATTATCTTTCCGTTATACTTTGATGGGCATTGTGTTCCTTAATGCCATGTGTGGAATGAGCAAACTGTGTTTCTATTACGGTGTTCTTATTGTTGTGTTCTTATTATTGTTGTTTTTAGTATTGGAAGGATATTAACACCTTCGTTTGATCAAAAAACGAAGGAGGTCAAATTTTTAGAAATGTAACGGGATGTTTCACATTGTTTTACAGTTTCTGCTTCGGTTTCATATACAAACGGGTTATTGGTCAGAAGAAGCCATCAAGATCTTATTTCGCAGCCATCGGTTTCCAGGGTCTTTATCAACATTGATATGCCAGTACAAATGAACATCAATGCCCGGTAGCTCTACCGGTAGAGGATAGGTGGTTATATCGAGTACCTGGCTAAACATATTTGCCGCAGTTTCAGGCATCGTTAATAGCATATCGCTGCTTTCAACCACTCGACAGGCAGAAAAAAAGTGTTGGCAGCGCAAACCAACTCGGCGCTGCAACCCCAGTCGGCCCAGTTCAAAGTCTTCAAGCCCTGGCCCGGAAACACGGGATGAAACCAACACATGTTTTTGTTCAAGGTAGCTTGCGAGCCCTAATTCTTTATCGATATCAGGATGCTTGCTTGCTGCAACGACAACCAACTGATCATTCTCTAATTGTGTGTGGCAGATGTTCTCACCTACTGGTAAGAGAATATCGATGGCAAAATCGATATCCCCCGATGACAGCTTGTTCTCAAGCTCGCTTCGCCTAACGCGTGTGCTGGTGAGGTCGACCATAGGGGCTTCAGAGTTCAAATGCTTCATCAGATAGGGCAGATATGAGGCTTCCAGCGAGTCATGAAGGCTGATTGAGTAACGCTTTTGGGCGGACGATGGATCAAACTGTCGGGATTGATGAAGCACAACCTGAAGTTGATGTAGCGCTTCCCGAACGTCTGTAATTACATTTTTCGCCACCGAGGTTGGCAGCATTTTATTCCCTTGCCGCACAAACAGAGGGTCGTCGAAGTGATCCCTCAGCCTCGCGAGAGAGTGGCTCACAGCAGGCTGGGTGAGGTTTAGTACATTTGCTGCGCGAGTCAGATTCCCCTCGGTAAAAATCGCATCAAAAACAATAAAGAGATTTAAGTCTATTCTCATAGGGTTGCCTGATAAAGGGGAGGGATAAGGTTAAGTGTAGTATCTATTATTATAATTTATAGATATGTATTACAACTATTCATTTGTCTAATTTTATTGGTGGGAATAGCATTGGCTTAAGTCGAAAGAATAATGAACTCTGGGTATAGGCTTTGGAGGCCGTCATGGATTTTAATTTATCAGAACGTGCACAAGATTATTTAGGTCGTGTTAAGTCGTTTATGGAGGAAGACATTCTCCCGGTCGAAGATGCCTATTTTAAGGAGCTGAAGTCGCTGGATAACCCATGGGTCGTTCTTCCAGTTATTAAAACGTTGAAAGAGAAAGCTAAAGCGCAAGGCCTTTGGAACCTGTTCTTACCTGTGGAAGGCTATGGCCCTGCGCTCAGCAATGCCGAATATGCCCCCATTGCTGAGCAAACCGGGCGAAGCTTTATCGCCCCTGAAATATTTAACTGTAATGCGCCTGATACCGGCAACATGGAAGTATTGGTTCACTACGGGTCTGAGCAGCAAAAAGAGCAATGGCTAACACCGCTGCTGGAAGGAAAGATTCGCTCTGCATTCTGTATGACGGAGCCAGGCGTTGCGTCTTCCGATGCAACGAATATGGAAGCAACCGCGATTGTTGAAGGTGACGAAGTCGTTCTAAATGGCCGTAAATGGTGGAGCACAGGGATAGGTCACCCAGACTGCGAAATACTGGTTTTTATGGGGTTAACCAACCCTGATGCTCATCGCCACCAGCGGCACTCGATGGTGCTGGTGCCTAAAAATACGCCAGGGGTTAAAGTGGAGCGTATGCTTCCGGTTTTTGGTGATTTGGATGAACCATATGGTCATGGCGAAGTGAGCTTTACTGATGTCAGGTTACCTAAGAGTGCGATTATTGCAGGGCCTGGGCGCGGATTTGAAATTGCTCAGGGTCGGTTGGGGCCAGGCAGGATCCATCACTGTATGCGTGCTATTGGTGCATCTGAGCGTGCATTGGAACTACTGATCAAGCGAGCGGTGAGCCGCGAAGCCTTTGGGCAACCCTTAGCCAAGTTGGGTGGCAATCGAGATATTATCGCCAACGCCAGAATGTCAATTGAACAGGCTAGATTACTGACAATGAAAGCGGCGTGGACACTGGACACAAAAGGAATCATGGGGGCAATGAGTGATGTTTCCCAGATCAAAGTCGTCGCCCCGAATGTATTGCAGACGATTGTTGATCAGGCAATGCAGATTCATGGTGGCGCAGGCATGAGTGAAGACTTTCCGCTGACTCAGATGTATGCCTATGCCCGCTGTTTGCGTTTGGCAGATGGCCCGGATGAAGTCCACCGCTTATTGATTTCAAAATTTGAGTTGGCAAAGCATAAGCACTTGATGAAAAAAGCCTAAGCATTTCATGAAAACGCAGCTGAAGAGCAAATAGATAATGAATAACAAACGAATATTTATTACAGGCGGAGCCAGTGGGCTTGGAAAAGCCATTGCAATGCGCTTTGCCCGAGAAGGTTATAACGTCTGCATTGGTGATGTTAATGATGAGCGGGGCATGGAGGCAGAGGCCGAGTTGAAGGCCTTGGCTCCAGATACATTCTACCTGTTTTGTGATGTGACCAAAGTGAAACACCTTGAGAGTGCCCGCGCTGAATTAGAGGCGCGCTGGGGCGGTGTTGATGTGGTGGTTAACAATGCTGGGGTGGGAGGAACGGCCGGCCCAATTGAAGATGTGAGTCTGGCAGACTGGCAATGGGTTCTGGATGTAAATCTGATGGGAGTTGTCAGGGGCTGTAAAACATTTACGCCGTTGTTCAAACAGCAGGGGAGCGGGCATTTTGTCAATATCGCGTCTGCGGCAGGTTTGATGAGTGCTCCTATGATGAGCAACTACAACGTAACCAAGGCAGGTGTCGTATCCCTGTCGGAAACGTTATTGGCAGAACTATGTACTCATAACATTTCAACGAGTGTGGTTTGCCCGGCGTTTTTCCAAACCAATCTGACGGAAAATATGCGGTCACACATAGGGGGCTTGCACTCGAAAGTCAATAAACTGATGAGTCGCTCCAAGATTACCGCTGATGACGTAGCCGATCGTATTTATCAGGCCTTTGTGAAGAAAGAGTTCTGGGTTGTGACACACCCGTTTGAGCGCCGGATGTGGTATGTAAAGCGATTTACACCAAAAGCTTTCAGCGTGCTGATGCAGCGACAGGCCAAGAAGCTGTTTTCGTAATCTAACAATTAATAAGCCATCAAACGGTATAGGGGGAGTAATGTCAGTATTGGATGAAGCCGTCGAGGTAAGGGAAGGCGAATCACTGGATTTGAATAAAGTCGATCAATATCTGAAACAGGTTTTGCCCGATTTGGAAGGGCCTTTGACTGTAAAGCAGTTTCCTGGAGGCGCATCCAACCTGACTTACCTGTTGCAATACTTGAATCGTGACTTGATATTACGCCGACCTCCGTTTGGCCGAGTTGCAAAGTCAGCCCACGATATGATTCGCGAATCAAACATCATGCAGGCATTGCGCCCGGTTTATCCCTTTGTACCCACAGTGTTGGCCCAGTGTGAAGACCATGATGTGATGGGCTGTGATTTTTACGTTATGGAGCGTTTGGTTGGCATTATTCCCCGCCAGGAGATGCCGAAAGAAGTAACACTAAGTGAGGCTGAAACCCGGCAGTTATGTCTCAACGTCATTGATAAGCTTCTTGAACTGCATCAGGTTGATTATAAGAAAGCCGGGCTGGAAGGAATCGGGAAAGGCGAAGGTTATGTCAAGCGGCAAATTGAAGGGTGGAGTGACCGTTACGTTAAGGCGATGACAGATGATGCGATCTCCTTTGAAACGGTTATGGCCTGGCTAAAAGACAAAATGCCCGATGATGTCGGCACTTGCATTATTCACAATGATTACCGCTTTGATAATGTCGTATTAAACCCCGAAAATCCGTTCGATATTATTGGCGTGCTGGACTGGGAGATGGCCACACTGGGCGACCCGTTAATGGATTTGGGCAACAGCTTGGCATACTGGGTGCAGGCAGACGATGATCCGCAGTTTCAGTTTATGAGGCGCCAACCCACCCACTTGAAGGGTATGCTTACTAGAGAGGCAGTGATTGATTATTACCTGGGAAAGTCAGGGCTGCCTCAAACCTCGTTCGACTTTTATGAAATTTACGGGCTATTCCGCTTGGCGGCGATCATTCAACAACTATATTACCGCTACTTTAACGGCCAAACAAAAGATAAGCGATTTGCAGGGTTTGTTCATGCGGGGCGTTATCTGGAGCAGCGCTGCTTAAAGTTGATTGAGAAAAGCACGCTATAGCGGCGCGTTTGTTTGCGAGCTGCTGTTTGGGGTAATCGAGAGATAACGTTAAAAATAACAGCGGTAAGGGGATAGGTTAGAGGCGTGTATGGGTGCTATCTATTTGGTAAGACACGGGCAGGCGTCATTCGGCAAGGCCGATTACGACAAGCTGTCTGCAAAAGGGTGCCGGCAGTCTGAAATACTGGGCAAATATTTCAAACAGCTAGTGGTTCCAAGTCAGTTTTATTCAGGCAGTCTTCTTCGTCATGAACAGACTGCAAGTCACTTTGTGTCGGGCTTTGGTGGAAGTGATTTGGCAACCGTTACCCACTCAGGATTTAACGAGTTTAATCATGTAGAAATCCTTGTCAGGTATCGACCAGAGTGGAAGGACTACAGCGTGATGGCGGCCGATATAGCGAAAGAAGCTGTGCCAAGAAAAGCCTTTCAACGGGCGTTTTCTGATGCAGTCATACGCTGGATATCGGGCAATCATGATAGTGAGTATCAAGAAACATGGCCTCAGTTTCAGTCGCGTTGCATTAGCGCTTTGCGAGCCGTTATTGCTCAATCAGCTGACGCAAAGAATATAGTGATTTTCACGTCTGGCGGCCCAATCTCTGTGATTGCCCAGCAGATACTCAATTTGGGTGACCGCGAAGCATTGGCGGTTAATGAGGTGCTGGCGAACACCAGTGTCTCTAAGCTGTTGTACTCGGGGGACAGGCTAAGCATTGGGTATCTAAATAACTATAGCCACCTTGAATTAGCAGGGCACGACTGGGTGACCTATCGCTGATCGTCATGCGGTAGCAACAAATTTAAAATGATAAAAAGGAAAATAGGCATGAGTAATACATTTGATCTGTCAGGAAAAATTGCGTTGGTAACGGGGGCAAGCCGGGGTATTGGTGAGGAAATCGCCAAGTTATTAGCGGCTAATGGTGCTCACGTGATTATCTCGAGCCGTAAGATCGAAGGTTGCCAAACAGTGGCTGATGAGATTGTCTCGGCGGGGGGCAGTGCTGAAGCGATTGCATGTCATATTGGCGATATGGAGCAGGTCGAAGCGATTTTTAAGCAGATTGAAGAGCGCCACGGAAAGCTCGATATACTGGTGAACAATGCAGCGGCAAACCCCTATTTTGGTCATGTTCTGGATACCGACCTCAGTGCATTCCAAAAAACGGTGGATGTTAATATTCGCGGTTACTTTTTTATGTCGACTTATGGCGCCAAGCTAATGAAGAAAAATGGCGGCGGAGCGATTGTCAATGTCGCTTCAGTAAACGGCGTTATTCCTGGTGTGTTTCAGGGGATCTACTCAATTACTAAAGCCGCCGTCATATCAATGACCAAAACCTTTGCTAAAGAGTGTGCGGGGTTAAATATTAGAGTTAATGCGTTGCTGCCAGGTGCAACAGATACAAAATTTGCCTCTACTATTGTGAACAATCCGGAAATACTTAAAAAAGCAATGGAACATGTACCGATGAACCGTGTCGCTAACCCGGAAGAAATGGCAGGTGCCGTTTTGTATCTGGTGTCTGATGCGGCAAGCTATACAACGGGTTCTTGTTTGAATGTGGATGGCGGTTATCTGCTTGGCTAGCAGGCAAGGTGATAAATTCTATTGGTATGTTGGATCGTTCGAAGTTACAAAAATAAGAAGGAGGGACAATGAGCCAGACATGGTTGATTTACGGGGCCTATGGTTACAGCGCCCAGTTGATTTCAGAAGAAGCGTAAGGGCTTAACGCCTGTTCTGGCTGGTAGAAATGAGCTTCGAGTAAAGGCCGTCGCTGACCGACTGAACGTTGAGTCTCGTGTGTTTGCTCTGGATGACTCCCAGGTTGTTGCGGCGCAGCTAGCTGATATCGATCTGGATATCCTCTGTGCGCTTCCGGGATCTTCCGAATTAGCGTGCACTAAAGCTAAAGATGCTCAGCACCCAGACTATGTGGATTAGCTTAACCCAATGGCCTGAGGCAGGTTTGTAAGATCTTGGTTTAGCTCCTCAGGGGATGTATCGATACAAAATACAACATGACCATGTTGTGTATAGGTATGGATTGAAAACGTAATAGTGCTCGCCGCGTCAGGAAGAGCGATATAAGGCTTGGAGATGCTTATATGGTTAGGATCGTTTAAGGCGCATTGAAAATATTCCCGATGAGCCCAGTTGGCTCCTTCAGCATCTATTAGAGGGTTAAAGTCGCAATTTCGTAAAGTTTGGTCATCGATAACAGCTTGAATATCGGCTGTTTTTCCTTTTTGTGTTCCGGTTTTGTCCAAAATAAAGCAGCGTTTTACCGGCGCAAGATCAAGTAGTGCTGTGCAAGCCTCATCCAGAGACAAACCTCTTGCGAGACCATCGCATGCGGTCAAAATTTCGAGGCGCAGCGCTTTTAGCAATTGATGACTCTGTTCCTCTTTTAAGCATTGAGATTGACGGTAACGCCGCAATATTTCTTCAATGAGCGGCTTCATATGTGTATTACTTGCCAAAGTTGTGGATGGCTTGGCAAAATAAAAACCTTGAAACATATCTGCTTCCGCATCTAATGCAATTTCTGCCTGCTTCTCTGTTTCAATCCCTTCGATTAGGACTAGACATCCGCTTTGTCGCAGCAAGCTGACCAGCCCTTTCAACGCACCTCGTGCTTTTTTGTGGTGTTCTGCATGAAGCAGCATCGATCTATCCAGCTTAACGATATGGGGCGCGACTCTCCAAATGCGATCAAAATTCGACTCACCTTTGCCAAAATCATCAATAGCAATGCGAAACCCTAATGACTTGTATCGTTCAACAAAAGCGCTCAGTTTGATGTCGCCACGAACTTTGTGCTCGACTATTTCCAGTACAACCTGGTCAGGAGTAAGGCCGTATTGGTGAAGGGCTTTGTTAATGAGCTCGGCAGAATATTGGTGACTATTAATCGTTTGGCTACCGAGATTCAGGAATAGCCAGCACGGATTTTCTGGTTGCTCAAAGTTAGCGACATGTATTGCGCGGCAGAGACGGTCAAGTTCTGTTCCTTCGTTAAATGTATCTGCAAGCGCGAACAAACCGTCTGGCTGAATAGGTTCACTTATACAAGACGCTCTGACAAGCGCTTCATATCCGACTATACGTTGATGAGTAAAGCTCACAATAGGTTGATAAACGCTGGACAGCGTAAATTGATGGAACTGGGCAGTTGCTGCTGATTGTGTACCTTTCGGTTGAAACTTAATGTCTGGACTATTTGACCTAAGATATGAGTCCGTTAACGTCATCGAAAGCTCCAGGATAGCCATTCACTTCATACCCTCGTGAGGTATGAACTGAATTGACAACCTATTTTTAAATGTGAATGTTGATAAAACACTGGCGCATTGTAAGTGAGAAACATTGGAAAAAATTAACCTGAGTCAGCTATTTCTCTCTATTTATGTTGAATAGGTATAATTACCTATAAGCCAGTGGTATGGGGGGCGGTATGCCTCATACTATTTTTATCATGACCCGTTGTTGCATTTTTTATTTTCCGTTCTTAGGCAACTTGTTATTTTGTATAAATTATTTTTACAAAAAAACGAAAAATCTCTTTCAGTTTTTTATTGATAGAACGTTCAATTAAAACTACTCTTGTAAGCTGTACATCAATACACAAAGGGTTTTATGACCCATATTCATGGAACGTTTCGCTGATTTATTGCTGCTATACCGTAAGGTTTGCACTCCGGTAGATGAGTGAAGCGTTGAGAGGAAAGAATGAAAATAAAGAAATATCGTGCGTTAGTTGGAGCGGCAGCGTGCTCTTTGGTGATCTCGGGTTGCAGTCAGCTGCAATCAGCACCGGATACAGCGAGTACCGATAAAGCTAAAAATGTCATTATGATTATTGGTGACGGCATGGGGCCGCAGCAGGTAGGGCTATTGCTCTCCTATGCAAGGCAGGCTCCGAATTCAGTGATAGAAAACAGGGTTACCGCGTTTGATAAGATTGCCAGTAACGGTCGAATTGGGCTTTCAATGACCAATGCTAACCAGGTTCTAGTTGTTGACTCTGCAGCCTCTGCAACTCAGTTAGCGACGGGCCAGTACTCGGGCTCTGAAATGATTGGCGCAGATAAAGATGGTTACGCTGCTGAAAGCATCCTGGAAAAAGCCAAAAAAATGGGTAAGTCAACCGGGCTGGTGTCTGATACCCGAATTACCCATGCAACACCCGCAGGTTTTGCCGCACACCAGAGCCATCGTAGCCTGGAAAATGAAATAGCGGTAGATATGCTTAACAATGATGTTGATGTCATGCTATCTGGTGGCTTACGTTACTGGATACCGAAAGAAGCCAATGATAAACAATCAGATGTGCGTAAAGAGTTGGAGCAACTGACGGAAGGCAGTGTAAGAATTAAGTCTAAGCGTAAAGATAGCGTTAACCTGATTAAAGAAGCTCAGCAGAGTAATTACTCATTAGCGTTCAATAAGGCGCAGATGGATAAAGCTGACGGGAAAATCTTAGGGTTATTTGCTTATTCAGCACTACCGGATGCGATTAAGGAAAACCGTACCAAAAATGATCCAAACCGCACCATTCCAACACTTAAAGAGATGTCCGCGAAAGCGATTGAGTCACTGTCTAGCAATGACAAGGGCTTCTTTTTAATGATTGAAGCAGGTCAAATAGACTGGGCTGGCCACTACAATGATACTGGCACCATGCTACATGAAATGATTAGAATCAACGAAACGCTGGAGTACGTGCTGGACTGGGCAAAAGGCCGGGATGACACCGTTATAGTGGTTACTGCAGATCATGAAACCGGCGGTTTTGGTTTTAGCTACTCGGCGAATAATATCCCTCAGGGCAGAGGCCTGCCGGGTGATGTTTTTAAAGAGCAAATGTTCAAGCCTGGTTTTAACTTTGGTGATGAGTCGATATTAGATAAGCTCTATGAGCAGAAGTCTAGTTATGCCGATATCTTTTACGGGCAGTTTGACGCGTTAGAAAAAGATCAGCAGACGCCGGCTAATCTAGCCAAGATCGTTAATGATCAAACGGGTTTTGATATCACCGAAGAGCAAGCTTCACGAGTGCTTGCCACGGAAGAAAACCCTTATCTAACAGAAGGTCATAATTATCTCAGCTCTAAGGTAGTTCCCAAGATGGGGCCGAATGGGGCGTTTTTTGTTTACCAAACGGATGATAATCGCCAAAACTTGCTAGCACGCGAAGTGGCAGAGGGCCAGAATGTTGTTTGGTCTACAGGTACGCACACCAGCACACCAGTGCTCGTATTCTCACAAGGCCCTCAAAACTTAATCGCGCCCTTTAGCAATATAATGCACCACACTGAAGTTGGGCAACGTGCAATCGAGGCATTAGGAGAGAAGTAAGGTATTTCAGGCTTTACTTGGATGGCTCCATTTAAAGCCTGTTTATCGAACTGTATTCTTATGTAGCGCTATACTCTCCGAAGCTCGTTCGGAGAGTCACCTTGGCCAGCAATGATGTATGATCAGACATGGTCATATAGCAACCGTTAAGACCGGTTTAAGAAGACTGCATAGCATGGAGAAGAATATGAAATACCCAATTGATGGGGCCTGTCAATGCGGAGCGGTTTCATATCGGCTGTTAAAAGCGCCCTCAATGGTCGTCGCTTGTCACTGCAAAGCGTGTCAAAAGCTATCGACCAGTGCATTTAGTATTACCGCGATGGTTGATATTAAAGATATTGAGTTCAAAGGAGAGATGGCAGAGTGGAGCAGGCCAGCAGATAGCGGAAACATCAGTGCTGCCAGGTTCTGTAAAACCTGTGGAAACAGGCTCTATCACTTCAATCCTGATGAACCGGAAAAAATAAAGCTGAAACCCTCTAATCTGTCGGATACGTCTATTATCAACCCGACTGCTCATGTATGGGTCAGCGAAAAGCAGGCGTGGTATCAAATTCCTGATGGCGTAAAAGTATTTGATAAGCAGCCTTAATGAACCCACGGGCTTGATATTGCCTTGGGCTTGATGTAACTCTGGGTCTAATGCAACACCAAAACGTTTGATTTGATTGTCCTTAGTGGTATTTCAAGCTCCGAGAAGAAAACCTTGATTTCGTTCGTTCCTCACTGCATACAAGGTTACGGCCTGAGGGTAAAGTCGAGCAGAGCGTTAAACTAAGTTACCCACATTAATTGTGGATAACTTAGTTAATATCTCCTTTACAACTGTCCTTAGGTCACGCTCTTCTTGCGATTGAAACGATTGTTTAAATATTATTCGAGACTTTTGCACGACTACTGCGCTTACAAATACAGCGTTAAAAAATGACTCAAAATGCTCATTTATAGACCATAAACTGCGCTTTTTCGTCATGTTTTGCCTTGTCTTTGATTCGCTCATAACATCGTGCAAAGGTCTCTACTCATTGATGACACTGCTGTTTACTTGATGTGGTTTTACGCCGAAATGTCGAGTTTCTACTTCGGGAATTACGTATATTGCCTAAGTTTTGGCGCTCTATAATGAGTCCATTTTTTCGAGCAGTTGTGAGGCCTCATGGAAAAATCGCTTAAACCATTTGATGTTGTTGCTTTGGGGTTTATGACCTTTGCATTTTTTTTGGGGGCAGGGAATATGATTTTCCCTCCACTTGCGGGGTTTTATGCAGGGGATAACTTGCTGCTGGCGATTGCCGGGTTTTTGTTAACGGCGGTAGGGTTGCCATTACTGGGGCTTTTTGCCATTGCGAAAGCGGGTGGAGGGTTACCTACGTTAGGTAAGTTTCTGCCCAAGAGGGCGAGTATCCTGCTCGGTTTATTAATTTATCTTATTTTGGTTCCAGGGTTTGGTATTCCCAGAACAGCGTTGGTCGCTTATGAAATGGGTGTTATACCATTTGTTGAGTCTGGCAGTTCGATGACATTGGCTATCTTTACACTCTGTTATTTTTCCATTGCGCTGTTTTTTGCGCTCAGAGAAGGCCAGTTGATCGACAATGTCGGTAAAGTTATCGCACCTGTTCTTTTGCTCTTATTGTGTGTGGTGGGCATTGGGGTATTCTTTTCACCGCAAGGTGATATTGGTGTTGCGCAATCTGAGTATGCGACGTCTCCTTTTGCCAAAGGCTTCCTGGATGGGTATATGACGATGGATGCGCTGGCTGCATTGATGTTTGGCTTATTGATCATTCACGCACTGCGGAACAAAGGAATTAATAGTCCGGCTAAACAGTTTAAATACCTGGCTGCGGCAGGCGTGATAGCCGGTACAGGTTTAGCGATGGTCTATATCGCATTGTTCTATTTAGGCGCGACCAGCCACCTTGTTACCCCCTCACCAGATAATGGTGGACAGATTTTTACCGAATATGTGGCGGCTATTTTTGGCCCGACGGGGCAGTTGGTTTTGGCGGCGGTTGTTTCTCTGGCTTGCTTAACCACGGCTATTGGGGCTATTAGTGCATTTGGTGACTACATTAATGACCTGAGCACGAAGCTCCCCTATAAAGGGGTTGTAATCACTGCAACGGCCGTGTGTCTACTGGTGGCCAACATTGGTCTATCGCAGCTAATCGCTATATCAATTCCTATACTGATGGCTATTTATCCCGTGGCGATGGCCTTGGTTCTTCTTACGCTGATCTCAGGAAAGTTAAGGAATCCGCGTTTGACCTATTGTGTCACGCTTTCCGTTGCGCTGTTATTTGGTATTCTGGATGGTTTGTCAGCTGCGGGTGTTGAAATGAGTTTCTTCAATGTCATACCGATGTTCGAACAAGGTTTGGCTTGGGTGCTACCCACGTTCCTATCTTTTGTCGTCTCAGCGGGACTGCCTGCAAAACCAGCGGCAGGGGAGCTTGCCACTTCAGAAGGTTGACCGGTTGGCCATTTTAGGTTCAATACTCTAATCTTTCTGGTTAGTATGATAAACCCCAATATTGGAATTTGGGGTGATGTTCTTACATGATGTTTGGAGGTATTTATGCGTATGAATATATGTAACTACAAACTGTTGGTCTCTGTATGGAACCTGCGAATAGACGATCCGCTGGCAGAACTGACATTTAACTGTGATAACTATTAACTGTGTAAGTACGAATAATGTAAAACCTTTAAGGAGGGGCTGTTATGCAGCTACACTGCTAGACAGTGCCCCTCCTGCACTACCTTCGAGGCGCGTGATCACTGTGCTCGATATACTCCCTTCACGCTTTATCTTTCCAACAGTACCCACGCATGAACAAGTTTAATGCGTTACTCGACCAGGTCCGAGCGTGTACGTTATGTGAGCCGTATTTGGCCAATGGCGTAAGGCCAGTATTACAGGCCAACCCCAAAGCGCGAATTTTGCTTGTCGGTCAGGCTCCGGGAAGAAAAGTGCACGAAACAGGTGTGCCTTTTAATGACCCCAGTGGTGACCGTCTGCGGGACTGGCTTGGTGTTACCAGGGATGTATTCTATAACGAAGAGGTGTTTGCCATTGTGCCCATGGGGTTTTGTTACCCTGGACGCGGAAAATCCGGTGACTTGCCTCCCAGGCCAGAATGCGCAACGGCGTGGCGGGAAAAGCTACTTAGTCACCTGACGAATATTGAGCTGACATTACTTGTCGGCGCTTATGCTCAGGATTACCATCTCAAAGAGAAAGGCAGCACACTGACCAAGACGGTGAGTGACTGGCGCTCATATTGGCCCGACATTGTGCCTTTGCCCCATCCAAGCCCCAGAAATAATATCTGGTTAAGTCGAAATCCATGGTTTGAGAAAACGTTGATACCTGAACTGAAGGCGCGAGTGGCGGATATTCTGGCCACTCGCTGAAACAGTACTTAACGACTGCAACTTAACCACATAACTGGTTAGTCATCAGTTGACTGAAATATTGTGAACCTTTATTTCGTCGCCTTTACCATTGCCTTCAAGCCGTACGTTTTTGGCTTTTAAGAAACCAGCAGGCTCCAGAATTTCGGCTTCATCCTCGTTAACCCACTGTTCGGCTTTAATGCCGTACTTTTTGCTATCGCTGACAAACACCTTATTTAAAAAGCCGCTAATATTTCCTTCCCCCAGCTCTGTTAGTTGTATGCCATCGTCGCCCGACGCCAGGACTTTAACTTTCACCAGGTTTACGCCAATATCGCCGGCATCTTCTTCATCTGCTTTTATGCCTTCGTCACTGTTATTTTCTGCGACAACCCGTCGAGCGGTAATGCTTAAGCGGCCATTTCCTGATTCATCAAAATCGAGCCCTTCATCCATGTTGTTATTGGCTTCGACTCGGTACAGGTTAACTAATATGCTGCCATCGCCTGCTTCGTCGATATCAAACCCGTCATCTAAATCTTCTTCATTGTAGAAGCCATTGTTGTTTACAGTGACGTTGTGCATTGTGCTGAAAACGCTTCCTGAACCCGCTTCATCTAGCTCAATGCCATCGCCTCCGTTGCCATCAATATGGCTTTTAACGATCCAGGAAGAGATATCGCCTTCACTGCGCTCATCAACACGAATGCCATCAAAATCTAGCGCACCGGTACCGTTCCCAATAAAGTTAGAGCCATAGATTTCCAGGTCTATTCCTATTGATGAGCCGGATGCGCCATCATCAAATGCATCAGCGTTGTCATCAATGTGAAGGCCATACAACGCTGACGATATAATATTAACGTGCTTTAGTGTGATTGAAATATCACTGCCTTGTGCGTCCTCAGGAACATTCACCACGATACCGCGTGTGGCGCTGTTTTCTACGGTAAGATTTTTGATCGTTATATCTGCCATGGTATTGAAAACCAGTGTGCCGTCCTCGGTTACCGCTGCTTCCATGCCATTGTTGTCAACCACAAGCTCAAACTGACCAGCATTTTCGCCATTGATGGTGGCGCCATTACCAACAATGGTGAGAGGCTGAGTTCCGCTGTAGATGACTGGTGCCATGGGTGAAATGGTTGCGTTTTTCTTAAATACTATTTTGTTAATTGATGAGTCCTGATTTGCGGCTGAAATAGCCGCTTGAAGAGAGGCTGCATCGTACACCTTGGCGTTATTTTTTGCATGGACTGAAAGTGGCAGGGTGCCAATCGCAAGCGCTAAAATTGTTTTTTTCATGGGTTACCTTTTTGAGTCGCTTCATTTTTTGATCACCCTATAGCGCTCAAGTTACAAATAGATGACAGGGATATGTCACAAATGAACGGTTCTTGAGAGTGGGGATCATGCTCAATGAAGGTCGTGAGGAGGTCGTCATTTTAGCGAAACATTACCGCCATAATAGTGAAACACAATGAAGGTAGTTTCATCTTTGCCCACTTTTATTAACGACTCAATCCATTAGGGACAGCAATAATGAAAATGAAGAAAAACCTTTTACTTGCCGCAATAACTCTAGCGGTAGCGTCCAATGCCCACAGCGGCAATGCATACGGTAATGGCAGTAGTGTAGATGCAATTCCTGCGCACCAGAAAGAAAACCCATGGTTCACCGCCGGGGAGGCAAACGTTGCAGATAAAGTCTTTTCCCGTTTCCCGAAGGCGAAAAATGTGATTCTGTTTGTGGGCGATGGTATGGGGGTTTCGACGGTAACCGCAGCACGGATTCTTGAAGGCCAGCTAAAAGGGATGTCTGGTGAAGAGAATAACTTGAGCTTTGATACCTTTCCATACACGGGTATGGCAAAAACCTATAACGTAGATGCTCAAACGCCAGACTCTGCTGGTACCATGACGGCGATGATGTCAGGTGTAAAAACCGATGTAGGTGTTATCGGTGTGGATGAAGATATAGTGCGTGGCGACTGTTCAACAGTTGCGGGTAACGAGCTGGTGACCGCACTTGAACTGGCAGAAATAGCGGGAAAATCTACAGGGGTTATCTCAACCGCGCGGATTACTCATGCCACACCGGCGGCAACCTATGCGAAATCTGCTGATCGTAACTGGGAAGATATCTCTGATATGCCCGCAGAGGCTATAGAGCAAGGCTGTGAAGATATTGCGTCCCAGTTAGTCGGATTTGAGCAGAACCTGAAGTCGCGCTTTCCTTCAGCAAAACGCATTGATGGCCTGGAAGTCGTTTTGGGGGGAGGGCGGCGCCACTTTTTGCCGAAAGATCCAAATTACAATAGCCCTGATGCAATGAGCTCAACCGAAGGTGATCGCACAGATGGCCGAGACCTGATTAGTGAGTGGCAAGCTGCTTACCCGCAGGGTGAGTATGTATTTGATCAGGCGGGCTTTGACACCATTGACCCAGAATATACCGAACGAGTGTTTGGTCTATTCAACGAGTCGCACATGCAGTATGAAGCTGATCGGGAAAATGATATCGCCGGTGAACCATCAGTGGCAGAAATGACGGAGAAGTCGATTCGTCTGCTCGATAACAATGACAGAGGGTTCTTCTTGATGGTTGAGTCAGGTCGAATTGATCATGGCCACCATGCAGGCAGTGCTTACAACGCACTAACCGATACTATTGCGTTTTCAGATGCTGTTCGCGCAGCCGTTGAATCCGTTGATATGAGTGAAACACTGATAATTGTGACTGCTGACCACAGTCATGTGTTTACTATTGCAGGTTACCCCAAGCGTGGTAACCCGATTTTGGGCAAAGTGGTAAGAGTAGGTTCTGACGAACCTGCGCTGGCGTCTGACGGTATGCCATATACCACGGTGGGTTATATGAACGGGCTTGGTTTTCGTGACCTGGGTGACGAAACCAATGCGGATGCGACCTACAGATTACCCGCTGCAACCGGTCGGGTAGATTTAAGTGCGGTTAACACTGAAGCAAGCGGATATCATCAGGAATCACTGGTTCCGTTAGGCTCAGAAACTCATGCCGGTGAGGATGTTGCGATATATGGCAAGGGGCCGGGAGGGCATCTTGTTAGTGGTACCAACGAACAGAGCGTGATCTTTCATGTTATGAATAGAAGTGCGCGGTTAGAGAAAAAGGCTGAAAAGCAGCTAAACAAGCGCCGCTGGTTGCCATGGTGGAGAAGGTAGGTCTCCAGCTATCTTGCAAGGGGCACATGTTGCCCCTTTTCTATTGGTCTTTAAAGGTACTTAAACATGTTTATGCGTTTGTTTTTTGTCTGGATGTTAGCCTCTATCGCAGCAGGCGTACACGCCGGTTGTGTTAATCAAGGCGGGCCAATTGGGGCGCACTACCGTATTACAACCACTGAGAATGAGAGCGGTAAACAACGTGTTAAAGCGTTTACGCTGTGGCGAATGGCTGATCAGGTGGCACATCAATACCATGGCAAAGGGAAGACAGAACTTTGGGAAAGAGCCGGCAATGGCAAACTAAGAACGGTTCACTACTTTGACTTATACCATCGAGGCATTGAGTATGCCCCGGGCGAAATTAGAATCGCGCACACAGCAACAGACTGGCAGTTGAAATATCAGCTACTCAGTGACAAGTTTATTGAAACACTGACTCGAGAAGCCTCTTTGGTTGAAGATTGTGAACCACTTTTGCAATATTCTAAAACAGCGGAAGGAGAAAAAATAACCTTAGCATGGCTGCCTGAACAGCGTTTGATTAAGAGTTATATTAGCGAACGACCTTTCGTCACCACGACATGGGAATTACTGGATGTCGTGACCGATAGCGATAAAGTTCAGGGTGAGTTTGCGCGTCGTGCTGAGTTTCAAACAACTGACTATACCGATATTGGTGATAACGAATCAGACCCATTTCTCATGCGAATGATTAATTTGGGGCATATCTCCCATGGTGCATCGGGTTTTTATGACCAACACGGCCACCTGATTGGCGGAAACCACGGCCATTAAATAACTGGAGCGCCTAAATAACCAGAGCCATTTGTCATTGTTTGGTTTGGCAAGACTCGCTATTAAGCAGTCAATTTAGACCATTTCTCGTGTGTCTTCGGGCTTTTATATTAATAGGGCAACTCAGTAAGGGTTGTTTAATGAAGTCAGGCCTTCGAGATACCTTGTTGGCCTTGCAAGCTGAAACGCGCCTGATAACAGATAAGGACAATGAGATGATTGGTTATACGACTGTTGGCACTAATAATATGGGTCAAGCCACTGCTTTTTATGACGCTATTTTAAAAAAAGCAGGAGCAATTCGGGTATTCGATACGGAGAGATTTGTTGCTTGGGGACGTGGTAAAGGGGCTCCTGCATTTGGTGTTATCAAACCGTTCGATAATAAGCCTGCGACTGTTGGCAACGGGGTGATGATGGCGCTGGCATTGGCCAGCAAAGCGTCTGTTGATGCACTTCATGCTAAGGCACTTGAGCTGGGTGCAGAAAACGAAGGCGAGCCAGGGGTGCGGCAAGGGGGCTTTTACTGTGCTTATTTTAGAGATCTGGATGGTAATAAACTTAATCTGTTCTGCCAAAATTAATGTCGGAATCCTGCGTCGATAGAGTTATTATCTAGTCACTCTGATACTGATAATAAGAATAGGCGTACGATCATGACGAAAGAATTTAAGACCTTTGCTGAGTTTTACCCGTTTTATCTGAGCGAGCACAGCAACCAGACCTGCCGGAGACTGCACTTTATAGGTTCATCTCTGGTGGTGCTGGTTTTGCTTTATGCATTGTTTTCAGGTCGTTTAATGCTGTTGTTATGGTTGCCGGTTATTGGTTACGGGTTCGCATGGGTTGGGCATTTTGTGTTTGAAAAAAACAGACCCGCCACATTTAAGTATCCGCTGTATAGCCTGGCTGGTGACTGGGTAATGTTTAAAGATATCCTGATTGGTAAAATTCGCTTTTAGTCTCTGGATAGCCTTTTGCTCACTTCGAAGGGCCGAGCAAAAATATGCCAAAATCCTGATTATCGTCCTGCCAGCGATCATCAATAACCAGCCCTAATCGGCTGACCAGCTGATGAATCGACTCAACGCTGTATTTGTGGGAGTTCTCAGTGTGAATCGTTTCCCCTTTATTGAATAAAATGTGCTTGGAACCCAGTCGAATGAGCTGGTCTCGTGTTGCGACCAGGTGCATCTCGATGCGGCTGTATTGTTCGTTAAACAGTGCTTTATGGGTAAAGCCATGCTGGCAATCAAAATTGCAGCCCAGCTCATTGTTCATACGGGTCAGTAGGTTTAAGTTAAATCGGGCGGTGACGCCTTTTTTGTCATCATAGGCTGCGATCAGTCGCTTCCGATCCTTTATTAGGTCGACACCCAATAGAATCTTGCCTGACTCACCGGCTAATATTTTTAGGTTGTGAAGAATGCCTATGGCCTCTTCATAAGAGAAGTTACCGAGCGTGGAGCCCGGAAAAAAGACCATTCGGCTTTCTTGTTGATTAAATAACTTCGAGACCCTCTGTAGGTCAACTTCGTTGGTAAAGTCTCCCTGCAGTGGAGAAATCAAAACGCCTGGATGTTGCTTGCTCAGATTATCTGACGACATCGAGATGGCTTCATCGGATATTTCAAGAGGGATGAACTGTTTTGGTTTTTTTAGTGCGGATAACAAGATTGATGCTTTTTTACCCGTTCCAGCCCCCGGTTCAATAACGGTCATGCCACCGCCAAAGTAACTCGCCATCTCATGGCAGTATGTATTCAATATTTCCATTTCGGTGCGAGTCACGTAATACTCGTCCAAATCGCAAATTTCTTCGAAAATTCTTGAGCCTGCGGCATCATAAAAGTATTTGCTGGGCAGGGACTTCTGTTGCTGGCTAAGTCCATTTAAAGCATCTTGAAAAAAAACGTCATGCTCAGAGCCTGTCGGGTCTGTTGTACACTGTCCTGCTATAAAGTTCATGTGTGCTCCTGTGTTTGCTTCTTGCTCTTCTGTCCATTGTCAGTGTTACGTTAAGTCTGCTGCCAGACGTATACCGCTCATTTGCCAGCGCTGTTGTGGGTAAAAAAAGTTTCTGTAGCTGTTGCGAATATGCCCTGTAGGGGTGAAACATGAGCCACCCCGCAAGACAAACTGTCCTGACATAAATTTCCCGTTATACTCGCCGGCATCCCCTTCGAATGGTTTAAATCCTGGGTAGGCAAGATAGCTGCTGTTGGTCCACTCCCATACTCCACCAAGCAGCGACTGAAGGTTGTCCTCTTCGACAACTGAGGGTTCAAGGGTCATGGGGTCAAATTGAGGTGCTTGGGTTACGCTTTGTGTCGCGGCTAGCTCCCACTCGAACTCTGTTGGTAAACGTTTTCCTGACCATGAGGCAAAGGCTGAAGCTTCATAAAAACTAATATGGCATAACGGTTCGTTAAGGTTTAAAGGCTGTAGGCCTGACATGGTATATCTAAACCACTGGTTGCCCTGTTGATGCCAGTAAAGAGGGCTATTGATGGCCTCTGACTGAACAAATTCCCAGCCATCAGAGAGCCAATGAAGACTGTTTTGGTATCCGCCATCGTTTATAAAGGATAGAAACTCTCCATTGGTCACGGTTCGGTTTGCGAGCTTGAAAGGAGCGACAAAGACTTGATGCTGCGGCCGTTCATTGTCGAATGAAAACGCTTTTGTTGAGGCTCCCATAGTCACTAAACCACCCTGATATGAATGCCAGTTTAAAGAGGATGACTGCCTGTCCTGAAACTCATAGTGCTTTAATCGCTGTGGATGCATCGGGTTTTGCGATAGTGCGTGTTTGATATCGGTCAGTATCAGCTCCTGATGCTGTTGCTCGTGATTTAACCCGAGCAGGATCAGTTTCAGAATATTGCTATCGCGTAATTGCTGAATAAATGCAGTCATTCGGGTATCAATCTCTTTTCGGTACTCCATCACCTGGTCTAATGTCGGCCGTGATAGAAGCCCACGTTTGGGGCGGCTATATTGAGCACCGATGGCATTGTAGTAGGAGTTGAACAAAACAGCATAGTGCTCATCAACAACGGTATAGTGAGGTTGATATTTGAGCAGGATAAACGTTTCAAAAAACCAGGTGGTGTGGGCCAAGTGCCACTTGGTTGGGCTGGCATCAGGCATTGATTGAATTTGGCAGTCTTCTGATGAAAGTCCGTTTATCAGCTGTTCTGTCTCGCTTCTTACACGGGTGTAAGCATTGCAGATATCTGCATTGCTGAGATCGTATTCCATACTTCAATCCTTGTGAGAGACCTTTACACGATGACTGTGCTCACAAACACTGCATTAAAAAATGCCTGATTCCCCTTATAACGCCGTGTGAAGGTCTCTGTGAATGTTATTTGATCCTGAAAAATAGAATGACTGTTATCACAATAGTACATAACAGAGTGATGACAAATTGATGATGGTTTTGAGAGGGGGGGGATAACAACGAAGTCATTGCTTGGGGGAGTAGGCGTTCTTGCTTTCGAGGGAAGAAGGGCCCGCAATTGGACCCGTAATTGATAATAACCGTTTGAGGTATTAGTAGGCGCTTGGCTTATTTATAGGTGCTTGGTTTAAAGAAGCATGGTTTAGAGGTGCTTGGTTTAGATATATTGTGCCAACTTTGCTTGCTGCTCACTAACAGCCTCGGTTAGTTCTTGTTTTAGTTGAGCAACCAGTTCCGCTACCGGTGTTACACCGTTTATACCCGCCACACCTTGGCCTGCTGACCATACGGTTTTCCATGCCTTGGCTTCGTCATCCAGGGGTTTTAGCTTGGTTCCATAATCGATAGATGACGGGTTCATGAGTGCATCTAAATCGTACCCTGCTTTCTCCAGGCTAGGACGCATGAAACTGGCCTTAACACCCGAGACAGCAGGAGTATGGATAATATCATCAGCGCTGCATTGCGAGACCATCGACTTATATTCGTCGCTCGCTTCGCTCTCAACGGTATTGATAAAGCGGGTGCCCATATACGCATAGTCGGCACCCATCTGAATTGCAGTGGCGATGTCCTTGCCTGTGTTGATACAGCCACCGAGAATTAACGTACCGTTGAATACTGAGCGAATTTCAGTGATCAGTGCCATAGGGTTGGTGGTGCCTGCGTGTCCGCCTGCACCTGCTGCAACAGCTATGATTCCGTCAACGCCAGCCTCCGCTGCTTTTTTGGCATGACGTCTGTTGGTGACATCATGAAATACCCGTCCGCCATAACCATGCACGGCGTTAACAACTTCGCTTACCGCCCCGAGGGAGGTAATGATTAAAGGAACCTGATGCTTAACACATACGGCCAAGTCTGCTTGGGCGCGAGGGTTGGTCGGGTGAATAACCAGGTTTACCCCAAATGGTGCTGCTTTTTTCCCTGTTTCTTTTTCAAATTTGGCAAGTTCGCTTTTGATGCTGATTATCCACTCTTCAAGTCCTTCAGTGGTTCGGTTATTGAGTGACGGGATGGTGCCTACAATGCCGTTTTTGCAGCACTCTGTCAGGAGTTTTACACCAGAGACCAAAAACATCGGCGCGGTTATTACCGGGAGTGATAAGTGTTCAAATGGTGTTTTGCTGTTTTTAATACTCATTGTCTACCCCTGTGTTTTCTGAACATTTTGTATTTCAATGCATTACCCTAGTGTACCGGCAACCTGGCACCAAACCAACTTATGCCGGTTTGCTGTGACAAAGAGCTTGTGAGCCTATAGCAGGTTAAGCAGTTTCAACTCCTGAGGGTGAGGGGTCATATAGTATGAGTTGCTGATATAGTCATCAGGGGCTTTCCGAAAGTGATGCTTTAATAGAGTTATCGGCACGATAAGTGGCAGCTCCCCCAAGCGGTAACGCTCGATCACTTCAGTAAGTTCTGCTTTGTCATCCGCATCGAGTGCACGTTTTAGGTAGCCCTGAATGTGTTGCAAAACATTAACATGGTTGCCCCGTGTAGCAACGGTTTTTAGCGCGGCCATTAATTCTGGAAGATACTGGTCAGCGACCTCCGTAAGATTGTCTTTAGTGGCTGTAGCGACTAACTTTCCCAATGAACGATAATCGTTCTGGTGATGGCTCATGATAATAAGCTTATGTTGACTATGAAACTGTGTGAGCTTATGCAGCGTGAGACCGCTTGCTATGAGTTGCTTCCAACGGTAGAGCACATATACCCGTTGGATGAAGTTCTCCCGTAGGTGAGGATCGCCTAACCGTCCCTCTTCTTCTATCGGCAGGTAGGGGAAGTGCTCCATTGTTCGTTGCGCAAAAATACCGCTGCCTGTTCTGCGCGGTTGCCCATTGATAAAGACTTTAACCCGCTCCATGCCGCAGCTTGGCGAGTCTTTCTTGAAAATATAGCCACACAAATCGGTTTGTTGTGGCTGCTGGTTATCTGCACAGGCTTCAAGTTGCCGGGTTACGTCAATGGTTTGATCTTTAACGCCTATGCAACGGATGCCATCGTCAGTTTGAACCAGTCGAATGGGTTTTCTTGGGACACCCATACCGATAGCCATTTCAGGGCAGAATGGTTTGAAGTCGAAGTATTCGCTAAGGGTTCCGTTGATATAGGCATCATTCTTGTGCCCTCCATCGTAGCGAACTTTTTCTCCCAGCAAACAGCTGCTAATTCCAACGGGTATTTTCATATCACCTGACTTCTATTGTAGTTGTGAAACGCTTATCACGCGGATATTACGCATTTTACTGTAGCAGGTGTTGAATATTTTAGTAGCCCTGATGTGCCTTCTGGTTTTCTGCTGAATATAGAATCGGGCGCGGGACACCCTCCCACAAAGACCTTGGCAAAATGTGTGGCGACAAAGAAGTAGGGGGATCCCGCGCCCGATAAATAAATGGCGTTCAATACGATGGATGTCTTGCTAATGATTGGGGGCTTGCTAATGATTCCTGGTTGCCTTAAGCAAAAGTGAACGAGTTATCATATTTAGCAAATGGAAAGAAGATGCTGTAGAGCAATTCTGTATAAACAATGTACGATGGTGCATGAAAATGGACTTTCCCTGCAGTACCTCAGCAATGAACGCTAAAAGAAACCACTTGATATATAAGCTTATAAAAACAAAAAGGTTATCGCATGAAACTCCGAACGAAACTCAAAATAGCGGCTGCGCAGTTTGCGTTATTGGCCGTCACTCAAACTGCGGCTGCTGCCACGGTTGATGACTTCAAAAACACCTGGGAATACAGAGCCCTCCAGCATCAGCAACGTATCGATATGGGGGAACCTCTTGGTAAGTCTACGTTTCTGACCACCCATAATAGTTATAACTCTGACGCATACGCCAACTTGGGTAGCTACTATGACCCCAACCAGAAATACAGCCTGGTTGATCAGTTGGATATGGGAATACGCTCGTTAGAGCTTGATGTACATGACTATAACGGTGACTTGCTGTTATGCCATGGCCAGGGCAACCATACCGGCTGCAGTATTTTTGATCGACGTTTTGAAGATGGCATAAAAGAAGTCGCGAGCTGGCTTAAGCAGTCAAATAATCGAGAGCAAGTAATAATACTCTACATTGAAGAGCATGTTGATGGCCGTTATAACGACCTAATGAGTCAAGTCGATGCCCACATGGGTGACTTAATATATAAGCCTTCATCATGCCAGTCCTTACCCATGAACATCAGCAAGGCTGATGTGCTTAATGCGGGTAAGCAGGTGCTTATTATTGGTGGAAACTGCGGCTCAAGCGCCTGGAGCCAGTACGCGTATAAAAATACATATCCGACTGATAATGGCACTATTAACAGCTACCCAACCTGTACGACAAGCAAATACTCTACGAACTACCTTATAAACAATCTGGTTCGTGTTTACGAAGACAGCACGTCTCTTTCGAGCATATTTGGTACACCACCTCCGGCTATTACACCTGAGAGAATGAAAAAAGCGGTTGACTGCGGCATGGGTGTTGTTGGTCTTGATCAACTTGATATTCATGATTCAAGATTGAGTGCGGCAATTTGGAGTTGGGGCGCTAATGAGCCAAATGATGCTGGCGGTGAAGATTGTGCTGTTTCAAGAGCGGATGGCCGATTTAATGATATCAGCTGCGGCAATGTTCGCCAGTATGCCTGCTACAGCGTTGCAGCTGATCAATGGAAAATCACTTCAGGGTCAGGCGCTTGGTCAAATGGCGATAATGTATGTGGTCAAGAGTTTGGTGCAAACTACCGATATGATGTACCTAAAAACGGATATCAAAATCGCCGTTTGATGGATGCAAAATCTGCTGAAGGTATTTCGGGTGATGTATGGTTAAATTACTCTGATACTGCAACTGAAGGAGACTGGATACCCGGTGACTTCCCACAAATTACCCCTCCTGGGTCAAACCAGCCTGTTGTGTACAGGAAGCTTCGCAACGACAAAGGTAAGTGTTTAGACCTGGAAGGCCGTAGCACATCAAACGGTACTGAAATCCACCAGTGGTCATGTCATGGTGCTGATAGCCAGCTGTGGTATCAGGATGAGACGGGAAGAATCCATAGTAAAGCAGACCCGTCAAAATGTGTTGATGTCTCTGGTTCAGGCACTGGTAACGGCTCACGAGTGATACTGTGGAGCTGTCACGGTGGCGATAACCAGCGCTGGATTCGAGGCAGCAGCAACTCATTTAGACCGGCTCATGCCACGCACAAAGCGCTTGATATTAAAGACCCATTCTGGGGTAACGGGCAGCGTGCTCACTTATGGGAGTTCCATGGTGGAAAATCCCAGCGATGGGCGTGGGATTAACCCAAGGTGTAAAACCGAGTATTTAGCTTAAGGCTTATGCAGGGCATATCTATAGGGTGCCCTGTTTAGATAGTGCATGCATAGCACTCTCACTATAGCTATTGAAAACCGGGCAGGGGACCAACTCTGACCGGTTTTTTTATTTTTAGGCCTCCACTCAATCTGAGAGTACAACGTCACTTTGATGTACAAGTGCGCTTCCTGAGGTACAATGCCGCCCCCATAATTAGCAATTGAAAGCAGTGGTCGCTATGAACGCAACGGTTAATGGTCTTATTTCCCTTTATGCAGCTATATTTCTTTTGGCTGGAAATGGCTATTTTGCTAAAGGTATCTCCATTGATGTGTTCGATATTACTGCATACCGTTCGATACTGGCCGCATTGGCACTGTTTATATTTCTTCAGATAAAACGCCAGCGAATGGGCTTGCACTCGCGGTCACACTATCCGTTGTCTATAGGGTTAGGGTTATTACTGGGGCTGCACTGGGTTACTTTTTTTTATTCGATGCGCATATCGACGGTTGCGTTAGGAATGACCGTGCTTTACACCTACCCCATTATTACCGTGTTTTTGGAAAAACTGTTTTTTAACAAAACCATCCAGCTCTACGATCTGCTAGTCGCTATTGCTGTTCTAGTCGGTGTTGGTCTGATGGCGACTGCGGGTGATGGCTTTGAGGGTGGAAACGTTGAAGGTGTTTTGGTTGGGTTGCTATCTGCGCTCTGCTTTGCCTGTCGAAATGTAACCCAGCAGCGGTACATGAGAGGCTATCCGGCGTATCTAACAATTTTCTACCAAGTATTAGTGATTGGCATCGTCTTTTTGCCCTTTGCAGACCTGAACCCTGCTGAATTGCTTCAGCAACCGTCTGATAATTTGCTTAAGCTGTTGCTGCTGGGCTTTGTGTTCACCGCATTGCCACACTCGCTACTGGCAAATAGCTTGCGTACCATCAGCGCTAAATCGGTCGCGTTAATTGGTTGCTTACAACCCGTTATTGGTACGGTGATCGCGTTTATCCTGATTAGTGAGCAACCTTCAATACAGGTGGTTGTTGGTGCGGTTATAGTGCTGGCAGGTGCTGTCTCTGAAACAATTAAACCTCAGCGTGTTGCCTGAGAATATTATTTAAAAGCCGCTTCATTAAGGTAGCTGTTAACAATTTCCTGGTAACGTCCGGACGCTTTTAACTCATTTAACCCCGCATTAAAACGGTCTCTCAGTGATTCGTCGTGGAACGCCACATAACGGGGGGAGGGAGGCAGAATATTATAAAATCGGGTGGATTTGTCGAATCCGAGTTCTTCCATATAGGTGTTATGGTAGTAATTAAAAATTCTCTTATCCATCACGATGGCGTCACAACGTTGCTTAAAGAGCATATTGAGTTGAGCGAGTTGATTAACCACTTCATCGTAGCTTTGGTTCTGCTCTGTCATGGCTTTGAACTCACTGCCAAAGTAGTTAGAAGCATTTTGAAAGCCTACTAACCGCAGATCCCGCAAATCCTGAATCTCAACTATCGCGAGATTACGGCTCTCTAGCGCAATTATTCCATTTTGGTATTCAATAGTAGAGTCTGAGTAATAGAGGCCCGGTGTTCCGCTGGGAACATTGATCATGCCATCGACATTTTTGGTCTTTAAGAAGCTGAGAGCTCGTTTGTTGGAGGCGTAAAGTACTTTGAGAGTATGCCCTGAACGGGCGAGTGACTCCCGGACGATATCAAGCTGAATCCCTGTATCTGATTCGACAATTACATAAGGGGGAATTGAAATAGAACTGGCCAGTGTTACTTGCTGTGACAAGGTTTGCGAAGAGAAAAAAACGCCCCAGATGGTCAGAGCCCACCCAATGCACCTGGTGAATGAGCTAACAGTATCACGGCCTTTAGTTTGGCTTATTGGCCAAAACAGTTTATGTATAAAAATCATATAGATTAAGTGCGTCATGGTTTAAGTTATAGCATAAAGACAGGTTGAACTCTCTTCGTGAGCAACGCCATTGCTTTTATAAGGGTATTATAGATGACCAACGTTCAGAAACGTTTGACGGAATATAAAATCTCTTTATTATAGGCTCGTATTGTAGATTTGCATTGAGTAGCAGCGGTTCGTTTTAAGTAACATCAGTTGGCTATTGGCTTTAATTTGTATCTGGTGAGTTTATGCTTAACTTTTTACCTGCACCATTAATTGGTGTTTTATGTTCGGTTTTCCTGTTTGTTAATACTGTCGTGCTTTGCAGTATTCTTTATATTCCTATGATCATTAAGATCGTTATTCCTATCAAGTTTGTTCAGGTTTTGTGTGCCAAGGCGATTATTGCCATCTCGGAGCTATGGATCAGCATTAATAGTGGTTGGATGAAGTTGTTTCAACGCACAGAATGGGATGTAGAAGGGCTTGAAGGCTTGAGTCATCAGGGCTGGTACCTGGTCACCAGTAATCATCAGAGTTGGGTTGATATTTTTGCTTTACAGCACATCTTTAATCGCCGTATCCCATTTTTGAAATTCTTTATCAAGAAAGAGCTTATTTGGGTGCCTGTTATCGGTATTGCATGGTGGGCGATGGATTTTCCATTTATGAAGCGCTACAGCAAAGAATACCTGGAGAAGCACCCTGAAATGCGAGGGAAAGATGTAGAAACAACCCGCAAGGCCTGTGAAAAATTCCGCTACACCCCTGTGAGTGTTATTAATTTTGTTGAAGGTACTCGCTTTACCGAACAGAAGCATGCTCGACAAGGCTCGCCATACAATAACCTGCTTAAGCCCAAAGTTGGGGGGACTGCATTGGTGTTGGATGCAATGGGGGACTGCATTTCCACTCTATTGGATATTACGATCGTGTATCCTGATGGACGGCCTGGTTTCTGGGAGTTTATGTGTGGCAAAGTTAAACGGGTTTCGATAAGAATAAATAAAATAGAGATTCCGAAAGAGTTAAGAAGCAGAGACTATAGTGGAGATGATCAACACCGCGACCGAATCAAAAAGTGGGTTGATGACCTATGGGCGAATAAAGACCGCTTTATCTCTGAGCTGAACATGTCAAAATAGTTGCTCGATTCTGTTTCTCCAGTCAAAGGGGCTTTTAAAGGCCCCTTTTTTATAGCTTAATCCCTCGAACCTACAGTACCAGGTCTGGGGGGAAGCGGAGTTCAGCCAACAATAGGCCCCGGTTTGGTGCCGGGGTGTGTTATTATTGACGTTATGCCGCTTTATGCGATTTAGTGTCACGCTCTTTTAACGATTCCGCTTTAAACCCTCGCGCCATAAGCGCCTCATCCATTCGAATGAATGCATCCAATAGTTCTCGCGACTCGTCGTCATAATCAAAATTACGCCCGCACATTTCCTGCAGGAGCATCAGTTCATGGTCTGTGAGCGAATCAAAAATGCTGGGGGTCGTGTGTGGAGTGCGTATGGCCATAGTGTATCCCTCCTGGATGGGGCTGCATGCTAATCTTAGTTGTTGTTATTGTGGATTAATTAATTTACACCGTTTGCAGGCACTGTTGTCTAGCCTGGTACTGCATATAAACTAGTACTGAATGTAAACTAGCACTGCATGTAAACTAGTACTGCGTATAAAATGAATAAACGGTTTACTATATATAGTGTGTCTAGGCCACTCTGGCAATGTTAGATGTTTAATTGATGATGACTGTGTCATATGAATGATGTGATCGACCATAAGGCAGCGCTGGAAGAAATTATTGTCAGGCATTTTGCGGATGCCAGAGGCAGGGTCAATGAGATCTGTGCCAATCACTTTTTTTCAATCAGGGCGGTCACTAAACGACATTGGCAGCATCGTAAAGATATTCCTCAGGATATAGCTGCTGTACCCAGAGCTGGCTGGGGGCTTGCCAAGAAGCTAGCGGGGAAGGGGCTGCAATCAGGCCGAATACCTAGCGGAAAGGAGCAAGCACTACTTGAAATTGTTAGTCAGGAGTTGCTTCAGCTGGATCAATTATCGGCCAAGCTAAATGCTTACTTGAAGCAAGAGGTGGAAGAGGTTGGACTGACAACAGAGGAAGTAGCCAGCCTATTGGATAAAGGTAATGCGCCTCTTGTTGAAGGATGGCTAAAACAGCGAATCGAAACTCACTCTGTCGCGCAAGAAGGTATTCGTGAGTCGCTGGTCTTTATTGCGACCGGTCTGGTAGGAAGAGCATTTTCAGACAAAGCGGTGTTCGGCAGTACGATGGGGTTGGGGTCAATGGCTGCTACATCACTATATCTTAGCCATCAAGGCTGGTGGTCAGGCCTTATGGTGCAAATTTTTGGGGTTCCCGGCTGGGTTTCCGTAGCAGGCATGATGGGCGGTGTTGTCGCGACATTGGCTATTATGCCGGTTATTTCTCCACTGGTAGAGACGGGGGTGAACCGTTTCAGGGCTGAGCGTATGCTGGTTAGAATTGTTGACGCTGTGGAACAGGATATGATGAAGGATACTCCTGAAATAGCGGGAATAGCCGGACGTTTGGCGACATTTATTGGCCTGCTGCCCGACTTGTTGCAGATAGCGGTGAAACTTAGAAGTTAACTACACACTAAGCCGAATGGCACTACTTAAGACATAAAGACCTAGCACTGTCATTCCCGCGTTCGCGAGGATGACAAGCTTAAGTAAGTGCCATTCCAAACTAAGCCCTTGGTTATTCTGGTTATTGGATCTGATTATGAAGGGGGCTGGACAAAGTAATCTAGGGTGCTGGACAGAGTATGTTGAAATTTAGTCGAGACAAGTTGCGCGCAAGCCATGAAGGCATCTGGTTTGTGATGGATTTTATAATGCTAGGGTTGTTGATTATCAACCTGATATTATTGCTGTTCGACTCACTTTATATGACAGACTATTTCAAGGCCACGCTAGACTATATTTCGCCCTCCATTTCAGAGTCTTATCAGCCTATTCATAAAAACTTTATACTGATTGATCTCGCGTTTGTTTCGGTCTTTTTTAGTGAGTTTTGTTTGCGCTGGATCGTTGCAGTTCGGCGTAAAGAGTATCTTCGCTGGTACTTCTTTCCATTTATTCACTGGTATGACCTGGTAGGCTGTATCCCATTGGGGGCCACGCGAATATTCCGGTTTTTAAGAATTTTTTCGATTATCTATCGGCTGCACAAATATAAAATAATCGACTTAACAAACTCCAAAATATTCAAGTTTATTACCTTCTACTATGACGTGTTTATCGAAGAGCTTAGCGACAGAATCGTGGTAAAGGTGCTGTCTGATGCGCAAAAAGATCTTCGTCAGGGCTCACCGCTACTGGATGAAATTGCAGATAAAGTTGTAGCAACCCGTAGGGAGACCCTCAGCTTATGGGTTTCGACAATGTTGACCCACGCAGGAAACTCAATTGAAGATGAAAAGTCTGGCGTAATGATCAGGGATCATGTGAAAGACAGCGTTTCAAAAGCGGTGCGAGAAAACAGTGAAGTATCACGTTTGAAACTGGTTCCGGTTCTGGGGAGTACAATTGAGCAGACGCTCGAAAGTGCGGTTTCAGATATTGTTATTCAGTCAGTGATTCATCTGTTAAAAGATATGAGTCCGCAGAAAATAACTTATTTTATGACGCACGGTATCACTGCCTCTCAGCTCGAAGAGAAAGCCCTGAATAAAGAGATAATAGCGATTCTCGACGAATGTATTGAGCTTCTTAAGGGCCATGTTTCCAATCAGCGGTGGAAGTCACACTTTGATGATGTGTGAATGGATCAGGCTTGAGTATCGAATGTCGAACAGAGCTGCTGATACTGTTCAGTTGGACATCGCATACACAAGCCAAGATAACAACTTTAGGCTACATGCTCCTCATCGGTTAGTGTTCCTTCTTCATAGTCCCTCATTGCCTGTCTTATTTCTTCAACGTTATTCATAACGAAAGGGCCATGATTGGCTATGGGTTCGCCTATTGGAATGCCTGCAAGCAATAGCAGTCGAGCGTCGGTGTTTGCAGTAATGGTAATGTCGCACCCCTCACTGAGACGTATAAACGACTGTGCGCTGACCTCTCTATTTTCTATCGATATGGTTCCACTGTATAGATAGAGGTACCCGTTAAAACGTTCATCAAGAGGGACGGTTAAGGTCTCTTTTTGAGGAATGTTTAAGTCCCAATAGACCGGTTGTGTGGCTTGTCCGTGTATAGGCCCCTGATAGGTGTTGTTTCCAATAGTCAGGTTGCCAGCCAGCACATTAATGACGACACCATTTTCTGTCGAGACTTCTGGAATAAGCTCACGCTGGATATTCCTGTAACTTGCTTTCTGCATCTTGTCTTTGGCAGGAAGGTTGAGCCAAACCTGAAACCCGTGCAGCGAACCCTCTTCTTGTTCGGGCATTTCGGAGTGGATTACACCACTGCCAGCAGTCATCCATTGGGCACCACCCGAGTTGATAACGCCATCGTTACCTAGGTGATCACGGTGTCGAAAGCTTCCATTCCTCATATAGGTGATGGTTTCAAACCCTCTGTGAGGGTGAGGGGGAAAACCACCAATATAGTCTTTACTCTCGTCACTTTTTATTTCATCCAGTAGAAGGAATGGATCTAAATCTTTCATTCCGCGATTTCCAATGACTCGGCTGATTTTAACTCCATCACCATCAGAGGTTGGTCTGGCTGGAATAACTTCTAATACCGTTCGATTACTCATAGCAGTCACCCTGTATAGATTGTAAGAGGGCTCATGTTATTAAGCCCTGGAGTTTGAGTATTAAGACGCCTGACGCATTGAAATATGCTGGCTCTCACGGGGCTTGGCTAACTGGTAGTCAACGCTAAAGCGGCCAGCACCATTGCTTATTAAGAATAGAAAACCTCCCGCAATGGCGATATTTTTCATAAACAGTATTTGTTGCATCTGGTCAGCCAGGTTGGCGTGAAACAACAGTGCAGAAACAATCGAAAATCCTGCCAGCGCCAACGCACTAAGACGGGTTTGGTACCCCACCAGTATCAATAGCCCGCCGCCTATCTCGGTTAAGATTACTAATGGCAGCAGCATGCCTGGTACGCCCATTGCCTCCATGTATCCCTGTGTTCCTTCGTAGCCTGCGCCTAGCTTACTAACGCCCGCCATAATAAACAGAACAGAGATAAGTACACGTCCCGTTAGGTCGATTGACGCATTCAACGTGTTGGTTGTGGAGCTTGATGTGTTCATGTTGTGATCCTCAGCTAGATGAGTGTTTGTTGTTGATGTTTTTAATTATATATACTAAAAATCTGGTTAAAATTAGAATAAATAGGTCAATCCATACGAAAAAATAGAAAGGATGGGCGAGCTAAAATGAATAACTTCCCAAAAGTGACGCTTGAGCAATGGAGAATGTTTCAAGCGGTGGTCGAGCATGGTGGTTATGCTCAGGCGGCGGAGGCATTAAACAAAAGCCAGTCGACGATAAACTATGGCGTGAAAAAGCTACAGGTGCTTTTGGGGACTGAGGTTTTGCAGGTGAAAGGGCGCAAAGCAAAGCTGACCGCAGAGGGAGAAGTGCTGTTAAGGCGTGCCAAATTACTGCTTGATGATGCCAGCAGCATAGAGAAGCTTGCCGAAACCCTGGGGAAGGGGGAGGAGCCGGTTGTTCGATTGGCCGTGGAGGTGATATTTCCAAATGAGATATTGTTGCCCTGCCTAAATGAATTTTCCCTGCTATGCCCGAATACTCGCGTCGAATTACTGGAAACAGTATTATCAGGTACCGAAGAAATACTGCTGGCAGGCGGCGCAGATATTGTCATTGCAGCACGCGTGCCGATGGGTTTTTTAGGGGAGCCTATATTTAATATGGAATTTATTGCGGTAACGCACCCTGAGCACCCATTGCAGCACCTCGGGCGAAAAGTTACGGTTCAAGACTTAAGGCTACATCGTCAACTCGTTGTGCGTGACTCAGGCGTACAGCGAAAGTGGGATGCAGGCTGGCTGGGCACAGAGCAGCGATGGACCGTCAGTAATATGACAACGTCGATTAATGCGGTTTGCGAAGGTTTGGGTTTTGCCTGGTTTCCAAAGCCAATCATTGAAAAGCAGTTGCAGGGCGGTGTGTTAAAACCATTACCTTTGGAAGAAGGGGGAACTCGGTCAGTTGAGCTTTATTTAGTGTATGCAGATAAAGATACGGCTGGCGTGGCGGCCAAGACGTTAGCCGAGCTGATATTGGGCGCGACGGATCGGCTGCTGTAATTTCTGGATATTTTTTGCGGGTATTGTTATGGGACGTATAAAGAAATTTGTAAAAACATCGTTGGTTGGTGGCATTCTGGTTTTGCTGCCTATCGTTATATTAGTACTTTTGTTTAATTGGGCGTTTAACATCGTCACCAATATGATTCAGCCATTAACCGACTTGATTATTAAGAACAATGGAATGCCCGAAGTCCTGGGTGATATGTTGGCAATAATGGTCATTTTCCTGGTCTGTTTTGTCATAGGTAGCATTGTATCAACCGGTGTAGGCGTTTTAATGCACACTCATTTTGATAAGTACCTGGCACGTATAGCACCTGGCTATAGGCTGATTAAAGAAATTGTAGGGCAGTTTTTTGGTGACAAGGCATCCTCACCGTTTGCTAACGGTGAAGTCGCGCGAGCAAGTATATTTGGAAAAGGGTGCGGAACGACGGTAACAGCGATAGTTACATCTCGGCATGCAGACGGTTTTTATACTGTGTTTGTTCCAACAGGGCCAAACCCCACGTCGGGCAATATGTTTCACCTGCCGCCAGAACAGGTCGAAGTCTGCCCAGACATTAAGGTAGAAGATATGATGCGTACGATTATTGCCTGTGGAGCAGGTAGTGGTGCGTTGTTTGACAGCCGTATAAAAGATGTCTCAATTGGTGATCAAGTCTGACCAGTTGTGACGCTGTATATCTCCCATAAAAGCTTATGATTAATGGGCGCTAATACGAGGCGTTTGTGCCAGTGTTAGCGCTGATGATCCCCGTTTTTTGCAAACGGGAGTCTTATAAACTTTTAGTTGTAGATCCAGATTACATATCTCTGGTATACCCGAGCCGTTTTTGTTCTGTCAGGTTAGCGTTTGTTGCAGGGACGTGAGCGGGCATTGTTTTTCGGGAACTTTACAGAGCTTATGAGTATCTAAGATCTGTAGGAGAAGAACATGACTATTCGAGTAGCTATCAACGGGTTTGGGCGGATTGGGCGAAATATCGTCCGGGCGCTTTATGAGAATGACTACCGTGACAGAATTCAGGTGGTCGCGATTAATGACTTGGCTGACGTGGCAAGCAACGCCCACTTGCTCAAACATGACTCAGTGCACGGCCACTTTGCTGAAAAAGTGAGCCATGATGGCAGCCATATATTTGTAGGGAGTGATGAAATCGATGTTTATTCATCGAAAGACCCTTCCGAGTTGCCGTGGTCTGAGCTTAATATTGATGTTGTCTATGAGTGCACTGGCTTATTCACCAGCCGAGATGCGGCAGCAAAACACCTGAATGCCGGGGCCAGGAAGGTTATCATTTCGGCACCCGGAAAAGGCGTTGATGCAACGGTTGTTTACGGCGTAAACGACCAAGTCCTAAACCACTCTCATCATATTATTTCAAACGCCTCTTGCACCACTAACTGTCTGGCTCCGGTTGCTCAGGTTCTAGAGCGCAATATTGGCATTGTCAGTGGTTTAATGACGACGGTTCATGCGGTGACGAATGACCAGAACCTGACGGATGTTTATCATCCAGACCTCTATCGTGCCCGCTCTGCCATGCAGTCTATGATCCCAACCAAAACGGGAGCCGCGGCGGCTATCGGTTTGGTGTTACCAGAACTGAAAGGCAAATTTGATGGGTTAGCGGTACGAGTCCCGGTGGTTAACGTGTCGGTTGTTGATCTTTCTCTGGTCATGGAACGTGAAACCACAGTAGAAGAGGTTAACCAGCTTCTAAAGGACGCCAGCGAAAAGTCTGATGTGCTGGCCTATAACGACCTTCAGTGGGTCTCAACTGATTACAATCACCACTCCGCATCATCAATTTTCGATGCTAACCAGACACGCGTTATCGGCCGTCATGTAAAAGTCATGTCCTGGTACGATAATGAGTGGGGGTTCTCAAACCGTATGCTGGATAACACCTTAGCTTTGATCAAGGCGTCTCGCTGAGTCTGTGCTAAGGTCTAATCGTATTGGTATAGAATTGTTGTTAATCTCTTTGACTCAAAGAGACCTTTGCACGACTACTGCGCTTACAAATACAGCGTTAAAAAATGACTCAAAATGCTCATATATTACATATATACTGCGCTTTTTCGTCATTTTTTGCCTTGTCTTTGCTTCGCTCATAACGTCGTGCAAAGGTCTCTCAAAAACAAATAAGGAAAAGTGTTGATGTTGAGACGCACCAAAATTGTTGCGACGTTAGGGCCGGCAACCGACTCTGTTGAATCACTTGAAGCGATTATTAAAGCGGGAGTTGACGTTGTCAGGCTGAACTTTTCTCACGGTGAAAGCGAAGACCATATTCAACGGGCTAACCGTGTTAGAGAAGTGGCTGGCAGGTTGGGGCGGTTTGTTGCTGTATTAGCTGACCTGCAAGGCCCAAAGATACGAATTGCCCGCTTTTCATGTGACAAAATCACGCTTAATGCAGGCGACTGTTTTGCGCTTGATACGCGCCTTGGAACCAATGATGGCGACCAGAGCGCGGTAGGTATTGATCATGAGGCCGTCATCAACGATACCCGCAAGGGCGATGTATTACTGTTGGATGATGGCCGAATAGAGCTGCTAGTCAAAAGCAATGATGGTGTTCGAATTGAATGTGATGTGTTAATTGGTGGTGTACTTTCAAACAATAAAGGCATCAACAAAAAAGGTGGAGGCTTGTCGGCCAAGGCGCTAACAGATAAAGATAAAGCAGACATCAAAGTGGCCGCACAGTTTGATGCTGACTACGTTGCGGTCTCGTTCCCAAGAGACGCTTCAGATATGAATGAAGCAAGAGCATTGCTGGCTGACGCGGGCTCCGAGGCAGGTTTAATTGCTAAAATAGAGCGTGCAGAGCTGGTAGCTGACAATGAAATGCTGGATGAAGTTATTCGTGTTTCAAATGGCGTGATGGTCGCTCGTGGTGATTTGGCGGTCGAGATTGGTGATGCTGAGTTAGTCGCGATTCAAAAGCACATCATCCAACGAGCGCGGGCATTAAACCGTGTGGTGATTACGGCAACCCAGATGATGGAGTCAATGATCACCAGCCCAATGCCAACCCGGGCAGAAGTATCTGATGTGGCAAATGCCGTTATTGATGGCACTGATGCGGTGATGTTGTCTGCTGAGACTGCGGTGGGTGAATACCCCGTCGAAGTGATAGAAGCGATGAATCGTATTTGTACTGGAGCCGAACGAAGCCCAACTACGCAGGTCTCTCAGCATCGGATTCATGAATCTTTCGAGAAAATAGATGAAAGTATTGCGCTGTCCGCTATGTATGCGGCCAACCACCTTAAAGGGGTTAAAGCGATTGTCAGTATGACTGAGACGGGAGCTACACCGCTGCTAATGTCTCGGATACGCTCCAAGTTGCCTATATTTTCATTCTCTGGTCAGCTTCACACCCAGCGACGTATGGCTCTATATAGAGGCGTGCAGACCATACCGTTTAATGCAGCAGATGTAGAAAATGAAGCAGTAAACCGCTTTGCTATTGATACCTTACTTGAGAAAAAAGTTGTTGAGAATGGCGATTTGGTGATACTGACCAAAGGTGACTATGTTAATGCGCAAGGTGGTACCAATACGATGAAGGTTTTGAGAGTCGGCGGAGAGATACGTTAGATTCGAATTAACAGTTAAGATGAATTAGCTAAAACCAGATAATAGAGGTCGATTAAAAGGCCCTGTTGGTTAAGGGCCTTTTTACTATTTATTACTGTCAATTTAGGTGCGCTAGTTTGGGGTTATTCCGAACGGCTGGTTACTTCTAATAAGTGATAGCCAAACTGGGTTTTAACCGGGCCTAATACCTTATTAAGCTCGCCGCTAAATACGACTTCGTCAAACTCGCGAACCATTTGGCCAGGGCCGAATTCGCCTAATGCGCCGCCTTGCTGGCCAGAAGGGCAGGTGGAGAAGTTGCGTGCGATCTCTGCGAAGTCACTGCCACCTTCTATTTTTGCTTTAAGCTCGTTACATTTTTCTTCGCTGTCTACCAAGATATGTCTTGCGCTGGCACGTGCCATAATTTTCTCCAACTTGAGCCTAGGCTATTGAGTGCCCCGGCAAATAAATGTGTTGAGAGTTTTGCACGACTACTGCGCTTACAATTACATCGTGCAAAGCTCTCGAGTTAACCATTTTCTTTAATGAGGGTGATGCCTTCTTTTTCAATGGTGATTTGACGATTTTTATAAAGTGCGCCAATCGCCATTTTGTAGGCTTTCTTGCTGGCTCCGAAGGCTTTGTAAATTGCTTCAGGAGCGCTCTTGTCTGATAAGGGTAAATAACCGCCTTGTTTCTTTAACTCTTCCATGACCCGGTCTGATAACGTTGATACTTTCTTGTAACCCGGTTGCTGGAGGCAGAGGTCTATTTTGCCGTCATCTCTGATGCGTTTGATATACCCTTTGATTTTCTGTCCATATTTCAGCGGGCGATAAACTTCACTGTCGAATAATACGCCCCAGTGTTGGTTGTTGATAACGGCGTTATAGCCAATATCTGAATGGTCGCAGATAAGCAAGTCAACTTCGAGGCCATTGTGATAGCGACCCATTTCCTGGTCCAGGAACTTATTGAGCTTGGCAGATGCCGCAATTCGGTTGGTATTTTTGTCGTAGAAAACGGCGACCACATACGACTGCCCTTCAACCATGGTTTGCTTTTGTTCGTTGTAAGGAACCAGCAGGTCTTTGGGTAGTCCCCAGTCCAGAAACGCACCGACCGAGTTCACTGCAACGACTTTTAAACAAGCGAAGTCGCCGACCATTGCCTTGGGTTTGTCGGTGGTGGCAATGATACGGTCTTCTGAGTCGAAATAGATGAATGCTTCTACATGGTCACCGGTTTTTTTACCCGGCGGAACATATCTGAAAGGCATAAATATCTGGCCTAATGAATCTCCATCCAGATAAGCACCGATATCGGTCTCTTTAATAATTTCGAGCTCATTGACCTGACCTACTTTAACCATCTGAAGTATCCTGAAAGAGATAGGGAAGCGGGCAAGTATACCATTGATCGTTTCTTCCGCGCAGCGAAAGCGACAGAACGTACCGACATTTATGTCTGTGTGGAGCAATGTGCGGAATAAGTAGTAGGCCTGGGGTCATGTCATATTAAAAGTCTCGTTGTAGCCAGCTATCACCATCCTGGGCTCTGCGCCCTAACAATTGGCGTCGGTCTATCTTTTCTGGTTCAAAACGAACGCTGGTGCGCCTTTCTTCCAGCACCCTCCGATGGCTCATGCGTCGCTCTATGCCTCTATATTCCGGGTCTTTAGCCTCAAATATTGCTCGCATAATCAGTTCTCCGGTTCACCTCAGTGCTTCCAGCAAAATGTTATATGCAATAAGTCTAGTTTAGTACGGGGGTATTTCTTATACATGTTCGCTATAACTATTTTTTAAAACAGTTATTACCGTCATTAATCGCGTGGCGGCGGCCGCTCATCGATGATGTTAAGCTATAGAGCCATTGATACAGGCTTTAGGGTAAGAGTGATAGATAAGCCAGGTGGTTTCTATTATGATGCGGCTATTATAAAACAGCAAAGAGCCAAAACCTGCGACAGTAAGCTTATGAAACTACAAGAAGCCACACAGCTGATTAATAGCTTTTGCTCCACCGAGCGCCTCCGCTCAGTGAGCGATTCTTCGGTACGAAAGGCGTTGGAACAAGAAAGGTCGATAACGTTCCCTCCTGAGCTTAAGGCGTATATCGATACCGTTTGTCCAATAGCACATACGGCTTTTGAGAGTGTGGGATACCCGGTAGACATTATCTCTAAAAGCGAAATGTCGTGGAATATGCCTGGCTATAACAGAAATGCTGTGACGGGCAAGCCAATTGCCAGTTGGAATGATGCATGGTTTTTAATCGCCAACGAAGGGGGTGACCCTATCATTGTCAAGCTGGATGAGCATAGCGACTCTTCCACTGTGTACAGTGCAATGCAAGGGGCTGGGCCATGGGAGTTCTGCCCGATAGCAGACTCTATTGGTCAGTTTTTGCTGTGTGCTGCTGCAGTAGAGCACGCATTAAACTTTCCGGGTATTGATGAACCGTTGGATGAGGACTTTAATCTTGCGCCGCAGGCTGCTCAGTGGTTGTTTCCCTTTATCAAGAAGCATGCTGAAGCCTATTACGATGAATGGCTGTCGGTATTCGAAAACTACCTGGATGTTGTTTAGCCATCGTCGGATTAACTGTAGTAGAGGGGGCTTGATAGCCATTTCTGCGTTACCTCTCAACCATTATCGCTAATGCTGTCTACAAACTGAAAGGCGCGATCTGATATTGTGCCACCTTAAAAATAACAGGGGATAAAATGATGGAACAAAAAATACAAGAATTATGGAGTGTTATCGAAGCGCAGGTCGCGCTCTATGGCGGGCGAGTCGTTTTGGCATTGGTTGCGCTCATTGTCGGGTGGTGGCTTGTTAATAAAATAAGCTCGCTTGTGGATCGCTCTCTCCACGCCAATATGCCCGATGAAACACTGGTAAAGTTCCTATCAAGTGCTTTTGAAATATCAATTAAAGTGCTGTTGGTGATCAGTGTTGCGTCTATAGTTGGCATTGAAACAACGTCCTTTATCGCGGTTATTGGTGCTGCCGGGCTGGCTGTTGGCTTAGCCCTTCAAGGAAGTTTGTCGAATTTTGCAGGCGGTGTGATGGTGCTGATATTCCGCCCCATTCAAGTGGGTGAATATATTGAAGCCGCAGGTTATGAGGGCATCGTTCAGGATATTGGCATATTCGTCACAACGTTATTAACCTTTGATGAGCGGACAATTATTATACCCAACGGCCCGTTGGCGAACGGAAGCATTGTTAACTACTCTCGTCATGAAACCCGTGCAGTTGAGGTGTCTATTGGCATTTCGTACTCGGATGACATTAAAGCGGCGAAACAGGCAATGGAGCAGGTGCTAGAAAATGACGCACGTATTTTAAAAGATAAAAACAACGTTGTTGCTGTGACTGATTTAGGTGAAAGCTCAGTCGATTTTCTAGTGCGAGCATTTGTTAAAAATGAAGATTACTGGAGTTTCTTCTTCGATGCGCGAGCACTACTGAAAGAGGCTGTAGAGTCAGCCGGTGCGACGATACCATTCCCACAACGGGATGTGCACATGTTTACTCACGAGAAAGAGGTGAACGCTTAATAAACGCCCAATCTTAGAAATTACATATTAAAGGGGCCTTGCTTCATGGCCCCTTTTATTGAATATGCTCTCAGTTAGAATGCTTCATTCGTTTCAAACCCAGCAAACCTATATGACAATGTCACGAGCCTGCATTTGTTACCTATAACCGATATCTTACCCCGCGTTTCGCGTTGTTTATCTACTTCTAACAACCTTGTGCTCCAAGCAGAACCCGGTGCGGGAAAGTCAACCGCTTTGCCTTTAAGCCTTATCGATGCGGAGTGGTTAGGCGATAAAAAAATTGTGATGCTAGAGCCCCGCCGAGTAGCAGCAAAATCAATTGCATATTATTTGGCAAAGCAGCTAGCTGAAAAGGTCGGTGAGCGAGTTGGTTATCAAGTAAAAAATGATAGAAAAGTATCTAAAAACACTCGGCTGGAAATTGTCACCGAGGGTGTATTAACCAAACGGCTACAGAATGACCCCGAACTCTCTGATGTCGGCTTGGTCATTTTTGATGAAGTCCATGAGCGTTCCCTTCATACCGACTTGGCCTTGATGCTATCGCTGGAGGTTCAGCAAACGCTTCGTGACGATCTGAAGCTGTTAGTTATGTCCGCTACAATCGATACGGATGCAATATCAGCCTACTTGGGCGGGGCAGAGGTTATTAAGTGCCCCGGTCGAGCTTACCCGGTTAGCGTAGAATACATTGAACGTGGTAACCGAGACTTATGCGTCGAGGTGGTTAATGCTCTGAACTCGGTATTAGCCTCCGGTAACAAGGGAGATACGCTTGTTTTTCTAGCAGGGCAGGCAGATATAAAGCGGTGTATGGGGGAGGCCGAGAAAGCATTTCAAAGCCAGAGCAATCTGGTTTTTTTGCCGCTGTATGGAGGTCTTTCCATTGAGCAGCAGGAGAGGGCGTTATTGCCAGATCCAAATGGTAAGCGGCGTGTGATCTTTACCACCAATATCGCAGAGACAAGTTTAACCATTGAGGGTGTCACCAGCGTTATTGATAGCGGGCTAGAGAAAATTTCAGTTTATGACCCTATTAGTTGTATGACCCGGCTCGATACAACGTATATCTCAAAAGCGTCTGCGGATCAGAGAAAGGGGCGAGCTGGCCGATTGCAAGCAGGCCATTGCATCAGGTTATGGCGTCAGTCTAAACACCACTCACTCAGAGAGTATCAAGGCGAGGAGATACTCTCTGCCGACTTAACAGGGTTAGTGCTGGAGCTTCACGTATGGGGGCAGCACGACTATCAGTCAATAAACTGGTTGACACCGCCGCCTCTGCCACACTTTGAGTCGGCTAAACAGCTCTTGATCTCTTTAGGGCTAATTGGTGAATCAGGACGCGCCACATCTACCGGAGTTAAGGCGTCACAGCTTGGTGTAAGCCCAAGGCTGGCTGCCATGTTATTGCTGGCGGAGAAACCAATCGATGCATCTATTGCTTGCGAACTCTCGGCACTGCTGTCTGAAAGTGACATTTTTTATGGTCGACAGGGTGTTGATATTGTTGAGCGTTTAGTTGCGCTTCAGGACTATAAGGCAGACAAAAAATCAGCCATGGAGTCTTGGCCGCTGAAAAGGGCTGTGATTGAGCAGGTGTTGGCGACGTCGAAATCGATAAAAGGCCACCTGGGGTTGCCAACTAAAACAGCGAGCTACTCATTGGCTGAGTTGCAGGGTAGAGCAGGAAGACTGCTGCTAACCGCTTACCCGGATCGTCTGGCTAAGCGGCGCACCATTAACTCTGGCCGATATCAGCTTTCGAATGGGAGGGGGGTATTGTTATTTGAGGATGATTCCCTTTTTAATGCCGACTGGTTAGTTGTTTGTGACTGCAATGCGCATAAAAAAGAAGGGCATATCTTCAGTGCATCGCCCGTCAGTTTGCGGGATATTGATGAAACGGTAGGACACAGGGCTGTCGAAGAGGATGTTTATCGGTTAGATGACAAAAAACAGGGTATCGTCGGGAGAAGAATTTCTCGATATCAAGCGCTTACCCTACGCTCTCAAGCCCTATCGGAAGTACCTTCTGATGCCTTTCAAAAATGCATTAAGAGCCTGTTTGACTCAGAGGGGCTCAGCATTCTTAACTGGACTGAAAAATGTCAGGCCTGGTTGGCACGGGTCGCTTGGTTAGGTGATGCCATCGATGGGTTTCCAGTATTATCCGAACGCATGTTGGTTCAGTCTGTTGATCAGTGGCTGTTGCCGTATATTCCTTATGTAAAGAGTTTGGCACAACTGAAAAATGTAGATGTTTATGAGTTAGTGACAGGAACACTCTCCTGGGAAGAACAACAGCTGTTAGAGCGAGAAGCCCCTGCGGTTTATATTACCCCCAGCGGTAAAAAGATAAATATCGTCTATGATCGAAATAGTGGCCCAACGGTTTCAGTGCGGTTACAGGAAATGTTTGGAGAGCTAGAGTCGCCAAGAGTGGGTGGCGACTCAGTTCCGATCAGGTTTGAACTACTTTCCCCGGCACAGCGTCCAATTCAGACCACAAGTGACCTGGCAAATTTCTGGAATACGTCTTACTTTGATGTAGCCAAAGAGATGCGAGGTAAATACCCTAGACACCGATGGCCAGAAAAGCCCCTTATAGAAAAACCAGGGCACTCGATAAAGCGTAGATAGTGAACGTTTGGTTTACCTGCTTTAGGGTTGGTGAGCTATTGGGTGACTGATAGCTATCGAGAAATGGAACGCGCGCTTTCTATGTTAATTTCATACCTTTCACCGTCAGCCTCTACCTGGATCAGCTTGACCAGAAGGTAGTCCCACTCTTTGGCAAACCATAATGTACTATCCCGTTTGCTTGACTCCGAACGCACCTTTTTGACGACTGTTGCTGTTACTTCTCCCAACTCTGTATCAAGGGTCTCTTCGCCCAATATTTCAAATTGAAATGTCTTTAGGCGCCCTCCATCTGCGACGTGGTAGGTCAAGTCCTGCTTGCCTGCCATGAGGTCTAGTTTGATCTGGAGCTGATAGCCCAATTTATCAAGTGCACGGTCAGGGATACCCATAGACCAGGGCACACCTTGAACATCATTTAATACTTTATTCTCTTTCCAATTGAACTCTAAGGTCGCTCGGCGGTTGCTGACGGCCCATCCGCTACGCTTGTAGTGGTATGAGATAGGTGTGACTGTTTTTCCGTCCCATTGAAAGTAGACCGACTCGTTGATGTCTGCAAAAAAAGAGTCGACGTTGAACCGATAACGCCAAATATCTTGTGATAATTGAATCAGTGTGTGGGTTGCCGTTCCGCTGATAGGTACACCATTTTTATATGATGCGCTGTATTGGGCTACGTTTGGTTTGAGTTCAACTGGGTATAGTGCAGTTGAGACAAGCAACAGCAGTATCGATATCAGCTTTTTAGAGCAGGGGTGTGTTATTCGTCTCATCAGAAGATAAAAAACCTTTGGGGGAGACCTGTGTATTCATTCGTAGTGTGTTTGTTCGCCTTTTGATATCACGTTAATCGTTTTCAGTTCCGGCTTCAAGAAAATAAATGACTGCCACGGGATGAGCGCTTTTAATGACTGTCACAGAATGGATGGAGCTTTGGGGGGGCGTGTTGAGACTAGCTTAGGAGAGAGACTAGCTTACGGGTGAGTGTTAAGATCAACTTATGAAGAAAAAAACAAAGCCCCTTGAGGTCGGGGCTTGGCGTGTGTTTTCTGGCTGCTTAGTCAGTATCACCACTTTGGTGTTGCTGGCCAGATTCAGAAAGTACGTTGTGATCAAGAAAGGCCTGGTTATCTGTCATCTTTAACCGGCCCTGGGCAAACCACTTAATGGCGCGTGGGTAGATTTGATGCTCTTGAATGAGTACTTTTTTGGCCAGTGACTCCGGGGTTTCGTCATCACTGATTGAAACTCTGGCCTGGAGTACGTTAGGCCCTCCATCAAGTTCCTCTGTAACAAAATGAACAGTCACTCCATGCTCGGCGTCTCCAGCCTCAATCGCTCGCTGGTGAGTATGAAGGCCCCGATACTTAGGCAGCAATGACGGGTGTATGTTTAGCATACGCCCGCTGTAATGCCTGACGAACTCTGGCGTAAGGATTCTCATGAACCCTGCTAATACCACGAGGTCTGGGGCGTATTGGTCAATCGTTTTTTGAAGTGCTTGATCGAAGGCTTCTCTACTATCAAAGCCCTTGTGAGAAACCACCTCGGTAACAAGGCCCGCATCAGCGGCCCTTGTCAGCCCGAAAGCATCTTCTTTGTTACAGATAACCGCTTTAATGCGTGCCGGTAAGGTACCGTTTTGAGTGGCATCTATAATGGCTTGCAGGTTTGACCCGCTGCCGGAAATAAGAACGACCAGTGAGATTTCCGGTTGACTCATTAAGCGTTCAATCCTTTCAGTTCGACTTGCTCTTCACCTGCTTGTGCAGTGGCGATGGTGCCGATAATCCAAGGTGATTCATTTTCGGCTTTGAGTATTGATATCGCTGTTTCTGCACTTTCAGAAGGAACCACAAGTACCATGCCTACACCACAGTTGAGTGTGCGGTACATCTCACGAGTTTCAACATTGCCTTTTTCTTGCAACCACTTGAATACGGCAGGCATTTCCCAGCTGGCGGTATCGATGACCGCCTTAGTACCTTCTGGAAGAACGCGAGGGATATTTTCTAACAACCCGCCGCCGGTAATGTGTGAAAGGGCGTTAACCTGGCTGTCTTTTATCAGTTTGAGTAGTGGTTTAACGTAAATGCGCGTTGGCTCCATCAACGCATTGGCTAGAGGCTTGCCACCCACTTCTTCGTTTAAGTCTGCATTTGATACTTCGATGATCTTTCTGATTAACGAGTAGCCGTTTGAATGCGGGCCTGATGATGGCAGGCCGATCAAGGTATCGCCTGCGGCAACATTACTGCCGTCAATCAGTTCGTCTTTTTCTGCAATACCGACACAGAAGCCAGCCAGGTCGTAATCTCCACCGTCATACATCCCTGGCATTTCGGCTGTTTCGCCACCCACCAGTGACGCGCCTGCCAGCTCACAACCTGCTCCAATACCTTCAACAACCTGTGCGGCAACGTCTACATCAAGCTTGCCGGTTGCATAGTAATCGAGAAAGAACAGAGGCTCAGCACCCGCGACGATTAAATCATTGACGCACATGGCAACAAGGTCAATACCAATGGTATCGTGTTGTTTTAAATCCATCGCCAGACGAAGCTTCGTCCCGACCCCGTCAGTGCCTGAAATGAGCACGGGCTGCTTATAACCGGTGGGTAATTCAAACAGCGCACCAAACCCGCCGAGTCCAGCCATGACTTCAGGGCGACGTGTTTTCTTGGCAACACCTTTAATGCGTTCAACCAGTGCATTTCCGGCATCTATATCAACACCGGCATCTTTGTAGCTTAAGGACTGTGTTTCTGGCTTGTCTGTCATTGGTTTCTCGACTGTGGTTATAAACAATAATTCCAGGCAACAGATTTAGGCAAATCTGAAAGCGCGGTATTTTAGCAGGTGACGAATAGAACAGCCAACGTAGGAACAAATGTTTTATTGGTGTATTATCCCTATTCAATTAGGTTGTGCTTATTTATGGATGTTGATTTGAAAATTGTTATTAACGAATATCTAATAAAAACATTGGGTAAGCTGGTATTTATCGCGTCACTTCTATCTTTTTCCGGTTTTCTGTCTGCGGCCCAGGTTAGTGGCCTGTACCAGGCTGATGTTTTGGTGAGCTCTCAAAGTGAAAAAGAGCGCCAAGAGGCATTTAATTTGGCGCTGCAAGAAGTCTTGGTCAGGGTTTCAGGCAAAGTATCTGTACTTGATAACAGCCAATTAATGGACCTCGCCAAAAAGCCAGACCCGTTTGTTCAGAAGTTCAGTTATGAGAAAGCAGGCGATAGTTTAAGCCCGGTAGATCTGTCTACCGATGCGGCGAAGCGCCAGCTCGCTCAATCGGGCTCGCGAGGCACTTATGCAATAAGTATTATGTTTTCCCGGCTAGCAGTGAGTCAGGCGCTCAAGCAATATGGTGAACCGGTGTGGGGCGGTAATCGTCCTTCCGTGCTCGTTTGGCTGGCGTCAGATGGCCAGGGTAAGCGATCTATTCTAAGTGTCAAAGATCAGTCTTCATTGTCTTCTGCAATCAAGAAGGCGGCTCAAATAAGAGGCGTGCCTCTTTTTCTGCCGTCCATGGATGACCAGGACAAGGCTGCTGTTAATTCTTCGGATATTTGGGGGCTATTTCTTGATTCGTTGAAAGAACCCTCAGCACGCTATAGCGCTGACTCGATCCTGGTGACTCGGTTAACTCGAGCAGATGGGGGTGGATGGTCAGGGCAGTGGGTCTTCGAGCTAAAAGGGTTTGTCTATAATGGTGAAGTTAAGGGGCAGACATTAGACGAAAGTGCCCTGACGTTGATGGGGTATATTGCTGAAATTCTGGCAGAACGCTATGCGATACTAGGGGGCGACAGCTCTCTGAATAGTGAAGTAGAGCTGGAGATAAGTGCGATTAAAACCATGGAAGACTATGTGGGCGCTACACGTTATATCAATGCGTTACCACCGGTGAGTAGCGCGCAATTGAGTTGGGTTAAAGGCGACAAAATACGCTTTAGTATCACGCTTAATGGTTATCTAGAGCAACTATTGCAGCATATTGAGCTGGACACACTACTCTCGGAAGAGATATCGCAGTCCTTTAACGTGGAAGATAGCACCAAGCTTTACTATCGTTGGACAAAACAGAGTGCTTTGTAAATAAGCGGGTCGGGGAATAAACAGGAATGTTTTATTTATGCTTTTAGAGTGGCGTCATATTCCTAACTTGTTGACATTCCTGCGGATCATTTTAGTGATTCCATTTGCCGCATGTCTGTACTTTGAATACTTTAAACAGGCATTAATTTTATTCTTTATTGCAGGGCTGTCAGACGGCGTAGACGGCTTTCTGGCGAGAACCTTTCACTGGAAGTCACGCTTCGGCGCAATAGCAGACCCCTTGGCCGACAAACTCTTGCTGGTGACCGCTTATGTGATGTTAACCATTACAGGGCACCTTCCTCTTTGGCTTACCGCATTGGTATTTGGTAGAGATATTATTATTGTGAGCAGCGCGCTTATCTATCACTACTGGATTGGGGCCTATGAGATGAAGCCTTCTGTGCTGGGAAAAATGAATACGTTTGTTCAAATCGTGTACGTGCTGGTTGTCGTGGTCTCATTGTCGGGTATTGAAATGCCTGACGCTGTACTTCACTATGGCGTTTGGGGTGTCGCTGTACTTGCAGTGCTGAGCTGTGCTCAGTATGCCTACGTTTGGGGCCGTAAAGCTTATATTCACCGGAAATCTATTAAGGCTTGATTGTTTTATATGAAAAGAACTGTTCAGGCTGATAACCCTCAGCAACTGACTTTGTCCGTCAAGCTTCGTCAAGACGCCTCGTTTGATAACTATTTTGGGGCTGCTAATACAAAAAACAGTAATATTTTGCTGCATGCGCTTAGTTCAGACGAGCTTTTTGTCTATCTTTGCGGGGATCAGGGAAGTGGTAAGACGCACCTCCTCAACGCCTGCTGTAACACGCTTGAAGGGCAAAATAAGCGGGTTATGTTTCTATCACTGAAAGATGTGGGAGCGTTCAATCGCCAGCTTTTTGATGGTCTAGAATCATTTGACGCAGTGATGCTCGACGATATTGATCTGTTGTTTGAAAATTCAGACAGCGAAGAGGCTCTGTTTGACCTGTATAACCGACTGCGTTTAAACGGGAAGATGCTGGTGGTGACAGCAACAGAACCGGTCAGTCAGCAAACCTTTGCGTTAGCTGACCTTAAGTCAAGATTGGGAGCAGGGTTACTGCTGCAACTGTTCAGGCTAACTGACGAAGAGAAACAACAGGCGCTCAAGTCAAAAGCCAAAGACAAAGGTTTGCTGTTGGGCGATGAAGTGGCCGCGTTTATTATGCGGCGTAGTGACCGTAGTCTGGATGAGTTGTTTGGCGTGTTAGATAAACTTGATGACGCATCGTTAAGTGCCCAGCGTCGATTAACCGTGCCTTTTGTGAAGTCGGTATTGGGCTGGTGAGGCCAATATGGTTATGGGGTGTGGGGAGAGGTACTAACATGGTGCTTGATAGGTACTAACATGGTGCTTGATAAAAGTATCGAGAAAGTTGTTACAAGTCGCATAGAACTTGATTAAAATATAGTCGGCTGAAAAAGGACGCATCACTCGAATGCGGACAATAAGGATTATAAAAACTGGGGGGAAGCATGAAACGTGTCATATTTAATTTAAAAGGTGGAGTGGGGAAGTCTAGTATTACCTCCAACCTTGCCGCTATAAGTGCCGCTGAGGGGTTGAGAACGCTCGTGGTTGATCTCGATCCGCAGGGAAATTCAAGCCAATATCTGTTGGGCAAGCCAACGGCCGAGTTGAAAGACACAATAGGTGACATGTTTGAGCAAACCGTTGCATTTAATATCTTCAATAAGAAACCTGAAGACTTTGTTCATGCAACCCCTTTTAATGGCCTCTATGTTTTACCTTCGAGCCCTGAATTAGACTATCTGGAGCGAAAGCTGGAAGCGAAGCACAAAATTTATAAACTTCGTGATGCGCTCAATAAACTGGGTGAAACCTTTGATCGTATATACATTGATACCGCTCCGGCGCTTAATTTTTATACTCGATCAGCATTGATTGCAGCAGACAGGTGTTTGATTCCATTCGACTGTGATGATTTCTCTCGTCAAGCGCTTTATCAAATTCTGGGTGAGATTCAAGATCTTCAAGAAGATCATAACCAGGGGTTAAGCGTTGAAGGGATTATTGCTAATCAGTTTCTGCCCAGAGCAAGTCTACCGCGTCAGCTAATTAGCGAGCTTATTGAAGAGCAGTTGCCTGTGTTACCTGTTCGGCTTTCATCGTCAGTAAAAATGAAGGAGTCCCACCAGGCAAAGAATCCGTTAATTCACTTTGCACCAAAGCATGGGTTAACCAAGCAGTTTATTGATTTACACAAAGTGTTGAATGGCGAAGAGGTTTCGGTTGAGGCACTATAGCGGCCAGTAGACAATCTTATCTGGTTATAAGAGGAAGCCGACGGGTTAGGCTTCCTTTCTTCCTTTACCTCTTTCTCCTTCAGTATATCCTCCATAGCCTCTGTTGTTAGCTTTTCATTCCACTCATTAAGTTTCCGATTGCCACTCCCAGGCTTTCAGAACGCTCTGGATTACGAAATTGTGCCAGCACTTCAGGTCGCATATCCGGGACAAACATTAAGTCAGAGACCTGTTGATTAAACAGCGGCTGTCCATTTGGCACCTGTGACAGGTTATCCAGATACTGCTTCATGAGCGTTTTATTCTTCAAATAGTGCCAGCAATAGAGTGCCAAGCTTTCCAAAACGGCTGGATTCTCTCCTGCAGGGGATGACAATATCGAGGTTATGCAGGTTAATCCATTGTCGTTTGTCTCGACTTGAGCAAAGGCTCTGATAGCACTGCAATAAAAGCTGGCAGGTAGTGGCGGTGTTTCTGTTTCAGAAAGAGACTGGTTTACCCGTTGGGCGATGGCGGCTAGCAATATGCTGGGTGCCCGCTTATTCTGAATAAAATGACACAATGCTTCGAAAACGGGCGCATCTACCCAACTTACTGCATCTGTAAGTAGAGCGCTCATTTTGTTTTCCGATATTCTTTCCACAATATCAGCAAAACCCTGTAAGCCAAGACTGCTCCAAGGAGTATTGGGATTCGTATTTGATAAATAGTCCAGGACTGGCTGGAACCATGTTGAGGGTGGCTCTGCAAGAATTTTGCTGACTTTTGCATGAATAGCGGCTTTTTGCTCATTATCTGGTTCAAAGGTATAGACAGATGTCGCACCCTGATTTTGCTGTGCCGATGTGGTGATTCCAAGCATTGCCAGGAGCTCTAGTATCAGCGCATCCCGTGCCTGGGGAATAATCAGGCCTTGTTCATCCAGTGGAAGTTTGAAAAACCAGATCGTGTGCTGTTGGTCTTGGCTTGGGTTCCAGACAATCAATGCAAATTGCGCTTGATAGTTTAATGGCCAGGGGTATACAGACTGGCATGATTCAATTGACTCAAACTGCTCTTGAGTCATGTTACGAATACCTCTACCAATATTAATCCAGCGGTATTTTAGCCCGGTGGATGCAAGTAGCGAGTTTAAAGATGTAGGGTATTCCATGATTATCCTCAGTAGTTTGAGAGCGGGTTTTCTTGGTGGGTCATTCTAAAACCTTTATCATTATGTTCATAGCGGGAATTATTCCATATTGGACAATTGATGGATTTAGTGAATGAGGGTTGAAAGTCTAAACAACGTTGGACGAACATTTAGGGTTACGATATGCATTCAAAAATAGCTGATTTACTGCTAGACATTGAGTTGGAAATGCGGAGGCTAAATATATGGTCAGACCTGGCACCCACTCAAGAGCAGCTAATGAGTACAGAGCCATTCTGTATCGATACCATGAGCTTTCCTGAATGGATTCAGTTTGTATTCATTGAACGTTTAAAGTGTATTGTAGAGCAGGGGGGAACACTGCCTTCCAACAGTGATATTGCGCCTATGGCGGAAGAATATTTTAGAGGTTCATCGCTGAATGCTACTGCATTTGTTGCGTTGATCAGGGCATTCGACCAGCTAATTATGGCCCATTAAAGCTCACACGGATCTTGTTTGGTTTGTACATGTGTGCAATATTAAGGCAATATTGGATTAAATAGCGAAGGACGTTGCTTAGACACGATAAAAAGAAGTTGGAGTATGCGATGAATAGTTGGCTTTCTGGTTTTTTGGTTGCTGCGGCGTTAGGGGTGTCGACCACGGTTGTTGCGGATAGTGATAAACCTGGGCAAGTGCCTTCGGCTGGTAGTGGAACCTCAGTTGATCGTGCAGCTTATACCGAAGAGCAGGTGACAAGGCAGCTTAATTTCCTGATGGCAAATACCTATAAGTCAGCACAGGAGAACATTAAGTCCGAAGGTGGAACCAAGCCTTATGCTGCTGGTTTGTTGCCTAATGGTGATGTAAAGCCATTAAAGCTTAACAAAGAGCAACCAGTGCCGGTAGATATCGCTGTCAGAGTGTTAGGTTCTGCTATGACATCCTGGATGGATAAAGGATTGGCAGTAGCAAGCGTTGTATACTATACCCAGAGTAATGATCCGTCATCGCAAAGTGCGGGGGCTGACTCTAAGGGGGATAAAAACCGTTTACTGAAGATCAACCTTAAACACGCTAATGGCAAAGTGATTGTTAGAACAGTGCCTTATTTAGTGAAAGAAGACGGTACCGTTGGTTTTGGGGAGGTTATTGAAGCATCTCCCAATCAAGATAAGCAATGAGCCGAATTTAAAATAACCTATTGGTATTCGCCGATAGGTTTATAAACAGGGTGTTGCCCTCCTGGTGTGCTCTCAAAGAGAGTATAACCGGAAACATTGGCGTGTTGTTCAAACGAAAACTGAGGAAGTGCAACCCTGTCATTTCGGTGCAAATTTCTTTTTTTCCCGGTTCTCGCTAGTGTTATGTGAGGGCGATAGGTTCTAGTTTCTATTGTTAAATTGAGCTCAGCAAGGTGTTGAGCTAACGTCGTATAGAAAGCCTGCAATGGCTGATGGTTATTAATGTTAGCGACCAGAAAAGGGGCAGAGCGAGAGGTGAAGGCCCCCTGAAAATGCTGAGGAAAACCGGAAATAGAGCCAATACTTATTGGAATTGGTTTGTTTATTAGCCTGTGACAACTCAGTTCCGAGTGAAGTGCTGCTAGCTCATTCGGTTTTATGTTTCCCAAAAAGTGCAGTGTAATATGTAAGTTTTGAGGCGGAACCCACCTAAAGTGTTGGAATAACGGCTGCTTTTTAAGTGCTTTTTGTGCGTCTATCAGCTGTGACTTGAGCGGCTCCGGTATACTAAACCCGATAAAACAACGCCGATATTGGGTAGCTTTATTTACATTCATTTTCTGTAATGTCCGGGTATTCAGCAGTTCGTGCAAATATCCCTAGTCAAGAGGCAAAAATATCTGCTCGCCTTCGTTGAGCCTAAGCCCTTTACGAATTTCCTGAAACAACTGCGGCAGTAACTCGCTCGGGAGCGGGTTTGAATATAAGTAGCCTTGTACGTAGCGACAGCCGTTTATCTTCAAAAATGCCTCCTGCTCGCGTGTTTCAATACCGGTTGCGAATGTCTTGAGGTTCATCTGGTGGGCGATGTTGATCAGCGTTTCGGTAATGATCATATCATTCTCATCTTCTGGAATACCTTTGATAAAGGTACGGTCGATCTTGATGATATCAATCGGGAGCTTTTTAAGGTGACTCAGGGATGAAATGCCTGTGCCAAAACTATCGATGGTGAGTGTTAGTCCTAGCTGCTTAAGTTTATTAAGGGTGGTGACGGACTCTTCCAGCTTATTGGTGATGGTGTTTTCTTCAATTTCCAAAACCAGAAAGCGTGGGTTGAAACGGGTCTCCATCAACACCCGCTCAATCGTTTTTACCAGTTGTGGGTGACTGTACTGCCGGTTTGATAGGTTAAGAGTGATCTGTACTGGCGTTTCGCTCATCGCCTGCACGGCCTTACCCTGTAAACAGGCATTTTGGAGCGCCCATTCGCCAATGGCCAGTAGTTGCCCTGTTTGCTCAGCAACCTGTAGAAACTCTTCAGGTTTCAGGAGGCCTCTATTAGGGTGCTGCCATCTGAGCAAGGTTTCTAAGGCGACTATTTGGCCGGTCTCAATATCAATAATTGGCTGATAATAAAGCTTAAACTCGTTGTTTGAGATTGCGTGCCGCAGCTCTTGCTCGATTGTGAGTTGTCGCTGCATGTCTTCGTTCATTTGAGGGCTGTAAAACTGTATATTGTTACGCCCAGCGCTTTTTGCCTGATACATGGCCATATCGGCATTTTTCAACAGCTCTGCGTATTGAACCCCGTCATTGGGGGATAGAGAGACACCAATACTGGAAGTGATTACCAATTCTCCCCCAGGTAAAGGAATGGGGGTGGTGATCGCGTTTAAAATATTCCTGGCGACCAGTTCTGCGCCTTCCGCTCCGTTAACGTCGGCTAATAGAACAGCAAACTCATCCCCCCCTAAGCGGGCGATTGTGTCTTCATTACGAACGCAACAGGTCAGCCTGTCTGCGATGACTTTGAGTAGTTCATCACCCGCATCATGGCCCAATGTATCGTTAATTCGCTTGAAAAAATCAATATCGAGATTAATGAGCGCGATAGGGTGTTGATGTCTTAGAGATTGCTTAAGTGCCTGGTTACATCGGTCTTCAAACAGGCGTCTGTTGGCCGCGCCAGTAAGAATGTCATAGTGGGCCAGGTGATGGAGCTGATCCTGAGTTGTTCTTATTTCAGTGATGTCTTGCCCTATCAATATAACCTGAGCGGGTTCGTCATCTGAATTGGAAATGCGGTTGATGTTCCAAAGCATGGAGTGTGATGTACCATCAAAGGCCAGGGCTTCGCTTTCGAGGTTCTCCTTTCCCCCACCGCTTTCAACAACTTTAGTGATCTTCCAGGCCGTTTCATCCTGATGGTGCTGGGGAACAAAACAGTCGATATAGTTTTTCCCGATTACTTCATCTCGGCTATACCCGAATAGGGTTTCGGCCTCGCTGTTCCACTGTTTGATCACGTACTGGGTGTCAATAACAACAATTGGGCTTCCTGCGGTCTCGATAAGTGCCTTGTAGCGACGTGAAGAGCGGCGGAATGATTTCTCTGCCTGTTTTCTTACATACACTTCATCGATCAGTTCCTGATTGGCTTTTTGCAATTCCTGAGTTCGTTGAAGAACGGTATCTTCCAGTTTGCTGGCGACCTTTTGGCGTTCTTCTAATAACGCACTGACATAAAGCGTTGCGGCGATAATGATTGCCAACAATATCTCCAGCATGACTTGGTCATAGAGGCCGGATGCTGGGTTTATGGGTTCAATATAGATGAGTACGAAAAAGGCCAGAGACAGTGTAATAGATACGGCCAACGTACAGCCAGGCTGGCTAAATCGGGTCGCAGCCCAAATGGTTAAGGGGAGCATCAAAAAAATACCTTGAATGCCCTGATAAAACGCAAGGTAGGTAATCATCCCCAAGCCAATAAACCAGGCGCTCCATTCGAGCAACTTTTCCGAAATATATCGAACGTTACGGAAGTGATGGTGGGCAAGTACCAGGGGAGTAATAAACAAAATGCCCGAAAAGTCCGCTAATGTGAAAACCAGTAACTTTAGTGTGAAGCTAATATCATTGTTGAGCTGCAGAAGGTTTGTCAGCGCTGAAAACAGTGATGAAGTTGTGACGATGACCAATAGTGATCCGAGAAGAAAGGCCAGCAGATTTCGATCTTTATCAAACGGATATGACGCATTGGTGACATTGATGAAAAAGTGATAAATGAGATAGGGTTGCAAGGTATTGAGCACGGCAAACGAAGTAGTCAGCAGAAGTGCATCGGGTAAGCTGCTGGTAGCAGAATAATAACCTGAAATTGAACCGCTTAACGCAGCTAAAAAAAGTGCAGGCAGTGGTTTGTCACCATAGATAAAAAGCATTGCCAGTGAAAATCCGGCAGGTAGCCACAATGGGGAAATAGGAGAGTCAGGCAGAGTGATAAAAATAGACAGTCGAGCAAGTGCCAAGTAGGTTACAAAGATAACCAGCATTCTAAGAGGGTGCTCTTTAATAGGTAAGAACCACCTGCTTATATTTAACTCCGACAGTTTACCGGTAGTCATCTTTAGTGCATCCATTGCTCGTAACGAGTTCAGTTTTTGGCGTATTCAATTGCTTAAATCGCGCACATCTTATTATTCTGAGATTTTTTCACGACTATTGCGCTCACAAATACATCGTTAAAAATGACTTAAATACTCATTTATTGTGTATAAGTTGCGCTTTTCGCCTTTTTTGTTATGTCGTTGCTTCGCTCGTAACGTTGTGCAAAGGTCTCAATCCAATAATCTTGACCAGTTTAATCTGAAATCAACTTATAGTGCTAAAGCAAAGCGTATCATTATGTAACCTAGTGTAGTCTAGAATAAGTCGCTTATTACTTATTTTCCATTAAGTTAGAGCGAAAACCTCATAGAAAGATCAATAGCCTTGCAATCCTTGGTCAGTGCTCCTATAGAAATGTAGTCTACCCCGGTCTCTGCAATGGCTGCCAAGGTATCTTTATTAATCCCGCCTGATGCTTCAAGCTTGGCGGTACCTGATGACATTGCAACGGCTTTGACAAGTGATGTGTTGTCAAAGTTATCGAGCATGATAATATCTGCTTTTGCTTTTAGTGCCTGTTCAAGCTCAGACATACTCTCAACTTCCACTTCCACAGGCTTTCCTGGTGCGATAGCGCGAGCACTCTCAACCGCCTTTTGGATCGAGCCGCAGGCCATTATGTGATTTTCTTTAATTAAGAATGCGTCGTATAAGCCGATGCGGTGATTGTGACAGCCCCCAAATGTAACCGCGTATTTCTGTGCTTGCCTTAGCCCTGGAATTGTTTTCCGTGTATCCAGCAGCTTCACGTTGGTGTGGGATACCAATGATGCATACTCTTTGCAGATCGTCGCAGTACCAGACAGTGTCTGTAAAAAATTAAGTGCGGCACGTTCCCCTGTCAGCAAACCTCGGGCAGGCCCTTCTAGTGAAAAGAGGACTGTATTGGGCTTAACGTAATCACCCTCTGATACATGCCATTTAACATGCACAGTTTCATCAACCTGTTTAAACACTTCGTTGACCCAATCTATACCGCAAACAACGCAGTGTTCCCGGGTAATGATATTGGCTTTTGCGTGAGTATTTTGGGGGATCAACATGGCCGTAATATCACCACTACCGATATCTTCTTCTAAAGCTGAGGTGACATTTTGGATGATCGCGGAGCGCAATATAGTGGTCATAAGGTGATATCTGACTTGTAAAGTGATTGTCTGTTTTAGGACGTCGTAATTATGGGGCGTATTGGGCCTAATGCTGAATCAGCGTGAGTGTTGAACTTTTTTGTCTTAGCTCTAGTTGCTTTAACGCGCTCATCCCCATTAATACAACGTCGTCTGAATTCATTGCCGGGTTTATGCTGGCGCGGACATTATAAAGAGTTATTGGCCCAATGCTAACTTTTTCGAGGGTCGTGTTGTAGACCGTTATAATACCGTTTGCAGTTGATGCTTTTGAGCGGCCATATGATTTTAGCCCTAGATCATCTGCAAGCGCTTTAGGAATGACTACATCTGTGGCGCCCGTATCAATCATAAAAGTAGCTGATTGGTCATTGATCTTGCCGTCAAATACATAATGGCCATAACGATTCCTTTCTAGGGCCACTTCTATTTGAGCGTCACTGGATGAAATCCCAGATAATGATTTGTTCGGGTTGAGCTGATTGTCCTCCCACACGCCTAAAAAGCGTGTAAGTAATATCATCCCGATGACCCAGGCAATAATCGCCATGTTTCGGCCGGTTTTAGTCTGCGTGTGTACGTCTTGTGTGTTTTTCTGGTTTGACATGGTCTGCTGATGGTTAACAATGATGCCTAGACTATACAAGACCCAAAGAGGTGGGTGAATTAGTTTTTTCAGCCAATAAGGAGATAGTGAGTCTTGCTCTGCCACAAATCAGCTAAGCTATTTAAGTCATTGAGTGAGCTTTAGGAGGTCGGTTTCAAAACTGTGAACCATGTCTCGAAGTGACATTTCGTGACATTTGTTGACACAGATGATCTATAAAAGATTGAAATTAGGTGGAAAAATGATTTGTAAAATAAAGTGAAATAAAGCGTGTCCTTTCTCTTGAGTGTGACTGGATTGGGATCTGGTAATAGCTTCTTACAGTGAAATCAATATGACGCAGAATCATAATGTAGTTGACCTTGATAAATTGAGAGCCGTTCCTGACGGCAGTAACTCTTCTGGCTCACTTCCTGCGCCCTTATCGAAGGTGCGGGATCTTGCAATTGGGCAGCTCAAGACATTGCTACGCCAGCTATTCGACAATGCCGATGATGCTCTTTTTGAGTTGGCCGATAAAGCAGGTTCCAATGGCGAGCAGGCAAAGTACTTCGATGCGATGAGAGAAGTGCGACTTCAACGTAAGCAAATAGCGTTGCTGATGCTGCAATCTGTGGTCAGATCCTTTAATCAGGTAGGGCGCTACAAGCTCAGTGGCCTTACCAGTGCTGAAATGCCTTCCAGTGTTGACTCATTAAGTCTTGTTCAAAATGATGAGCTTGAAGAGCGAGTTGCGATTGAGGGAATGGTTAGCAAAACCCGAAGTGCTTGCGGCCAATCTATCGACCATTATGAAATTAGAGTGCAAACGCTTTTACCGCATACCAAGCTGGATCAGGCGCATACTCCAGCAAGTCCAGAAGTTCTTGTTCATAGTTTCGTGAATGGGTGTAAAGACTTGCAGGTGGATATTGAAGCAAAACTAATCGTATTTAAGCTATTTGAACGATATGTCTTAAACGATATTGAAAAAGTGTACAAACTGGTGAACCAGAAGCTTATTGATGATGGTGTTATGCCTGATCTTAAGCAAGTAAGGTCGAGCGAAAAGAGAACTGGAACCAGGTCATCAAGCAATTACTCCCGTTCAAATCAAGCCGGGACGCAGGCTAATAATCGATCCAACCTGGTCGATGGTGATACGGGTGAAGTCATAGAAGAAGATAGTAACTTATTTGAAAGCTTGCGAGAGATGCTTAACTCAAGAGGCAGCAGCCAACCTGGAAACATGGCGTATGCTGGTGGGAATGCCGCAGGTTCGACGGGCTATACAGAGGTAAGCAGGGATCAGGTAGTATCGGTCTTATCTGATGTGCAGCAAGGCTTTTCCGTCCCTGAAGGGGAGGGCGGAGCGATTAGCGTTATGAATTTCAGAGGTCTCCTGATTGATCAGATGGGGGCGTCGGGAATAGAAGAGCCAAAGCTCAAAAAGGTAGATGAAGATGTCATCAATCTGGTATCTATGCTGTTTGAGTTCATATTGGATGATCGTCAATTACAGCCAACAATGAAGGCGTTGATTGCGCGCCTACAGATCCCAATGCTGAAAGTTGCGATGCTGGATCGGAGTTTCTTCAATAAAGGAGGGCATCCGGCCCGGAAACTATTGAACGAGATCGCCAATGCGGCTATTGGCTGGAATGAGAAACCAGAAGGCTCGCGAGACCCTCTGAAAGAGAAAGTTGAAAGCATTGTTCAGCACCTGTTGGATGATTTTGACAATGACTTTAGTGTATTTGAGTCGCTGCTGTCGGAATTTACCCGGTTTCTTGATATCGAAAGTCGACGTGGCCAGCTTATAGAGCAAAGAACCCGTGATGCCGAAGAAGGAAAGGCAAGAAATGAGAGTGCAAAAGGCCTTGTTCAGCAGAGTATCGAACAGATTATTGCCAACAAAGATGTTCCCGAGTCAGCCTTAACACTGCTGGAAGATGGTTGGGGTCAGTATATGTCATTGACCTACCTGAAACACGGAGAACAAAGTTCAGAGTGGGCGAGCGCTTTAACGGTGGCAGAAAATCTGGTTTGGAGTGTATGCCCAGATCAGAGCATGCCAGATGCCAGAAGCCATTTGTTGTCACTTATTCCGGGCTTGCTTAAGCGCATTAGAGCAGGGCTGAGTGAATCTTCTTTTGACCAGTTTAAGGCCAGTGAGCTCCTTAAGTCGCTTGAAGGGTTGCATATCGATGCACTTCAGATGCTGGCCACTTCTGCTTCACCTTTGCGTGAAGATAGAGAGGCGTCAAAAGCTCAATCGTCGCCTTTTTCTGAATCGCTTAAGTCAGTAGACTCCGAGAATGAATTACATGAGCAGGGCGACCAGCGAGATGCAATAAATAGTAGCCTTGATTCGGTTCTGGATGACGTTGATTCGATACTGAATGCGGTGGATGGGCAGGTTGAAACGCCAAGCACTAGCGAACCAGCCCGAAGCGAAGTCGCCCATGAAAAGCAGGCGGCCGAGGCTATTGTTACTTCAAGTCATGACGTTACTTCAAGTCATGACGTTACTCCAGATCATACGGTTGTTTCAGACTCTGCAGCCAGCACAGATTCTGCTGTCGCCCCAGATTCTGCTGTCGCTTCAAGCGCTACAGTGACGCCAGATGAAGGGAATGCAGAGCCGGTAGTTAAAACAATTTCCGAAACTGCGATTGATGCCGTTGCGACAGAGATGGTTGAGTCGTTACGCGTGGGATCTTGGCTTGAGTTTAATGAAGGCGACAAAGTTGTTCGATGCAAACTGGCAGCGCTGATTCGAGTCACTGGCAAATATATCTTTGTTGACCGCAGTGGAATTAAAATAGCGGACAAGAATAAACAGGAGCTGTTGCAGATGGCTCAGCAGGGGCAGGTTAACATCCTCAATGATGGGTTGTTATTTGATCGTGCTCTTGAATCTGTGATTGGTAATTTGAGAAATAACCGACAGGACTAATATTCACAAAAGAGCAGGTTTGGCATAGTTGACGTTGATTGGTATGCCCAGTGTAAGGTGTTTACGGAGCTATTACGCGTGAAACCTGCTTTGCTTGTAATCCGCCTCCTTTGTAATACTGCTCCTTTGTAATCCCTCCCCTTTGTAATACTATGGTAGGTAATTACATAAAAGTCGCGAAGGGGTTGTTCTGTTGTTATGGTTTATACAAGCACTAAAAGCCACGTTGCAAAAAACATGGCTAAAGCTGATAGATCTAAATCGATAGATCAGGTTCAAAGCAACGTATCGACTCCCGTCCGTGAAGGCATAACCGATGGTTGGCTAAACGGTGTAACACGTGTAGCGTCCCCTAATTTTAATCAACGCCCCGCCGATACTGAAATAAACTTGCTTGTCATACATAATATTAGTTTGCCTCCTGGGGAATATGGGGGAGACCATATTGAACGCTTTTTTACCAATCAACTTGATCACTCTCTGCACCCATTTTTTAAAGAAATTGAAGGCCTTAAGGTTTCGTCTCACTTACTGATTAAGCGAAACGGCGAGGTGGTTCAGTTTGTGCCGTTTAACCAACGAGCGTGGCATGCCGGTCTTTCAGTTTTTCAAACAGTGGAAAACTGCAACGACTTTTCTATTGGTATTGAGCTTGAGGGCGAGGATGATGTTCCTTATACCAGTCACCAATACAGTGTACTAGCAGATATTACACGCAGTTTGATGGCCGAATATCCAGCGATTAGTATGGATAGAATCGTAGGCCATCAACATATTTCACCAGGTAGAAAAACAGACCCTGGAGCAGCGTTTGACTGGACCGGGTATTTTGCGCAGGTAAGCGATGGGACAGGCGATGATTCCCGTGTTGTATAGTCAACAAGCGGAGAACTGGTGATGAGTCTTGTTGCGCTGCTGATAAGTTATTTTCTTCAACAAAAGCTGGACTTGCCGTTGAGTGTTTGGTTTGACAGGATGACACTGCAAGTTTTAAGGCCTAAGCAGTTCTCGATGATGGCGAAATCTTCAACTGCGGCTTTCGCTGTGTTGATGCTTATCCTGTCGGCTTATTTCTTCTTTTTTTATCTGCTGTTTTTTCTTATCGATGATGAGTTCTGGAATATTCCTTCGCTGCTGTTGCAGATCTTCGTTTTGCTATTGTTGCTAGGTTCCAATGGGTTTAAGGAAAAGCTGGAGCTTTATTTGCGTGCGTGGAGGAAAGGGGACTTTGAGTCTGCGGGGGCTATGCATATGGCGCTCTCTCGCGCGAATAAGCGCCGTTTACGCAGCCCGGTATTAATGCAAAATGATGTATCCAGCGCGCTTTTGTACCACAACTTTAACCGCTTTTTTATGGTCATGTTTTGGTTTATGGTGGCTGGTCCCGCGTTTGCTATTGTGGTGAGGGTGGCAAATATTCTGGCTCAACACTCATCTCACAAGTTAAAAGTTATGGCGGTAAAAGTGTCCTGGGTTGCGGAGTGGTTTCCTGCCAGATTGTTGGCGTTAAGCTTTGCGCTTATGGGTGACTTCAAGAATACGATTCGCCAGTGCACTCTAAACTTCGCAGACTTTTCTACTGAGACAGCAACAGTGTTAAAGCGCTCGGCGTCGAGCGCACTGGATGGCCTTAATGTTAGAACGGAGGTTCACTCTGGTATGGGGCGAGATGCCCTCATCGATAACGGTTCGAAGGGAATTGAAGGTGTCCGAGGGTTGCTAAGCAGGAGTATGGTTCTCTGGCTAGGCCTTTTTGCCATTGCTGTTATCACTACGGTTTAACCGTTATATGCTTTAAGCGTCGGCGTTACGCTACCGAGAAATGCCTCCAAGTCAGTGGCTATTGTTTGATGTGCTGCGAAGCCGGGCTTTTCCAGAACAATATTTCCGCTCGCATTATCTATTGCGATTATTTGATCATCCTGTGTGCAGCCGATAAATAACGTCAGCGGCAGGCGATTTTTCTTCTTGGCAAAAGCGTGGCCCAGCAAGTTCTGCTTGAGCATCTCTTCGTCTTGTGAGTTCCATATCTGAATGAGGCTCATCTCTCCGGTTTCATGAGATACGACGATACCATCAGACCAATAGTGCCCGTAATAACGGTTGATATCAGGGTGGAATGTTGTTTCCAATGCGCCTTCCAGCGCTGAAAAAATTCTGCTCTCACCTCTAACGGCAGGTTTCCATTGTACCAAACCGTGATTGTCAGGGGTTGGGTCTACGATGCATTCAGATGTCCAGTTTTTATCCCACTCCACTTTTGGCAGGGAGAGATCAATTTTCAGTGAAAGCGCAATAAAGCGATCAAGTAATGACTCAATAGCCTTTATTGAAGGCGCTGGATTAGAGCGTGGGGAAGGTGTTGTTGACATAAATAGTTATATATCCAGGCTGTATATGTTTTTTTCGGACTCTTTAACTCGCGGTTAATCAATTTTTACGCTATAGCTATTAGCCTCATCCAGGGTCCATAGCCACGCAGCACCTCTGACACCGCTTGAGTCGCCATACTGCGCTTTTAGTAGCTGAGTATTGACCTTATCTGAAAACACATAAGATGACCACGCTTGTTTAACAGGGAGATAGAGAGAATCAATATTAGACATCCCTCCACCCAACACGATAGCATCGGGGTCTAGCAGGTTGATTACGGTCGAAAGGGAGCGAGCCAGCCGGTCAACATAATACTTGAACGCAGTGCTGGCCAGTTTATCGTCAGGGAGTGATGCTATTATTTTTTCTGGCGGTAGATCCTGCCCTCCTTGAGAGATATAGCTGTGTTTAAAGCCAGGCCCAGACAAATAAGTTTCAATGCAGCCAGATTTTCCACAGTAGCAGGGGGGAAGTGGCAGGTCATGTGCATTTTGCCAGGGGAGCGGGTTATGCCCCCATTCACCGGTTATTGCGTTGGGTCCACTTAAGAGCGTTTTGTTGACCGATATTCCGCCACCTACACCGGTACCTAAAATCACCCCAAAAACAGTGTTGTAAGATTCGGCGATGCCGTCACTTGCTTCAGATAGTGTAAAGCAATCAGCATCATTGGCTATACGAACGGGACGTGAGAGCTTTGCTTCCAAATCGTTTTTTAGATTTTGGCCGATTAAACAGACGGAGTTGGCATTTTTAACCCGACCATGGTCAGGTGATAATGTGCCGGGTATGCCAATACCCACAGTGCCCTTTGTAGCTAGACGTGTTTCTGCATCAAAGATCAAACAGGTTAGTGCATTGAGCGTTTCGTGATAGTCGTTCTGTGGGGTGGCAATTCGCTTCCGAAATACTTCTTTATTGTCAGGCGCCAGTGCTATCAGCTCTATTTTGGTGCCTCCTAGGTCAATACCTAAGCGCATGCAGGTAGCTCCTGAATCTCGACATTATTTTTTATAATTAATTTATGATCAAAAACGTTACTTACAAAATGAAATAAAAAATGCATTAACCGTTACCTGTTGTAGCCGATACTATAACCAGGGCACGAGTGACAGCAGATTAAAATGTTGAATTTCTTGAGATGTGCTGCACTTTTCGATATTTAAGCTAGAATTACTAAAAATATCAAACGCTAATAAGAATAAGCCGATAAAACGATTGAAGAGTTGATTCTGTTCACTTGTTGGAGAATATGTGTGAAAAATCTGTTGTTGCCTGCAATGGCGTTGATGAACAGACTGACTTACGTTTATAAATTTACCCTCATCAGTGTGCTGTGGCTAATCCCCATTGGAGGACTGACTTACATGCTGGTTAGTCAGTTAAATGAATCAATTAGCCAGGTTGCCAATGAAGTGGATGGTTTAAAAGCCTACCATTCGTCATACATGATTGTGCAAGAGGCGATAAACTACCGTGACTATCGCACGGTTTCAAAGTTGCGCCCGATTGAAGGTCTTGATGAAACGTCGTTAAAGATTCGTAAGAATATATCCGCATTAATCTCAGATTTGGACGAAATGGAGTTTGAGTTTGACTTAAATGGTGATCTGAAAAATCAGGTCTCGGGACTGGCTGCTGACTGGAAGCGAATGGCAGTAGAAGACAGTTTCGAAAATGACTTTGGTAATCAGTTCAAGTATTACGATGCCTTTGTAGAAAAATCACGCAATTTGGTCGCAACCTCAATGCAAGTGTCTGGGCTTGCGCAGGACTCATCCAGAGATATTCAGCTTTTGTTGGAGCTATCAAGTGGGTCAGTTATCGATGCCAAAGAGGTGCTGGGGAAAGCAAGAAGTATCGGTATCTTTGCGTTGAATGATGGGACGGTCAACTACACGATGAGTGACCTGCTGAACGAGATTTTTGATCGTTTGACAAGCGTTAACACGTCATTGGAGCCCTCTCTGGAAGTTGCTCTAAAGGCGAGCACTGAGGTTGAATCTAAGCTGAGTGCTCATGCTGAAGAGATCAAGGGAAGTCTTATTGTGGTGCAGGATAGCGTAGACCTGGACATTATCACGCCCATGAGACTTGAGAAACCATGGAGAGATTTTGATTCGCTGGTTTCGGCAGAAATTGGCAAATTCACCGCGTTTAATGAACGCCTGCTTGATTATGTAGCGAATACGCTTGAAAACCGCTTGGCAGAAGAAACCAGGGCCCGGATGGTGATGTTCATTGTACTGGGGTTACTGCTGGCGGTGATTGTGTACCTTTATATGGGCTTCTCGGTATCAGTTAGAACCACCATCGCGAGTTTTACCAGTGCTGCACGCAAAGTTGCTAGCGGGGATCTGACGGTGAGTCTGGAGAAATATACCCATGACGAAATGGGCGAGCTGACCACTGAATTTAACAATATGACTGATAAAATGAGGCAGCTTATCCAGGTGGTAACTGGTACAACAGCTGATGTCGATCATCAGGCGCAAAGAGTGAATGTCACTGCCGTATCCAATAGTACCGCTGTGCAGAAGCAGATGTACGAAACTGCCCAAATATCAGAAGCGATGCACCAAATGGTTGATACTGTTCAGGAAGTGGCTTCAGCGTCACAGACAGTGTCTGATGCAGCGATGGGGGCGGATACAGAAGCCAACAACGGCAAATTGGTGGTTGATGAGACGCTAACCTCAATTGACCATCTTTCTAAAGAGATCAAGCGTTCGGTTGATACCATTAATCGCGTAAGCAAAGATAGCGAAGATATCAGCCAGGTTATGGTAGAAATCAGGGCCATTGCAGAGCAAACCAATCTGCTTGCGCTAAATGCGGCTATTGAGGCGGCAAGAGCGGGGGAGCAAGGTAGGGGGTTTGCGGTTGTTGCTGACGAGGTGAGAACCTTGTCCCAAAGAACTCAAAAGTCGACGGAAGAGATCGAGTCGATGATCGAACGTTTACAGAAAGGGGTTAAAGAGGCAGTGAGCTCTATGCAGAGCAGCCATACAACGACAGACGTGACCGTAGAACAGTCCAGTAAGGTCTCTGAAGCGTTGGTCAGCATTGCTTCAAGTATATCGTCAATTGTTGATATGAGCCATCAGATAGCCAGTGCTGCAGAAGAGCAAAGTGCGGTGGCGACCAATATTGATAATAATGTCAAACTGATTTCTGATTTGGGGCAGGAGACTGCTGACAACGCCAACGATACATTGAGTGCAAGTAAAGAGATGTCGGGGCTTACCGGTTCGTTACAGGCGGTAGTGGGTACCTTTAAAATTTAGGCCAATTTGCCAACTAAAAAACAGCGCTGCTTGGTGATCATCGCTGTTTGTTAATATTGAATTAACACAAATTATCTGAATTAGCTCTAGCGCTTATTGTTTAGATGTATAGAGTTAAATAATACTCTTGTGAATAGCGTTGAGGAGGGGGCTAATAGCTGCCTGGATTTTTGGAAGTCTGTATGCAGTAATAAAGGAATAAACCTATTCAGCTTCACAAATAGCTTCCTTAAAATCTTCTTTTTACTTCTTCTAGTAGAAATAGATTTGTGGGGAACTTACGGTTATTTTGCTGTGCTATCTGTTCAATATAGCCATTGATATATTCGATTTCGGTTTGTTTTCCTGCTCGAACATCTTGCAGCATTGAAGAAATGTTTTGATGCGTTTTTTTTATGACATCGATGACCTTTGACTGGAGCTCAGACGCGCTTACGGTTACGCCGTTGACTAGCATGGCCTCTGAAAGTTCATTGCAGAGTGGCGTTATATTGGAGTCAAATAGTGTTTGTCCGATTAACTCGCCATTTTTACAATCTAACAAGGCGGTGAAAGGGTTGATCGCGCAGTTGATTGCTAACTTAAGCCACAGTTTCTCCCATATATTATCACTACTGGATACGTTGAGGCCTGAACTTGAGAGGAGAGCTGATAGCTTTTCGGCATCGAGCTGGCTTTGTTTGTTTGATATTGGGCCTACCCAGGTTTCTCCCTTGCCCGCATAAATAACCGTTTGTTTGTCAGGGCGGTTGGCACCTTCGGTTGTGGATGCGGCATAAACCGTGTTGTTGAATAGTAATTGAGTCACTTCCTGTTGGCTGCCCATGCCATTCTGAAAAAGCACGATACGACTTGATGGTATTATTCTACTTGTCAATTGTTGCACCGCCTTCAGTGTGTCGTAGCTCTTGGTAAACACTAAGAGTGTATCGATTGGGGTGTCATTAAGAGAGAAGGGGGTACCGTCTTCCCAAGGCAAGGTGCTGGAACCTTCGCAAGGCAAGGTAATTGTCGTTGCCTCATTCTGATTTATAAATTGAAACGAATGGTGCTTGGGGGAGAGAGATTTATTCACATCTGGTTTGACTAGCAGGATGACTTCATTATCGTGCGAAAGCTTTGCTGCCCATAAACTGCCAAGTGCCCCGGGCCCGAGTATATGAATAGTGGGTTTATCTGCCATAGTTCTGTTTAACAATGAGTGGGAAGGGTAAATGACGTTGGAGGCTGGCAGGGAGGGAAAATAGACAGGGTGGGTTTTTTGCCCACCCTGGTATGGGCTATATCGCCTTTATTTTCTCCAGCTGCTCATGTAGCTTGTCGTAACTGCTTTGTGCATCTTGGAGCTTAGCTTTTTCTTTAGCAACCACCTCTTCAGGAGCTTTGCTGGTAAACTTCTCGTTCGAAAGCTTGCCCTGAATTCGTTGAAGCTCTTTAGATACCTTTTCAACCTCTTTGCTTAGGCGAGCGATTTCCGCCTCTTTATCAATGAGACCTGCCATCGGAACGAGGACTTCCATATCACCTACCAGTTGAGTAGCGGCAAGCGGCGCTTCTTCGCTACCGAGCCAGGTCACTTTCTCTATTTTAGCCAATGACTTAAGGAAGGTTTCATTCTCATTAAGGCGGCGCTGATCTTCGGTTGTGCCGTTTCTAAGCATGAGTGAAATAGGCTTGGCTGGTGAAATATTCATCTCACCCCGAATGTTTCTCACGCCAACAATAACGCCTTTAAGCCACTCAATATCGCCATCTGCCACTTGGTCAATACGGCTTTCATCTGCGACAGGGTATGGCTGAGTCATAATGGTTTCGCCAGACTTGCCGGACAATGGCGCAACGCGCTGCCAGATCTCTTCAGTAATATACGGCATTACCGGGTGAGCAAGGCGTAGTATCGTTTCTAACACTCTAACCAGGGTCTGGCGTGTGCCTCTAAGTGTCTCTTCGCTGGCGTTATCATCCCAAAGCACAGGTTTCGAAAGTTCAAGATACCAATCGCAGTATTCGTTCCATACGAATTCGTATATCGCTTGAGCGACGTGATCAAGCCTGTAATTATCCATTGCTTTGGCAACTTGCAGCTCGGTTTGCTGTAGCCTTGAAACAATCCATCGGTCTGCCAAGCTAAGATTTACGTCGCCGCCTTGTTGTCCGCAATCCTTATCCTCGGTGTTCATTAGCACGTAACGGGCAGCGTTCCATATCTTATTACAGAAGTTTCGATAACCTTCAACGCGACCCATATCGAATTTGATATCGCGGCCCGTTGACGCAAGTGAGCAAAACGTGAAACGCAGTGCATCGGTACCGTATGCAGAGATGCCTTCCGGGAATTCATCTTTTGTCTGTTTGGCAATTTTCTTGGCCATCTTTGGCTGCATCATGCCAGAGGTTCGCTTGTCTAGAAGCGAGTCCAGATCAATACCGTCAATAATATCTAGCGGATCAAGGACGTTCCCTTTTGACTTTGACATCTTGGCGCCTTGCGAGTCCCTCACTAAACCATGTACGTACACGGTTTTGAAAGGAACTTGAGGCTTGCCATTTTCATCTTTGATGAAGTGGGTTGTCATCATGATCATTCGGGCAACCCAGAAAAATATGATGTCGAAACCTGTAACCAGAACATCAGTCGAGTGAAATGTCTCAAGCTCTTTGGTTTGCTCAGGCCAGCCTAGTGTTGAGAATGTCCACAGGGCAGAGCTGAACCAGGTATCAAGTACATCCTCGTCCTGATGAATGGCTGTGCTTGCATCAAGATTGTATTTTTGACGTACTTCCTCTTCATTGCGACCTACGTAAATGTTGCCGCTATTGTCATACCATGCAGGGATTCGATGCCCCCACCATAGTTGGCGGGAAATGCACCAGTCCTGAATGTCTCGCATCCAGGAGAAGTACATGTTTTCGTACTGCTTAGGTACAAATTGTATGTCGCCGTCTTCAACGACTTTAATGGCTTCTTTGGCTAGAGGCTCTGTTTTGACATACCACTGATCGGTTAGCCAGGGTTCTATAACGACGCCAGAACGGTCTCCCCGAGGAACCTTCAAAGTATGAGGTTCAATTTTTTCCAGGCAGCCTAATGAATCCAGCTCTTCAACAATCTTTTTACGGGCTTCGAAGCGTTCTAGTCCCGCATAGGCTTCAGGTGCTTTTTCACCGTGCTGGGTTTCGTAGTTGTCGAAGGTAATGACTGTAAACTCGGGCAAGATATTCGCATCGCGATCAAGAGCATTGATCAGGGCGAGGTTATGGCGCTTGCCAACTTCATAGTCATTGAAATCGTGAGCAGGGGTGATCTTCACACAACCAGTTCCGAATTCTCTATCTACATAGTCATCCGCGACAATCGGAATTAGCCTGTTGGTTATGGGGAGGCGTATGTTCTTGCCTACTAAATCGGCATAGCGCTCATCTTTGGGGTGCACCGCGACGGCAGTATCACCTAACATGGTTTCAGGACGGGTCGTTGCAACGACCAAGTGACCGGAGCCATCCTCAAGAGGGTAACGGAAATGCCACATTGAGCCCGTCTCTTCTTCGGAGAGTACTTCCAGATCAGAAATTGCGGTGTGCAGTTTAGGGTCCCAGTTAACCAGTCTTTTACCGCGATAGATAAGCCCTTCATCGTATAGGCGAACAAATACTTCCTGAACGGCTGCTGATAACCCAGGGTCCATTGTGAATCGTTCACGGCTCCAATCGACAGAGGACCCTAAACGTCTGATTTGGCGGGTAATTGTACCGCCTGACTGTTCCTTCCACTCCCAGACTTTATCTAAAAACTTATCCCTACCCAGGTCATGACGAGTGACACCTTCAGCGGCCAGTTGACGTTCAACAACCATTTGAGTGGCGATACCCGCATGATCGGTGCCGGGTTGCCAAAGTGTATTCCGGCCTTGCATTCGATGATAACGGATCAAGGTATCCATAACGGTGTTGTTAAAACCGTGCCCCATATGAAGGCTGCCGGTGACATTTGGAGGTGGAATCATGATTGAATATGACTCACCTTCACCGGAAGGTTTGAAGTGGCCGGCTTTTTCCCACGTGTTGTACCAGTTTTGTTCTATCTCGCTTGGCTGGTAAGTTTTTTCCATAATATCATCTGCAAAGGTATTAATTAGTTTGGAAGAGTGTGCGATTCCCTGAGCGGGAAAAATCGCATCATTATACATGCCTGTTCAATGAACGGGTAGCGTTTGGCCGTTCCGTTGAACAGTATTTATGAGCGTGGCTGTGACAAAAAATACAGTTAAGCGCCTTCACTGGTGTCTTCAAAATAGCGCTCCAATTCTGAAGCGACTTTCTCTTCAATAATAGGTCTTAATTGCTTGATTATATTGCTTGTTATGGTTCGCACAATAACATCATTACTGTTGGATGTTAGGGGGCGCTGAGCTTTAGGTGTCCGTTCTCGATATGGCTGCTCATGCTTTAGGTTCTCAGTAAACGCCTCAAGGCTCTGGGTGAATTGTTCTCTCTCCAGTGCCAGTTTTGCCAAGTGTTCGTAAGGTAAGAAGGGGTTTTCCTTGCCCTCACTTCTAGTGTTGGGGGGCGAGAAGGCTGTTTCTGAGTCTTTTTCAGGTGTTGATTTACTGACCTGGCTTGTGGTTGTTTGGTTATCTGTAACGATGTCTTTTAGTAGTGGTATGTCGTCCATGTGGTTGTCCAGAATATCCGCTGTGTTGCTTTCAAAGTTCGTTGATTACTGTTCTCTATAAATGATACGTTCGTGTCACGCCTTCCCGTGAGTATGCAGTGTTATTTTTGCCTAAAATCATGAATAAGTGCCTCGATACCATCGTTTTTAATTTGCCGATAATGACTGCGAAGCTCTTTAAGGGTTTTATCGTCCTGAGTGACAATTTCTGCGACTCGTTCGAAGTTTTTATAAAAAGCAGGAAGTTCACTTGCAAGGTTGATCAACAAGTCGTTGTGGTATTGGCAGTCGTTGGAAAAACCTATTGTAACTGGAGCCGAGGGAGGCGCATCGGTACTGAGGTCATGAGGAAGAAAACTCTCAATTTTATATGTCCATAAGTAGTCGTCTACATCGGTTGCTTGTTGTTCGTTGTTTGTATGGATGTAGATTTTATGACCTAGCTTCGTGGTCTTTTCTATTAGGCGGCAGAGGAACTCAAGTCGAGAACGATGGTCGCTACTATTAAGAATGTAAAAGTCTGCTTTGGCCATAATTTGGGGTCGATGTGTATTTGAGAAGTCCAGCAACTTAATCTCTATGGTTCGGCGTGCGGGCGTTACTCAGGCTACCTAGTTCCAGACTAACATAGTTCCAGACTAACATAGTTTGTACGAATGGTAGTTCGTACAATGATAGTTCGTACAATGAAAGCTTTTGTAATGTTAATAGCTTGCGTAACGCCCGACCAGGTTAGCCTGCCTTGTTTAGCAGGTATTGGGTTAACATCGGCACGGGTCTGCCTGTTGCACCTTTGTTCTTGCCTGACGTCCAGGCCGTGCCTGCGATATCAAGGTGAGCCCACTTCATTTCTTTCGCAAAGCGAGATAGGAAGCAAGCTGCGGTAATGGTACCTGCAGGGCGGCCGCCGATGTTTTGCATGTCAGCAAAATTGCTGTCCAGCTGAGTTTGATACTCATCAAACAATGGCAGTCGCCATGCTTTGTCTGCGGCTTTCGTACCTGCATTTAGAAGCTCGTCGGCCAGACTGTCATCATTGCCAAGCAGCCCTGTTGTGTGATGCCCCAGAGCAATAATGCATGCGCCTGTTAATGTCGCGATATCAACAATTGAGGCTGGGTTGTGATGTTGTTCGGCGTAGGTTAGTGCATCACATAAAACGAGTCTGCCTTCTGCATCGGTATTAAGAATTTCTACAGTCTGCCCGGAAAGCGTGGTGACAATATCCCCAGGTTTAGTGGCTTTACCATCGGGCATGTTCTCGGCTGCAGCAATGATCGCAGTAACGTTAATGGCGGGTTGCAGCTCTGCGATTGCGGTCATGGTGCCGAAAACACTTGCGGCTCCGCACATGTCATACTTCATTTCATCCATCGCTTCGCCGGGCTTCAGACTGATGCCGCCGCTATCGAATGTGATGCCTTTTCCTACCAGAATATGAGGCCTGTCTGATGCGTTACCTCCCTTGTATTCCATGACAATGAGTTGAGCAGGTTCCTCGCTTCCAGCTGACACTGATAGCAGAGAGTGCATACCCAGCGATGCCATTTTTTTCTCATCCAGAACGGTGGTAGAGATCGCATTGTTATTTTTGGCTATGACTTTGGCTTTTTCGGCCAAGTAAGTGGGGGTGCAAATATTGCCGGGCAGGTTGCCAAGTGTTTTGGTAACTGAAACACCAGAAGCAATCGCGCTGCCTTCTTTAATGGCTTGCTCAACCAATGCGTCGTCTATGTCTTCACCACAATAAAATGAAACGGCATCGAGTGTAACTTTGTCGGCCTTTTGGGTTTTGAACTCATCAAATACATAAAGCGCATCACTGATGGCCTCAATAGAAAACCGCGCCAGCCACGCGCTGCTGTAGTCTGGCAGTGTGATACCACTCAAGGCAAAAAGTGCTGTTTTGGTTTGGGTGTTTTTGACAACGTTGGTGGCAGCAAGAACTGACTTTTTAAGTGTGGCCGGGTTAAATGCATCCTGCTTGCCGAGTCCCATTAGCAATATACGTGTGTGCTGCTCGCTTTCGCTTGAAAGTAACATTGTTGAACCGGCTTTTGCATCAAAGTCTTTCCGCTCTACAATCTTGGTAATGTTATTGCCACTTGACTGATCAACATAATTGGCGGCAGGAGATAATTGAAGGTCTTCAAATAAAGGAAGAACAATACAGTCTGATTGTTGTTTTTCGAGTGCGCGCTTCTCTAAAGAGTATTTCATTGGTGCTCCTGTGTGTGGCGGTAGTCGTATCTGGGGAGATCAAATACATTATTAACTGTAACTACATTAGCTGTAACTGCAAAAAAACGAGTTATGAGAGGGTAATTTAAATTCGGTTTGTACGTTTCGTCAAAGTTTACGTTAAACACAGGTATTTTTCATAACTCATTCCAGTTAAAATGCGGCTATTATTGATTACGCTGTTATATGTTAGCCTTTAGACTATGGGGCTGGTTTTAGGAAAAGCAATAAGCTAAATTTAATAAAAAAACAAAGAATTGGCTTGCACTGGTATATGCCATTCTGCAACGACTCCAGGAAATATTTGATTGTTTATTATCTTCCGTTATTTGGCTAAACAGCTATTGACTAGCATGTTTGCGGTGTCAGGTATTTTGCTGCTTATTTTTATGAGTGGCCGATTTATCAAGTACCTGTCTCAGGCCGCTTCCGGCGGAATATCCGCCGATGTTCTGTTTACCTTGATGGGCTACCGGATGCCCGGCTTTCTAGAGTTGATTTTACCTTTAGGGCTTTTTATCGGGATATTATTGGCATATGGCCGAATGTATCTTGAAAGTGAAATGACGGTACTATTTGCCTGCGGAATGAGTGAACGCCGACTGGTCATGCTAACGATGGGTACGTCATTGATAGTGATGTTCCTGGTGGGGGCCATGAGTCTGATTATATCTCCATGGGGGATGCAAAATGTGGAGCAAATCTTCCGGGATCAGTCAAAACTGACGGAGTTTGAAATGTTGGCCCCGGGACGTTTTCAGGCCCTTAAAAGCGGCCAGCGTGTTACCTATACAGAAGCATTAAGTGATGACAAAAAAGAGTTGCAAGGTGTTTTTATCTCGGAAAAAACGACGGATGGGAAGTCGTTAGTCCTAACCACGGCAGAAACCGGTACTCAGTATGTCGACCCCAACACCGGGAGCCGTTTTCTTGTGCTGCACGATGGCAAACGTTTTCAGGGAATGCCAGGCGAGCTTGAATTTAATGTTATTGAGTTTGAGTCATATGGATTAAAAATAGCCGAACCACCAGAAGAACGTAGAGGAAGAAAAGACGAATCTATTGGTACGCTAGAGCTTTGGGACTCATCAAACCCCAAGTACACTGCCTTATTGCAGTGGCGTATTTCTCTGCCAATGCTGGTGCCTATTGTGACGCTGCTGGCAATATCACTGAGTAGAGTGAATCCTCGTCAGGGGCGCTTTTTTCACCTGTTCCCGGCAATGTTGATCTATATAACCTATTTAGGATTGCTTATCGTCGCCCGCAATGCGTTAGGTAAAGAAAAAATTCCAGCCTGGGTGGGTGTTTGGTGGGTGCACTTGCTGTTCTTCGCTATAGCGATGGGGCTGCTGGGTAAAGGTGCGATTGTTCGTCGATGGAGGTCCAGAAATGCGTAAACTGGATCGCTATATTATTTCAAGCGTTGCGGCTGCAATGCTGTTGGTTTTATTGGTTGTGTTATCACTTGATCTTGTTTTCAGTTTTATCGCTGAGCTTGAGGAGTTAAAAAACGAATACCAAGTGACCGAAGCGATGGTGTTTGTTTTAACGACGCTGCCCAGAAGAATATATGATTACCTGCCATTAGCCGCGTTTATCGGCTCCCTGATTGGCTTGGGGGCACTTGCTAACAATAGTGAATTAACGATTATTCGTGCTGCAGGGGTGTCGACGCGTAGAATTGTCTGGTCAGCAATGAAGCCTGCAATCGCCATCGTTATAGTAGGGCTTTTGTTAGGGGAGTATGTTGCGCCGTATACCGAAAAAATTGCTCAAAGCCAGCGAGCGGTTGCGCAGGGGACAGATTCAAGTTTAGCTTCAAAGCGCGGCATTTGGCATCGGGAAGGTGACACTTTTATGCACTTTAATGCTGTTGAGCCTAATGGTGAGCTGCATGGTGTTTCACTGTTTGAATACTCGGAAGAGGGGTGGCTTAAGCGAGCAGTATTTGCAAAAAGGGCGATTTATCAGCGTGAAAGCTGGCTGCTTGAGGATGTAAGTGAAACAAATGTAACGCAGGAAGAGACGGCTGTTATTCGCTCCCACCAGCTAGACTGGAGCACCGAGCTTTCGCCTCAAGTACTGGGAGTGCTTGTTATTAAACCGGATAATCTATCTATCAGTGGTCTGTATACCTATTCAAACTACCTGCTTGAACAAGGTCTAAGCGCTAACGTTTATCTTATGTCGTTTTGGAAGAAGGTGCTTAGGCCGCTGACGACTGCTGTTCTTGTACTGGTTGCGATTTCGTTTGTGTTTGGCCCGTTGCGATCGGTAACCATGGGGTTCAGGGTTTTCACCGGTATTATTGTTGGGCTTTTGTTTAAATATATGCAGGACTTATTAGGCCCATCAAGCCTGGTGTTCGGGTTCGACCCGATTATCGCAACCCTTGCGCCAATCACTGTCAGCTTACTGTTAGGGTTCTACCTGCTAAGGCGGGCCAGATAACGGTTAGGCCGGGAGTCACGTTATTTGCTCGCCATAACTGAAGGCTGACGCAATTACTCTTTGTTCTTGGGTATGCGTACAACGACGCTCTCTGAAAACCGGTCATGCCATGTCATGCCTTCTTTATCGACCAGCATCCACAAATAACCTAGCCCAAAGCTTGCAAATGAAATAATCGCCATCATAAAGCGTAAAAGTGCTTGTAGCCAGCTGATTGAAATTCCATTCTTGTTCTGTATGCGTATGTGCCAAACTTGCATGCCCAGTGTTTGCCCCGTTCTAGTCCAAAAATAGCCAAAAAAGAGGTAAAGGGTAATAAACAGGACTGAGGATAGCAGGGGGTCGCTACTTCTTGAGCCCGCCTCAGCCATCTCCTTGTAATTCTCTGTGCCAATAATGCTGGCACTAATCGCCATATAGATACCTGTAGTGACCAGCATTAATGCGGCGCATATTAATGTGTCATAAAGCATGGCTACGAGCCGTCTTAATAGTGGTGCTTTAGAAATCTGACTGCTTTCTTCAGGGAATACTTTTGGCATAGTTCTATTAAAAGTCCAATACTAATTGAAAATCAGCGGAGCTTCGCTGTGGGGGAGGCAACTATATCATGCGTTTAGGTTGTCTCATAACTCAAAAAGCGAAAGTCTATAGTAGCAACACCGCTATTTGGCCTAACCCAAAGACAAGGTATAGACGCCCGGTCATAGGGGGAAGGTTGTTAAGGTCTGCTTTTACCAGTGCGATATAAATCGCAAAAAATGAGAGAACTAACGCGGGTATCAAAGCGAGGCTCTGAATCCATAGTTGCTGATCTGAAATGATTATCCCGACTGATATAAAGCCTAATGCAATCAAAAATGCATAGAGTTTTCGCCCAGTGTTAAGCCCTAAACGAACGGTGAGTGTTTTAAGCCCTTCATTTTTGTCGGAGGCATAGTCTCGTAGCTCATTGGACAAAAGCAGAGCAGACGTAAAAAAACTCACCGGGATAGATAGAATGACTACCTCAACGGAATGAATACCTGTAACCGCATAGAAGGCACCATAAACCATTAGAACGCCCATTAGAAAAAATACCAAGATGACTGCTAGCCCGCGTCTCTTGTAATGAACGGGTTCGGTTGTGTAAAACAAAGCTCCGAAGCCGCCAATAATCGCAAGTATTAAAAGAAAGATGCCGGTCTGATACGTTAGGTACAGCCCAATTACTGAGCAGAAGGTAAAGCACAGCCAGCCAACTCTATAGTTAAGGTTAATTTGGCGTATGTCGGCAGAACTGAGGTGCGGCTTTATTACAGGGTTCTTCAGGTCTGTATGATCGTTAATGAGATTGACTCCTGCCTGCAACAGCAGCCCTGCAAGTAAAACAAGTGCTGCTGTTTCAGGTGTACCAAGGCTCATAGTCCACCCCGCAACGACACCTAAGCTACAGGTAATTAGCGCAACAGGGAATGAAAATGGTCTGAGCGCTTTGTGAAAACGATACTTTGGTTTTATGTTTTCGTCTAAGCTTGCAATGTGGCTTGATTCCATTTTGTTTTAATAGCGTGAGCTTTAGCAATAAAGAGTTCCTAAAGTTTTACCAGATGTTGACGTTAAGCTCCATAAGAATAGTTTGCTTAATGTGTTTTGAGCGGCTCAACCCACGCAGCATAGAATAACAATATAGCTTCTAGAATTGAGGTAAAAACGATGAATTCAGTTTCAGCGTTATTAGGACGGTTTAACGAACTATCGAGTCAACTGACGACTCAACAGCACGAAAACCAAGGCAAGCATTTAGGTAACCATCGTGGGCAGCTGCAGGATCAAAATAACGGGCAAAACTCAGTACAGGTGTCGCTTTATGAAGTGTCACTGAGCTTTTCAAGTAGTTCATTTTCCAGTCATGAAAAAGGCGTAAAGATTCTTGAGCAAGAGCTTGAAGTACAGTTTACAGGCGCAAGGTCTTCTCAAGTAACCTCTTCTTTCGCGCCTGCTTTTCAGCCGCCATCAGTCGATGATGTGGCAAATAATGTGCTTGGCTTTGTAGAAGATAGAATTAAGCAAGAGGCTGACGCTGGTGCGTCTCCAGAGCGCCTCGATGATTTATTGAGTCAGGCAAGGGAAGGTGTCGAAATCGGGTTTGGCCAAGCCAGGGAGCAGATAGAAAGTCTTGGCTTGATGACTGATGAACTTGACAATGATGTCAATCAGAGTTTTCAGAAGATAAACACTGGCATTGATGGTTTTGTTGACACATACGTCAATGGAGGTGCTGCTGAGTCTTTGGTTGACGCCAACGACGAAGCTGAGCAGGCGTTAACATCGCCTAGTGCGACATCTAAAGATAAGGGTAACGAGCAAGTTGATGATAAACAGACAACAAACGATCAAGTAAATGCAGCTGATCGAGGCGTTGCGAATCGAAATTCAGGTATAAATGCCGGTTACAGTTCTTTTAGTTCACTCTCAGAGCGTGCCGCTATTCAGATTACAACGCAAGACGGTGACGTGGTTTCATTTAACCTTGAGCAAATTCAAGCGTCATTTGAGCGAGGCGAACTGTCTTCAGATAGATTTGGTTTTGAGTCAAGCCAATTGGTGGGGCAATATCAGAGTGGGCAATATAGTTACTCTGTAGATGGTGAGCTTGATGAGGGTGAGATACAAGCGCTTAACGACTTGATGCTCCAGATTGAAGGCATGTCTGAACAGTTCTTTTCTGGAGATTTTCAGGGAGCATTCCAGAGTGCATTGGAACTTGGGTTTGATGGGCAGGAAATTGCTGGCTTCTCTGTGAATCTATCTCAAACCTCTGTTCAGCAGGTATCAGCATATCAGCAAATTGCTGATTTAGGCGGCGCGGAAACGGGCACAGTAGACTTTGGTGGCCGGTTTGATCCCCTGGCTGACTTCTTTGACCGTTTGCAGGCCGCGTTTGATAAAGCCAATGCTTTCGCTGAGCCAGTGAAGCTTGTTTCAGACCTTTTCGATCAAATGGTAAATGACCGCATCGAAGATGCACCTGTCGAACTGGCTGAGTCTACTCCTCTTGAGCAAATGCAGGAGTATATGAGTACGCTACTGGGAAGATTGTAGGTCTCTTGAGTTCTGCTGCAAAGTAGAACTGTATTGAAGGTAGAACCGATTACAGGTCTTTAAATATATATAATAGCCCGGCATGACAGCCGGGCTTTTTTTATTGTTGAGCATGTATTTGGAAAGCCGGGACACGGTATGCGATAAAGATGAAAAAATCTTTGATTTGGCAATTTTTTACTCAGTACTTTATATGGTAGAGTACGCAGTTCTTTAAAGTGCAGTACAAATCTAACTTCGTAGAGACATCGTCAAACTCCAGTCGGTGTTAACGGGTGCCAGATTGAAGCAAAAACTTGAGCAGTTTCGTTTAAGTTTGAATGGCATTGATGGGGTTATTAAACTGCCTTTTGTGCATACTATTGGACTCTAAATTATAACTAAAAGCTCGCAGACGGTTCTATTTATGAAAACAGCAGCGGTACGTAAAGCGTTTCTTGACTACTTCAATCAGCATGGGCATGAAGTTGTGCCCAGTAGTTCTTTGGTTCCGGCAGACGACCCAACGTTACTCTTTACCAATGCGGGTATGAATCAGTTTAAAGACACCTTTTTAGGGCGCGAAAAGCGAGCCTATGTTCGTGCGACAAGTTCTCAGCGTTGTGTTCGGGCGGGGGGTAAGCATAATGACCTTGAAAATGTCGGGTATACCGCTCGTCATCATACCTTCTTTGAAATGTTGGGAAACTTCAGCTTCGGCGACTATTTCAAAAAAGAGGCTATCCGGTTTGCGTGGGAATTTTTGACCTCTGAGTCCTGGATGAATATTCCGAAAGACAAGCTATATGTGACCGTGTATGCAACGGATGATGAAGCGTTCGATGTCTGGACGAATGATATGGGTGTTCCCGCTGAAAGGGTTATTCGGATTGGGGATAACAAGGGGGCTCAGTATGCCTCTGACAACTTTTGGCAGATGGGAGATACCGGGCCATGCGGCCCTTGTACTGAAATATTCTACGATCACGGTCCAGATATTGAAGGCGGTTTGCCAGGTACTCCAGAAGAGGATGGTGACCGCTATATAGAGATATGGAACGTTGTTTTCATGCAATTTAACCGTACGGCTAATGGTGAAATGCAGCCGTTGCCCAAACCATCTGTAGATACCGGTATGGGGTTGGAAAGAATTGCAGCGGTTATGCAGGAGGTACATAGTAATTACGAGATCGACCTGTTTCAGGATTTGCTACAGAAGGCATCCTCTGTGTTGGGTGGTGTTGCAACCACTGAGGCTTCATTAAGAGTGATTGCAGATCATATTCGCTCCTGTTCATTTTTAATAACTGATGGCGTTATGCCCTCCAATGAGGGTAGAGGAAATGTGCTGCGCCGTATTATTCGCAGGGCTGTTCGTCATGGTAATAAGTTAGGCGCGCAAGGTGCCTTCTTCCACAAGCTGGTTGCACATTTAGTTGATATTATGGGAGAGGCTTATCCTGAGTTGGCTAAAGCACAATCTCAGGTAGAGCGGGTATTGTTGCAAGAGGAGGAGCAGTTCGCAAAGACGCTTGATAAAGGGCTTGCATTGTTAGAGCAGGATATCAAAGCATTGAGCGGCACAGTGATACCCGGAGAAACCGTTTTCACGCTTTATGATACGTATGGATTTCCCGTCGATTTAACGAATGATATTGCAAGAGAGCGGGGTTTAACGCTGGATCAGGAAGGGTATGAAAAGGCGATGGAGGCTCAGCGGGAGCGGGCGAGAGCGTCAAGTAAATTTGGTGTTGATTATAATGAAAACCTGGTGATTGAGGGCGAAACTGCGTTTACCGGTTATGATCATTTAGAGGCCGCACAGACGATTCGGTCTGTCTTTGTAGAAGGCAAACCGTCAGCAGCCAATGCAGGGCAAGAGGCCGTCGTTGTTTTAAGTGAAACTCCTTTTTATGCCGAGTCTGGCGGACAAGTCGGTGACCGGGGTGTACTCCGCTGGGATGGAGGCGAGTTTGAAGTGACAGATACCCAGAAAGAAGGTTCAAATCACCTTCATATTGGGAGGGTTGTCTCTGGTAGCTTGTCTGAAGGGCAGCAGGTTGTTGCCGTCGTGGATCAGGCAAAACGTAAGGCGACCGCGTTGAATCACTCTGCGACACACTTGATTCATGCAGCGTTGCGCAAGGTGCTGGGAGAGCATGTGGAGCAGAAAGGCTCGCAGGTTAACGAAGAGCGGCTACGTTTTGACTTTTCGCACTTCGAAGCTGTAACGCCTGATCAGCTGAAAGAAGTGGAGCGTATGGTCAACCAGCACATTCGCGCAAACACTGCGATACAAACAGATATTACCGACATGGATAGCGCTCGTGAAAAAGGCGCAATGGCGCTATTCGGTGAGAAGTATGGTGACTCGGTTCGCGTGCTGAGTATGGGGGTGGATGCTTTCTCGGTTGAGCTGTGTGGTGGTACGCATGCTAAGCGAACCGGGGATATTGGTAGTATTGTTATCACATCCGAGTCTGGTGTTGCAGCGGGTGTTCGCCGCATTGAGGCGCTGACGGGGGCAGCAGCCGAAGAGTGGGTTGCAGAAGGTGAGTGTCAGTTGAAGGAGGTCGCCTCACTGGTTAAGGGAAGTCGCGATAATCTCACTGAAAAGGTTAAAGGGGTTCTGGATAAGAATAGAGCCTTGGAGAAGGAGCTTGAGCAACTGAAAGCAAAGCTTGCAAGCTCTGCAGGTAATGATTTGGCAGGTCAGGCAATCGATGTTCAAAATATTAAAGTGCTGGCTGCAAACCTGGAAGGCGCTGACCGAAAAACACTTATGGATACGGCAGATCAACTTAAAAACAAGTTGGGAACGGCTGTTGTGCTATTGGCATCAGATGAAGGTGGTAAGGTTACCCTGGTTGCCAGTGTGACTAAAGATATCTCAGGTAAGTTAAAAGCCGGTGACCTAATGAAGCAGGCTGCTGCCATTGTCGGAGGAAAAGGTGGTGGGCGCCCAGATATGGCACAGGGCGGTGGTAGTGATGTTGACAAGATTCAAGATGCTTTGGATATGGTTAAGAGTTGGGTTGAAGGTCAATTATAGAGAGGCGCCTGATAGCGCATTGAGTTCGATTTAAGGAATATTGAGTCGGTTTTTGGGGCTTTAAGTACTTGTTTAGGTACTGTTAAATAGGAAGTGAATTAGGTAATGGCATTATATGTTCAAAAGTTTGGCGGTACGTCCGTAGGTTCCGTCGAGCGAATCGAAGCAGTTGCAGATAAGGTCAAATCGTTCAGGGATGCAGGGCATGATATCGTCGTTGTGGTCTCTGCAATGAGTGGTGAAACGAACCGACTGTTAGGTTTGGCAAATGAAATTATGGATGAGCCGACTCCTCGCGAGATGGATGTGTTGGTATCTACTGGAGAGCAGGTTACCATTGCTCTGTTAAGCATGGCGTTAAATAAACGCGGTTGTGAAGCCAGGTCCTACACTGGGGGCCAGGTTCGAATTACGACTGACGACTCTCACACTAAAGCGCGTATCCGAACCATTGATGAAGAACATATGCGTAAAGACCTTGATGCGGGTCGGGTCGTGGTTGTTGCTGGTTTCCAGGGGGTAGACGAAAACGGCAATATTACTACCTTGGGGCGTGGAGGTTCGGATACTACAGGTGTTGCGCTGGCTGCTGCCCTGAAGGCTGATGAGTGTCAGATTTACACTGATGTAGATGGAGTGTACACCACTGACCCTCGGGTGGTGGATAGTGCTCGTAGAATGGATCGTATTACATTTGAAGAAATGATAGAGATGGCGAGCCTGGGCTCGAAAATTTTACAGATTCGTGCCGTTGAATTTGCAGGTAAGTATAATGTACCACTTCGGGTTCTTTCCAGTTTTGAGGATGGCCCAGGCACTTTGATTACTATAGAGGATGATGAAAATATGGAACAGCCGGTTATATCAGGTATTGCGTTTAATCGTGATGAAGCCAAGTTAACGGTTCAGGGCGTGCCTGATATTCCAGGTATTGCTTCTAAGATATTGCGGCCAGTGAGTGATGCCAATATAGAAGTTGATATGATTGTTCAGAACGTAGGGGCTGATAATCATACCGACTTCACCTTTACGGTTCATCGCAATGACTACAGCAAAGCCAAGGCTATTCTGGAGAAAGTGTCTAGCGAGCTTGGTGCAAGAGAGGTTTCAGGCGATGATAAGATTGCCAAGGTTTCAATTGTCGGCGTAGGCATGCGTTCGCATGCTGGCGTGGCGACACAAATGTTTGATGCATTATCGGCAGAAGGGATCAATATTCAGATGATATCTACGTCTGAAATCAAGATTTCTGTCGTCATTGCAGAAAAGTATCTGGAGCTTTCAGTGCGTTCTTTACACAGTTCTTTTGAGTTAAGTGAAGAGTAAATGGTAGCTTAAGGTGTGTCAGTTCTAGCGGACGCTTTTACATAACCAAAAAAGAGCTGCTATAGTTGATGAAGTGGGAGCGGGGGTTTTCTCTCACGGTTATTCTGAGGAAGCTTGCTAATTTGTCGGAAGCAAGCTTTTGGCACCAGGCCTTTGGGAGGGGTGCTGATTAATCCTTACTTGGGATTTTGGTCAATAATAATTATTACTCTGAAACCCTTTTTAACTGAAGCAGTACGAAATGCTTTAATATTTGGAACAGGTCTAATATCTACGTAAGGAGATAAGCGATGCTTATATTGACCCGTCGTGTGGGAGAAACACTGATGGTTGGGGATGACGTTACAGTGACAGTGCTGGGCGTTAAGGGGAATCAGGTTCGGATTGGCGTCAATGCGCCAAAAGAAGTCGCGGTGCACCGCGAGGAGATCTATCAAAGGATTCAGAAAGAAAAAACGAATCCTCAGTACGACGACGAGTAATTCTGGGTGGCCGCCCCTGTTTATGGGGCGGTTTTTCAGGCTTGTTTAAGATTAAGTAAATTAAAATAAATTAGCACTTTGAATTTATAATAATTGTGGTATTATGCACCGCGTTCTACGGAGAGGTGGCCGAGTGGCTGAAGGCGCGCCCCTGCTAAGGGCGTATGGGTTTACGCCCATCGAGGGTTCGAATCCCTCCCTCTCCGCCATTCGTTTTACTACATTGCATGCGGCTGTAGCTCAGCTGGATAGAGTACCTGGCTACGAACCAGGCGGTCGGAGGTTCGAATCCTCCCAGCCGCGCCATTATTTCTTCTGATTTCTATATCGTGGTTATAAGTGGGTAAATGCAATAGTTTGAATGGCTGTTATAAGACAGTATGTTCTAGTTTAAGCTGTTATAAGGCAGCATGTTCTAGTTTAAAAAGTTTAAGCGGCTGTAGCTCAGCTGGATAGAGTACCTGGCTACGAACCAGGCGGTCGGAGGTTCGAATCCTCCCAGCCGCGCCATAATAGAAAAGCTACCCATATGGGTGGCTTTTTTTTTGCCTGAATAATTAGCTGCGCAGTTGCTGTTTGTTGCTACTGGGTTTAGATAGAAAGGGGTAATAAGTGATACGCAAATATATAATAACCAATATTCATGGTATTTATATCTAATAAAAACAAATAGATAGTGTTTGAAAACGCCCTTTGTACCGCTCTTTTAGTTGCTTACATGCTGGATAATGGGTACATTACCCAAGATTTTTCACGCGAAATAGTGCTCGTTATTAAGAGGTCGTACTTCTTATAAAGAAATGTACTTCTAAATGACGTAGGGAGTATTTCTAAATGAATAGCACCCTAGTGAATTCTGCTTCGCCGCAAAAATGAAAACATAACGACAGGTTTCATAATAATGACTGAATCATTGATGTCTCAAGCGTTCGAATTAATGGCAGTGGGAATGGGGTTCGTATTCGTATTTCTCATCGTATTGATCGGCGCTACAACGATTATGTCGAAGTTGGCAATGAAACTTGAGCCGCCGGCACCGGAAGTACCGCTTGCCCCAGCTCAACCTCAACCTGCCACTCCGATGAACGACCCTCGACTGATGGCTATTATCTCAGCTGCAGTTGCAAAATATCGCTCGCGCCCATAAGTAGCGAGTTTGATACAACGGAATAAACCTTTAACAGAAGGCTTGAATGCAATGACAGATGCTAAAAAACCGTTAGGTATTACCGACGTTGTTTTGCGTGACGCTCACCAGTCACTATTTGCAACGCGCATGCGTATTGACGACATGCTCCCAATCGCAGAAAAACTAGATAAAGTAGGTTTCTGGTCCCTTGAATCATGGGGTGGTGCTACTTTTGATACATGTATCCGTTTTCTTGGGGAAGACCCATGGGATAGAATTCGCGAATTCAAAAAAGCGATGCCTAACACTAAGCATCAAATGTTGTTGCGTGGTCAGAACCTGTTAGGTTATCGCCACTATGCTGATGATGTTGTTGAAAAATTTGTTGAGCGTGCAGCAGTAAACGGAGTCGATGTTTTCCGTGTATTTGACGCAATGAATGACCCTCGCAATCTTGAAACTGCGCTTAAAGCAGTTAAGAAGCAAGGTAAGCACGCGCAAGGAACACTGTCTTACACCACCAGCCCGGTTCACAATACTCAGGCATGGGTTTCTCTGGCAAAACAGATTGAAGATATGGGTGCAGACTCTATCGCAATCAAAGATATGGCAGGTATCATCTCTCCATATGAGTGTTTTGATCTGGTTTCTCGCCTTAAGCAGGAGACAGACCTGGAAGTTCAGCTGCACTGCCACGCAACCGCTGGTATGTCGGATATGGCTATCCTGAAAGCAATTGAAGCGGGTGTTGATCGAGTTGATACGGCTATTTCGTCCATGTCTATGACTTATGGACACTCGGCAACAGAAACTGTCGTTGCTGCCCTTAAAGGTACTGATCGCGATACAGGTCTTGATCTGTTACTTCTAGAAGAAATTGCTGCTTACTTCCGTGAAGTTCGTAAGAAGTACGCGAAGTTTGAAGGTGCTCTGCGTGGTACTGATTCACGTATTCTTGTTGCTCAGGTTCCGGGTGGCATGTTGACCAACATGGAAAATCAGCTGAAAGAGCAGGGTGCGGCAGATAAATTTGACGCTGTTCTTCAAGAAATACCACGTGTACGTGAAGATCTTGGTCATATTCCATTGGTTACACCGACTTCACAAATTGTGGGAACTCAGGCGGTTATCAATGTTTTAACCGGTGAGCGATACAAGTCTATTTCTAAAGAGACTCAAGGCATCCTTAAAGGAGAGTATGGCGCAGCCCCTGCACCATATAACAAGGAACTTCAGGATCGAGTGCTTGATGGTGCAGAAGCGATTACCTGCCGTCCGGCTGACTTGTTGGAAAATGAACTTGATAAAATCATATCTGACGTTGAAACCTTGGCCAAAGATAAGGGCTTTACCTTGGCTGAGAATGTCATCGATGATGCACTTAGCTATGCGTTATTCCCTCAAGTTGCCGAGAAGTTTCTTGAAAACCGTGGTAACCCTGATGCGTTTGAGCCAGTGCCTACCGGTAATGAAGTGAAGGTATCTACCGGTCCAGAGACTTACACTGTGACTGTTGAAGGTCAAGACTATGTAGTTCAGGTTGAAGAAGGCGGAGATATTTCTGCTGTAGCGCCAGCGGGTGGCAGCGCAGCTCCGGCTCCAGCTTCTCCTGCTGCTGCACCAATGCCGGCGGGCGGTGGTGATCCTGTTCCTGCTCCTTTGGCCGGAACTATCTTCAAGGTACTTGTATCTGCTGGTCAAGCCGTTCAGGAAGGCGACGTATTAGTTATTCTTGAAGCCATGAAGATGGAAACCGAAGTTAGAGCAGCTAAGTCTGGTACAGTCGGTAGCATCAATGTTGCAGTTGGCGACTCTGTTGCAGTTGGCGACACGCTATTAACTATGTAATAGGGTTATAAATCGATGGATAATTTACTTAACTTATGGACCGGTAGTGGTCTGTATAACTTGTCTTTAGGTCAGGGTGCAATGATCATCATTTGCCTTGTCCTTCTGTACATGGCGATTCGGAAGAAGTTCGAGCCATTGCTATTATTACCGATTGGTTTTGGCGGTATTCTTGCCAACATTCCAGAAGCCGGGCTTGCTCTGTCGGCGGTGGAAAACGCTATTCATTTTCAGAAGCCTGAAGTTTTGCTGGCTTTATCTGATGTATTGAAAGTGCCATATGAAGCTGGTCAGAGTATGACAAATGAGGCGTTATATGCATTTAAAGATGCATATAAACATGCTGATAGTGCAACAGTCGCAGCGGCGCAACATATTGCAACTGATCATGGATACGCTAATGGCATGCTTACTAACTTCTATAATGTTGTTATTGGATCAATGGTTGGCCCGCTGCTTATATTTATGGGTGTTGGCGCCATGACTGATTTTGGTCCTATGCTTGCTAACCCTAAAACAATTTTGTTGGGTGCTGCTGCTCAGTTTGGCATATTCGGTACCGTTCTAGGTGCTGCCTTGTTAACGAGCTTAGGTATTGATGGCATGGCCTTTACAATTGAAGAGGCTGCTACCATTGGTATTATTGGTGGTGCGGACGGTCCAACGTCTATTTTTGTATCAAGTATGCTTGCTCCTCATTTGTTAGGTGCGATTGCGGTTGCTGCTTATTCTTATATGGCGCTGGTTCCGGTTATTCAGCCGCCAATCATGAATGCTTTAACCACAGCTGAAGAACGTAAAATTCAAATGGTTCAGCTCCGCACAGTAAGCAAGCTTGAGAAGATATTGTTCCCAATTGCGGTACTAATCCTAGTGGCGTTGTTCCTTCCTGATGCTGCGCCTTTACTTGGTATGTTTTGTCTTGGTAACTTGATGAAAGAGTCTGGTGTTGTTGATCGCCTTTCAGATACTGCTCAGAACTCTTTAATCAATATTGTGACAATCTTCTTGGGTCTTTCAGTGGGCTCAAAGCTAAGCGCCGATAAGTTCCTGGACCTTCAAACGTTGGGCATTCTGTTCCTCGGTATGGCTGCATTTGCTGTTGGTACGGCTACAGGCGTATTAATGGCTAAACTTATGAATGTGTTTAGCACTCATAAAGTAAACCCGCTGATTGGCTCTGCAGGCGTATCTGCGGTGCCTATGGCAGCACGTGTGTCAAACAAAGTGGGCTTGGATAACAATTCTCAGAACTTCTTATTGATGCATGCGATGGGGCCGAACGTAGCTGGCGTTATCGGGTCGGCAGTCGCTGCGGGCGTCATGATTAAGTTTCTTGGGTAATGGCTAGCAAGAACAATAGAGACTTACTCTCTATTGTTCAAACTGGTTGTAAAGCAAAGCCTCTGCTTTTTTGAAGCAGGGGCTTTTTATTTTTTAGTCTGATTTTCTTTATCCAGCTCTGACTTAAAGTTGGTGAGTTTTGTTTCAATGGCTTCAAGGTGCTCAATTCTATGCTGTAGCTTATTGATCTCTTCCTCGTCTGTGGTGTTTGCCAGTATGCCTACCAGCTTTTCTTTCCCGCTTGATATCCGCTTGAGCTTTTTTGATATGTAGCCTAGTGTTTCTGCTTGCTCAGCTTTATCAAATAAAATACTTTCTATTTCGACCTCATTAGGGCTTTCGTTTGTTGTGGTGCTATTTTGTGTACGGGCTATAAAGTGATGGTCTGGGTTGTATGCGCGGGTGTTCATAAAGTTAGGCGATACGATTTCAATACCATTGCCCTGAAGAGTATCCAAAATGTTTTTGTGCAGCTCAGAGCGTGCGGTAATGATTTTTTTGACCTCTTTAAGGAGACCCGAAACTCGATAGAGTACGGAAAAGTCCCCAAGCGATATAACTTGAACAAAGGGTGACTCTAAATCACACAGTACTGCGGCTTCCAATAAATGCGTTTCGATTGCTTTTCGGTTGACGTCATACCCAAGACTGACCTCAGCTGAGATAACAGTGCCCTCGACATGAATAACCTTGGTGGGGTTTGTTACCAAGTACAGGTTGGGAAGGGTGGTGAGGTCTCGATCTTCGGTCTGAATCTCAACATGCAGTAACCCTCGTTCAGACACTCGCCCAAAATGTCCTTCTACACGGATGAAGTCTCCTATCCTAAATACCTTTACACCCTTTAACATCAACCCTGCCATTGCATTACCTACAAACGTTGTAGAAGAAAGTGCAATAGCAGCACTGATGATAATGCCGAGTAAACTGAATATCTGGCCTTTGATTGCATCACTGATCGGTAATGATATGAGGATTGCAATAATGCCTATGAACGTGAAGACAATCATAAGTAGCTGCTGACGGAGTAGCTTTCCCTGATTTTTGGAAAGCCTGTTCAGTGTGACCCGGTTGGTCGCAATTAATAGCGCAAGAACGACCGTAGTGGTTATTACTGAGGGTAAGTAGGGATGGTAGCCAGTTAGCCAATCTAAAAATGTTTGCATATAAGAGCATCCGTTCTTGTAAGCAGGTTTCATTAATCGTTTAGTGGAATATAACCTTTTATCGAATTAAACTGAAAGCATTGCTTGGTTGAATATGTGTTTCGCCAGCTTGCTTAAGACTATTCCTTCGAGAGAGTTTATGAATCAACAATTTGAAAAACTGGCGGTATTTATTCGCAATCTGGAAGCTGCGCTGGAAAAGGCTGACTGGGATGAGGTCGCCAGACTTGATTTGTCTGCCAAAAATATTATCAGTGAGTGCGTCTCATCAGCCGCTGCGCAGGAAGATCGCCAAGCGCTAAGTCAACTTCTTATTAAGCTACAATCTGTTTATGATCGCCTAAGCGCTGGAAATATGGAGCGAAAGATGGAGTTGGGGCATGAGTTGAAGAAGTTGCACAAAGAGCGAAATGCGATTAGCCAGTATATACAGTCGTCAGGTTACTGACCCTGCTGCCGTTCCCTGTGCTGCTCAAATATTGCACTATTTATACGCCAAAAAAACGTTCTTTACGTGCCTGTGACACTATATTGTTGAAATATACGTCATTAATTTGACCAATCCTGTTTTACCTACTTTAATACTCATATAAGTAATAAGAACTCGCTATAGGCTACTGATTTTTTAGAAATTTAGCTTATTGTTCCTTGTGGTGATTGTCGGGTTCCTGATCTTCAATATCAATTACTTCTACAATATTAGTAATAACAAATATATTTATAACTACGATAAGGGTTTGCTGTCCCATGCGGAAGGAAATGAAGATTTTGTTAATTCACGATGACCCGCTTTTGCGTCGTGATCTGAGGGTTATTCTTGAGTTTTTGGACGAAGAAGTGGTCGAGTGCGGTACTCAGGACTGGCTAGAGTGTATTAACAATGAGTTTGATTCCACCGAAGAGTTATCGTTAGTTTTTATCGACTCTAGGGCAGAAAAAATGCCTGGCTTCTTGGAGTCATTGAATGGCCTGGATGCAGGCATACCCGTATTGGTTTCTGCTGACAGCTCACTAGACGCGGTTGACGAAGAGCTGCGCAAGAAGGTCATTGCAAAACTGGAATTCCCTCTCAATTACAACAAAACCATTGATAGTTTGTATCGAGCACAAGTATTCCGTGAGCAGTTTTCGAGTCGCAGAGTAAGAGGCCAGCAAAGGCAAGTTCAGCTATTCAGGAGCCTGGTAGGAACGAGTCGCGGTATTCACAATGTACGAGAGTTGATGTCTCAGGTTGCGGATAAAGACGTGAGTGTTCTGATCACTGGTGAATCAGGAACGGGCAAAGAGGTTGTTGCTCGCAATCTTCATTATAACTCTCACAGAAGAAACAAGCCTTTTGTACCGGTTAACTGCGGTGCGATCCCTGCGGAGCTACTGGAAAGTGAGCTTTTTGGTCACGAAAAAGGCGCTTTTACCGGCGCCATAACAGCCAGGGCCGGGCGCTTTGAGCTGGCAGAAGGAGGGACTCTTTTTCTCGATGAAATCGGTGATATGCCCCTCAATATGCAAGTTAAAATTCTGCGGGTGCTGCAAGAGCGAACATTTGAACGGGTAGGAGGTAATAAAACGCTTAAGAGTGACGTAAGAGTAATTGCTGCCACCCATAAAGATCTGGAAGAGATGATTGTCGATGGATCTTTCAGAGAAGATTTATATTATCGCCTCAATGTATTCCCAATTGAAATGCCGTCTTTAAAAGAGCGTGTGGAAGATATCCCGCTTTTGATGAACGAGCTAATATCCCGAATGGAAACTGAAAAGCGCGGCTCGATTCGGTTTAACTCGGCCGCTATTATGAGCCTGTGTCGCCATGAATGGCCGGGAAATGTCCGTGAACTCGCCAATTTGGTAGAGCGATTGTCGATTACACATCCGTATGACGTGATTGGTGTGCAGGAGTTACCTAACAAGTACCGACATATCGATGATGGTGATGAAAATCTGGCTGCGCTCGACAGCTCGATGCCTGTTGCTCCGCCTGTACTTGGCGTCGATGCTCCTGCGCTGCTGCCTGTCAATGGTGTTGATTTGAAGGACTATCTGGCCAATCTGGAAAAGACCTTGATTCAACAAGCACTGGATGAAGCGTCGGGTGTTGTTGCCCGTGCAGCTGAAAAGCTTAGGATCAGGCGCACGACTTTGGTTGAGAAAGTCAGGAAGTACGGGCTAAACAATAAGGAGGATGATCAGTCCTAGCACTTCGCTTAGCTGCACTTAATCCATCGCGCTATTGGCCGAAATGGCTTCAAATAACTGACTCCGACCAGGCTTCTCGAGGTGTGCGTGCTCGCACACCGCTATCATTTTCAAACATATGAATTTCCTTTATTTGTGTTACCTTTCCTCAATTCGCAATCCTTCTTACTTGAACTGAAACCCGTCTATATCTTTCTCTGTCATTTGTTTTTCGCGTCGTATTATTGACTCCTATGTTTTTAGTGTATCTATAAATTGCTGAAATATAACGATAAACCTGTGATGGCATACTAAGTGCTTTAAGCTGGGTATATCAAATCTAGCAACGTTTTCTCGCTTGGTATAGTCACTTGGGCTGAGTAACGTAGCTCTAGTAACTAAAGTTTTCTTCAGTGGTCATGTTTTGATCATGACATACGAAAGGGGAGCAAAATGAATTATCAGGAACCTATTATGCTGGCCAACGTGGCAGGTATTCCAAAAGGAAGACTTGTTGAGTCATATGGTGGCGCATTTAAACGGCAGGGCAAAGAGTCGAGCGTTCGCAATATTGACACTCTATTTTCTGATGGAGATGTTGCTGGTGCAATGCTGCCAGAGTCCGAGCTATCGGGTACTGATAGTTCAACGGGTGGAGAGGGGGCCCCGGTAGAGCAGGCATTAGAGCTGTTCAGTCGTATGTCGGTGCAATTAACAGACTCTTATCGAACGCTCGAAAAGCGAGTCAGTCAGCTGAATGGGGAGTTAAATACCGAAGTTGAACAGCGCAGGCAGGAGCTTGAAGAAAAAGAGCGAATTGCGGATCGCTTGTCAACGCTGCTTGACGTACTCCCGGCAGGGGTTGTGGTGCTGGATGGTAAAGGCATTGTCAATGAGTGTAATCCAGCCGCGCTGGGGTTATTAGGTGAACCTTTACTGGGAGAGAACTGGGTCAATATCATTAAGCGTTGCTTTGCACCACGCCACGATGATGGTCATGAAGTCTCACTCAAAGATGGGCGTCGTGTTCGTATCGAAACCCGCTCAATGTCGGAGGGGCCTGGCCAATTAGTGCTTTTAACCGATTTAACCGAGACGCGAGAGTTGCAGGCCAAAGTGAGTCGAACGGAGCGCTTGTCCTCGTTAGGTCGCATGGTTGCATCGTTAGCACATCAAATTAGAACACCGCTTTCGACAGCCATGCTTTATGCGGGTCACCTAAATCAGCCAGAAATCAGTGATGAGATGAGACAGAAGTGCGCAGGTAAAATCATGTCCAGACTGACGCATCTGGAACACCAGATTAGAGACATGCTGGTATTTGCTAAAGGCGAGACTCGGTTGGCGGAAAGTATTAAGGCATCAGACTTGTTTGATCAGTTAAAGCTTGCTGCCGACACGCCCATAAAGAACGCTAATGCCAAAGTTGAATGGCATGACGCATCGGAAAATACTTTTTTATTATGCAATAGAGACACATTGATTGGGGCCTGTTTGAACCTGATTAACAACAGCCTAGAGGCAAAGCCTGACAATGTAGAGCTGAGCGTCAAAATACTGTCACCTGGTAAAGGTTATATCAATATAGAAGTATCAGACAATGGGCCTGGTTTTTCGGCTGAACAAAAAAATAAAATTCTAGACGCTTTTTATACCACGAAATCGCACGGTACAGGGCTGGGGTTGCCAGTGGTTCAAGCTGTTGTGAAAGCGCATCATGGGCGTTTTTATATCACTTCAAATGATACAGGCGCCAAGGCGGTGATTACGCTGCCGGTACACGAACAGCAGAGCAAAGCATAGTTGATTGTGGAGAATTATGATGGCTAAAACAACGATTCTAATTGTAGAAGATGACAGAGAACTCCGTGAAGCACTCAGCACAACGCTCGAAATTGCTGGATACGAGTGCATTACAGCTGATTCAGCAGAGTCTGCAATTCCAATACTGGAAAAGCGAACCGTTGAATTGGTCGTTAGTGATGTCAATATGCCAGGCATGAATGGCCATGAGTTACTAGAGCATATACATCGCCAGTTTCCAGGAATCCCTGCGATGTTGATCACCGCATATGGCCAGATTAGTGATGCAGTCTCTGCTATGCAGTCAGGTGCTGTTGACTATATTGTTAAGCCGTTTGAGCCAAGTGTACTGATTGAATCAGTAAAGCGCGTGTTAGGAACGGTGAGTACATCAAAAGAGGGGCAGCCTGTTGCTGAAGATCCGTTTAGTCGACAGTTGTTTCAGCTGGCACGAAAAGTCGCCGCATCTGACTCAACGGTTATGATTGCAGGTGAAAGTGGAACAGGTAAAGAGGTGTTGGCTCGATACATACATGCCTGCTCGCCGAGAGCCAGCCAGCCATTTATCGCGCTTAATTGTGCTGCAATACCAGAGAATATGCTTGAAGCCATTCTGTTTGGGCATGAAAAAGGTGCCTATACCGGGGCGTATAACAGTGCGCCTGGAAAGTTCGAGCAGGCGAATGGCGGAACTATCTTGCTGGATGAGATATCTGAGATGGATTTGGGGCTGCAAGCTAAATTGTTGCGTGTTATTCAGGAACGAGAAGTCGAGCGCGTTGGGGGCAGAAAAACAATTTCGCTAGATGTTCGTGTTTTAGCGACGACTAACCGAGATTTAAAGGAGTACGTAGCTGAAGGCAAATTTAGGGAAGATTTGTACTATCGCTTAAGCGTATTTCCAATGCAGTGGAAACCCTTGAGAGAGAGGCCTTTGGATATCGTTCCGTTAGCAGAAAGATTGTTAAGCGACCATATTGCTAAGATGAAATTGCCGCCGATGGCTTTTGACCAGTCAGCCAAGTCTGTTATGCAGCAATATGACTGGCCGGGCAATGTTCGCGAGCTGGATAATGCGGTACAAAGAGCGTTAATTCTTCAACAGGGAAATGTTATCTCTCAAGCCGACTTATGCCTGGATGCAGGCACGGGCCAAAATTTTGGCGGAGACTCGCTTGCCATGAACCCAGCGAACTCCGCTATTAATCAATATGCGTCAGACGTTGATGCGCTAACGATGGTGGATGGGCGAACCGAGGACTCACTCGAGATTGATGGTGCCAGCGTACTGGGGCAGGATCTTAAGCAGCGTGAGTTTAAGATTATTATCGATATGCTTCGCAAAGAAAAAGGCCGTAAAAAACAGACCGCAGAAAAGCTGGGTATCAGTCCGCGAACGCTGAGATACAAGATGGCTCGCATGAGAGAGTGTGGCATTGATTTGGATGCCGAGATGTCGGCGGCTTAGTTCTTGGTTATAAGTTATTAGTTCTTGGTTTTTAAATTTCAATCGTCTTCAGTCTAGGGGCTTTATGCCCCTTTTTTTTGGGCTGATAAAAACTGGCCTGCTTTATGCTTATAACCTTGTAATAACATTTTATTTGTAAATCCTGACAGAAAATTGGCAGTACGCGGAGTGCCAAAAACGCCATAGCTATTCATGACGTTAGCAGTGCGGGGTTTAAACATGAGGAGGCAAGCATGTCTGGTATAGGTCAAGTTACAGGCAGAGCTGATATCAATCAGGTTCTGGCGGAGATGCGAAATCTTAAGGCCCAGGTTCAACGGCCAGAGGCTCTGCAAGAGCCGTCTCCTACATCGAACGTGACGGCGGTTAAACCGACAGAACCCGCTCAGAGTTTTGGTTCGTTGCTTTCGAGAGCTGTCGATAGTGTTAATGAAACCCAGCAAAACTCATCTGCATTAAAAACAGCCTATGAACAGGGTGATCCTACGGTTGATATAACGCGAGTGATGATTGAGTCGCAAAAGGCATCAGTCTCTTTTCAAGCGTTAACCCAAGTTCGGAATAAAGTGGTTCAGGCATACGAAGACATTATGAAGATGCCAATTTAAAGGCTCGTCAGGGTTTTATTTTTATTCGAGAGCTTTGCACGGCGTTATGAGCGAATCAAAGACAAGGCAAAACATGACGAAAAAGCGCAGTTTATGGTCTATAAATGAGCATTTTGAGTCATTTTTTAACGCTGTATTTGTAAGCGCAGTAGTCGTGCAAAACTCTCTATTAAGTTATCGAGCAAGTCAGCGTAAAAAACAGGTGTAAGGTCATGGCTAGCGTTCCTGCAGAAACTAACAACAATGTACCCGCTACGACGGATTCAGCAGTGTCTAACCCTATCTCACCGAGTGAGCCGGACAGCGAAATGTTTATGGGCTTTAACAAGCTCAACCTGATGCGTCAAATTGGCCTGATGGTCGGTTTGTCAGCCAGTGTCGCTTTAGGCTTGTTCGTTGTGCTTTGGGCTCAGGAACCCAATTATCAGCCTATCATGAGCAATATTAACAACATGGATATTAATGAAGTGTCCACGTTGCTAAACCAGAACGATATTACCTATAAAATCGACCCTTCGACCGGCGTACTGTTAGTGGAATCCAGTGAGATCCATCGGGCAAAACTCAAGCTGGCGGCAGCAGGAATTACTGAAGAGAAACCTGCCGGGTTCGAGCTACTTGACCAGGAACAGGGGCTCGGAACAAGTCAGTTTATGGAGTCAACTCGTTTTAAAAGAGGGTTGGAGGGCGAGCTATCCAGAACCATATCCAGTTTAAGGAATGTTAGAAGTGCACGGGTTCATCTCGCCATTCCAAAGCGTTCAGTATTTGTCAGAGATACCAGAAAACCAACCGCATCTGTTTTTGTCGAGGTGTTTAGTGGGCGGCCATTAGCCAAGGGGCAGGTTGATTCGGTGGTTAACCTGGTTGCTGGTAGTGTGCCAGAGATGAACAAAGAAGACGTCACGGTTGTCGATCAAAAGGGGAACCTGTTATCCCAACAAGATGAAAGCTCGGAAGATCGTTTGGCGTCCCGTGAATTTGACTACTCGCGAAAAATGGAAAAAGTACTTAATGGGCGGGTTTCGAGCATTTTAGAGCCCATACTAGGCAGTGGCCGTTTTAGATCCGAAGTCTCAGCAGAAGTAGACTTTACCTCGGTCGAGCAGGCTGAGGAGATATTTAACCCTGATATGCAGGCCATTCGCAGTGAGCAAACGCTTGATGAGCAGCGTGTGGCGGGTACCCAGGGTGGCATCCCCGGCGCTTTATCAAACCAGCCTCCAGGGGACGCGACCGTGCCAGAAGTTGCAGGTGAAGCGGGCGGGGAAGGTGCCGCTGGCGTTTCTGACCTGCGAAAACAGACAACCCGAAACTATGAAGTTGACCGCACTGTTAGTTACACCAAGCAACAACCAGGACGAATAAAACGGCTGACTGTTGCCGTGGCGATTGATGATATTCGTAAGGTCAACCCTGAAACCGGTGAGGTTAGCTTTGCTCCGTGGTCTGAAGGTGAGCTTCAACGCTTAACCTTGTTAGTGAGAAATGCCGTAGGTTACTCCGCTTCCAGAGGTGATAGCGTCAATGTAATCAACACGCCTTTTGCTCCAGAAGAGATTATCCCCTTTGAAGAAACGCCATTATGGCAGCAGCCTTGGCTGCTGGATTATGTAAAGCCCATTATGGCCGGTATCGTGATTTTGATTCTTGTACTAGGTTTAGTAAGACCGACACTAAAAAGTCTGGCACAAAGTGGCCAGCAGGCCAAAGAGCTTGCTTTAGCGGGTGACGAAGATGGTTTGGCTGAGCTTGACCAGTTGGGGGAAGGTGCACCAGAAGGGAAAGTAACCTTAAGCTCAACGGATGAATTCCTTTTACCTGGCGCATCAGAGGGGTATGATAAACAACTGAACGCGCTAAAAGGATTAGTGGTAGAAGATCCAGCGAGAGTGGCACAAGTGGTAAGACAATGGGTGAATGCTGATGACTGATGAGCAGGCGGGTGGCGCTGATAAGAAACTTCCCAAGATAGGGCGAGTAGATGCAGCGGCTATCCTTTTGATGTCTTTAGGTGAGGCGGATGCTGCGCAAATTCTTAAGCATATGGGGCCAAAAGAAGTTCAGCGAGTAGGTACAGCGATGACGCAGCTTGCTGATGTGACCCAGGAACAAGTAGAAGCGGTGACAGGGCAGTTTCTTGAAGCGGTTGGTGACCAGACCGGTATGGGGATTGGTGCTGACGACTACATTAGAACCATGTTGACTCAGGCATTGGGTGAAGACAAAGCATCGAGCCTGATTGACCGAATCCTGATCGGTGGAAATACCACAGGGTTAGACACCTTAAAGTGGATGGAATCTCGATCTGTCGCAGACATTATTCGATACGAACACCCTCAGATCCAGGCTATTGTTGTCTCTTATCTAGACCCCGATCAGGCAGCAGAGGTGCTGACTAACTTTGACGAAAAAGTCAGGCTTGATATCGTCATGAGAGTTGCAGCACTGGATGCGGTACACCCCCAGGCACTGCAAGAACTAAATGCGATTCTCGAGAAGCAGTTTTCAGGTAGCTCTTCGACTAAAACCAGTAAAATTGGTGGCGTTAAGCGTGCCGCAGATATCATGAACTTCCTGGATAGTAGTGTAGAAGGGGAGTTGATGGATAGCATTAAAGAGACCGATGCTGACTTGGGTAGTGAAATTGAGGACTTAATGTTTGTCTTTGACAACCTCAAAGATGTTGATGACCGCGGAATCCAGGCTCTGTTAAGAGAGGTCTCATCGGATGTGCTTATTATTGCGTTAAAAGGCTCCGATGAAGAGTTGAAAGAAAAAATCTTTAACAATATGTCTAAGCGTGCAGCCGAATTGCTCAGAGATGACCTCGAAGCAAAAGGCCCAGTTAAACTGAGCGAAGTAGAAGGGGCGCAAAAAGATATCTTAACGATTGCTCGCAGAATGGCTGATGCCGGAGAAATTTCACTGGGCGGTGCTGGCGAAGAGATGATATAACGATGAACCGTTGTGAGGTTCAATATGCCAGATAAAAAAAGTAATCGGATTCCTGCTGATCAGTTAACTGCATATGAGCGATGGGAACTGCCATCTATGCAGCCGGGAGGGAATGACGTTATTCGCTCGCAGGTGTCATCAGCCGAGATACCGGTTAAACCACTAACCGCAGCTGATCTAGAGAAGATACGGCTAGAGGCTTATCAAGCCGGTTTTGATCAGGGAAAAGAGGAAGGGTTACAGGCCGGTCATAAGGAAGGGCTTGAAAAAGGCTTTCAGGAAGGGCTTGAAAGCGGTAAGCAACAAGGCCTTCAGGAAGGTCAGGCAGCAGGACAACAGCAAAAGCAGAGTGAGATTGATGAAAATATCGCTCGACTGAACAGCATAATGAAGCAACTGCTTGACCCAATAAAGCTGCATGAAGACGAGCTTGAAGAGGCTTTGCTGAATCTTGTGCTGGCAATTAGCCGCGCAGTGATAATGCGAGAGCTATCTATTGATAGCCAACAAGTTCGCAAAACGCTCAGCGATGCATTAGCGTCACTGCCAACAAGCGCGTCAAATGTAAAAGTCTGGGTCAATAGTGAAGATTTCGAAACGGTCGTGGCTGTTACCGACGCTATTGCAGAAGGTGTTCAGGTTATTAAATCTGATGAAATTTTACCTGGTGGGTGTAAGGTTGAAACCCTGCACAGCCAGATAGATGCAACGGTAGAAAAGCGTTTTCAGAAAACAGTTCAACAGATGCTGGATCAGCACTCCTCAAGCTTGCCAACTGATGAAGTACCGGACTTGGCAGACTCTATGGACGATATGACAGACTTTCACCGGGACGTGCTTGAAAGTGAAGAGGACGAAAATGCACACGGACAGAGCCCTGACGGAAATAGCGCTGACGGAAATAGCCCTGACGGAATTGACAAGCCATCTTTAGACAGTGAAGCTGAAGATGGGACAGATAGCATAAAAGAAAACCCCTCCTCAGATTTATCAAGTGAGACTCAAACCTCTAACTTAATGACTGAATCTTCTGGCTCGACGGCAGAGCCGCCTAACCCGGCGACCCAGCCTGGTGATGACTCAAATGAACCTTCCCGAGAGAATTAAACAATATCAAGGCCTGGTGCCTCAAGAGGTGCCGCCAGAGGTAACTGGGCGGCTCACCCGTATGGTCGGGCTAACGCTTGAGGCCGTAGGTTGTCCGATGGTCGTTGGCGAACGCTGTTTAATCGTGGGCAGTGGTTTGCAGCCTGTAGAGGCAGAGGTGGTCGGGTTTGACGGTGAGAGAATGTTTTTAATGCCGTTAACCGCCATTGATGGTTTGAAACCGGGGGCACGGGTTATTCCTATTGATAGTGCAGGCCATATCCCTGTTGGTTTTAATTTGTTAGGTCGGGTGATAAATGGTGCGGCTGAGCCGCTTGACAACTTAGGGCCTTTACAGCCAAACGCTCACATTCCTTATAACGGTCAAACCATTAACCCGTTGGATCGTGCGCCAATAAGAGAGTCAATGGATGTGGGTATACGTGCAATCAACAGCATGTTATCGGTCGGCACAGGACAGCGCCTGGGGCTTTTTGCTGGCAGTGGCGTTGGTAAAAGTATGCTGCTGGGAATGATGACAAAGTTTACATCGGCAGACATTACCATCGTCGGGTTAATCGGTGAGCGTGGCCGAGAAGTAAAGGAGTTTATTGAAGATATTTTGGGGCCAGAAGGGTTGGCGAAATCTGTTGTCATTGCAGCGCCCGCCGACGACTCTCCATTGATGAGACTTCGCGCGGCGATGTTAACAACGCGTGTTGCTGAGTACTTCAGAGATCAAGGTAAAAATGTTCTTCTGTTGATGGACTCGCTAACTCGCTATGCACAAGCTCAAAGAGAGATTGCGTTGGCTGTTGGCGAGCCTCCTGCAACCAAGGGATATCCGCCATCGGTGTTTGCAAAACTACCCCAGCTGGTAGAGCGGGCAGGAAATGGGCGGCCGGGAGGTGGCTCAATCACCGCGTTCTATACGGTACTTACAGAAGGGGATGACCAGCAGGATCCTATTGCAGATGCGTCAAGGGCAATTCTTGATGGTCATATTGTGCTATCCAGACGCTTGGCAGAGGAGGGGCACTATCCCGCTATTGATGTGGAAGCCTCGATTAGCCGGGTAATGCCTCACATCGTAAGTCCTGAACATATGAAAAATGCGCAGAAATTCAAACAGGTATACGCCCGATACCAGCAAGCAAAAGACCTTATAAGCGTTGGCGCCTATGTGCCTGGCTCAGACCCTGAAACAGACTTTGCGATTGAGCGTATTGAGCCTATGAAACGGTTTTTACAGCAAAGTTTGCATGATAAGTCCCCTTACCCGATGAGCGTTGAAGCGTTGGCGCAGGTCATTGGTGAAGGCGGCGGTGCTGCACAACCTGAAACTGAGCAAAACCAGGCCCAATCTTAGTAAAGACGGACTTAGTAAAAACGGCCTCAGTAAATCGGCCCCTGTAAAGATAGCCAAGGCTTGTTATGAGAAGATCAAAAAGGTTACAAGTTGTTCTTGAATTGGCAAAAAGAAAAGAGGATGAGGCGTTAAAGGCGATGCAGACCGCGCAAAGTAGCCTCAATCAGCAGCGCGCTAAATTACAGGAACTTATTCAATATCAGCAAGAGTATCAACAAGCCCTGCGTGATGCGTTTTCTACTGGCGCGACCGCAGAGAACTGCGCCACATACCAACACTTTCTTTCTCAAGTGGGCGGGGCGATCGAGCAGCAGCAGAAAGCTGTTACGCTGGCAGAAGAGCAATTCAGTAAAGCCAGACTTCATTGGCAATCACTTTACGAAAAACAGAAAGGTATGGATGGCTTGATAGACCGGTTTAGAGATGAAGAAGACCGGGAAATTGATAAAAAAGAACAACAGATGATCGACGAGCTTTCCCAGCGTAAGCGGCACTAACCTCAACGCTCTTGAGCTGTCTGATACTCCTTTTTTACACCTCTCTTTTCTAAACCCCCTTATATCTCTGGTTTTTATCATCAGTTATTGAAATCTATGGATTTTTTTAGCAAATTCCGAAAAGCCGACTAGAGTTAGGTAATAGATGGCGCATAGTGCTGGGGCCTGTTGTGGCTTGCTGTGTGTGCACAATGAAGATGGAGCAGTAAGGTTATAAGCGGATTTTAGCATGAGTGGTATGGCTGAATTAGTTCTCGAAAGTAATTGTGGAATAGCTCAAGCAGAAGCGCTGAGTAGCCAGTTGGAAAAGATATTCCAGGAAAGCAGCCCGGTAGTTATTGATGGCTCTGAAGTAATGAGAGTCGATACTGCTGTGCTGCAGCTTTTGGGGTCATTCTTTTCTGCCATGGATGAGGCAGGTGTTGCTGCATCCTGGAAGGAGCCTTCAGATGTTTTATGTTGTTCCGCTGCTACATTAGGGTTAAAAGAGCTACTTCGACTTTAGATCGCTTGATGTTCAACCCTAACCGTCAAATACAAACAATTAACCTAAAATATGGAGTTACAGATGGCAATAATTTTGGCTGTAGATGATTCAGCATCCATGCGCCAAATGGTGAGTTTCACGCTTAAAGGCGCGGGGCACCAAGTTGTTGAAGCCGCAGACGGACAGCAGGCACTGGAAAAAGCAAAAGAAACTCAGGTGGATCTGGTTCTCTCTGATGTAAATATGCCGGTCATGGATGGTTTGACACTGGTAAAAGAGTTAAGAGCGTTACCCAATTATAAATTCACTCCTATTTTGATGTTAACGACAGAGTCAACAGGCGACAAAAAAATGGAGGGTAAACAGGCGGGTGCAACAGGTTGGCTTGTTAAGCCTTTTAACCCTGATCAGTTGCTGGCCACGATAAAAAAAGTGCTGGGCTAACGGCGTATTGAGTGACATACATGCTTTTCGATAGCATTTTAACAAACATATAAATGTTGGTTCTGGGCCATGAGTATCGATCTTAGTCAGTTTCACCAGGTGTTCTTCGAAGAAAGTTATGAAGGCCTTGATGTCATGGAATCTGCGCTGCTGAACTTGCAGCCAGATAACGTAGACTCAGAGACAATTAACGAAATATTTCGAGCAGCTCACTCTATCAAGGGAGGCAGCGGGACATTTGGGTTTAATGATGTAGCCAGCTTTACTCATGTTGTTGAAACGCTACTCGATGAGATTCGCAGTGGCTCAAGGCAAATTACATTAGAGATTGTAGACCTGTTCCTGAAGTCCGTAGACTGTATTCGCCGGATGATTCAGCAGCATGATGCAGGCGAACCCTGTGAGATCCCCGAAGCAGCAGAAATACAACAAACGTTTGAAGCCATTTTGTCTAAAGGTCAGGCTTCTGACACTTCTGAGGTCGACCCGTCTGATGCGCTGTCTGAGTCTGGAGAGTCAGATAGCTCAGCATCATCAGGGTGGAAAATTTACTTTAAGCCTGAATTAGACGTGATGCGCACTGGCAATGATCCATTGCGGATGTTCAGGGAGCTTGAATCTCTTGGGCCTTTAACTGTTACGGCTGATATATCGCAACTTCCTCCTATTAACTCAATTGACCCTGAAGCGTGTTACCTGGCCTGGACACTGCTACTGGAGGCTGATGTTGACAAGTCTACTGTCGAGGAGGTGTTTGAATGGGTCGTTGATGAAAGTGAATTGACCATTGAACCGTTGTCTTCAGGTGATAGCGCGGACAAGGTTGATAGCCATGATGAACAGCCCGATATTGCCGAGCAAGCACCGCCAGAGCAACAGGAACAGCGTGTTGCGCCTGTTAGCCCGGCGTCCAATTCAAGCCCGGCTGTTAGTCCTGCCGCTTCATCAAAAGAACCCACCAAGCCTTCTTCGGTTGAGCCTAAGGATAAGTCGAAGGTGGAAGTCTCTTCGATAAGGGTTGGAATAGATAAGGTCGATGACTTGATCAATATGGTAGGTGAGCTTGTTATAACGCAGTCTATGCTGGGTGAACTTGGGCTTGATTTTTCTATGGATAGTTTGCCGCGCCTGCTCGAAGGTATTGAGCAGCTGAGCCAGAATACAAGAGAATTACAAGAAAGTGTTATGCGCATTCGGATGTTGCCGATTAGCTTTACGTTTAGCCGTTTCCCTCGTTTGGTTCACGATCTGAGCCGGTCAATGGGCAAAAAAATTGAGCTAAAGATGCTTGGTGAGCAGACTGAACTGGACAAAACGGTGATGGAAAGGATTGGTGACCCGCTTGTTCATTTGGTTCGCAACTCTCTGGATCATGGTATTGAAACGCCAGAACAGCGAGTTAAATCAGGCAAACCCGAAACTGGCACCATTACCCTGAACGCCTTCCATCAAGGGGGCAATATTGTCATTCAAATTATCGATGATGGCGCGGGCCTTAACAAAACGAGAATTCTTGAAAAAGCAAAGCAAAACGGGCTTGTGGCTGATGGTGATGCGTTGGCAGATGATCAAATTCATGATCTTATTTTCAGGCCGGGTTTCTCTACTGCCGATCAGATATCTGATATCTCAGGCAGAGGCGTTGGAATGGATGTGGTTCGCCGAAATATCAATGAGCTAAACGGATCAGTTGAGGTTGAATCAGTTGAAGGAGAGGGGAGTACGTTTACCATCAGACTACCGCTTACTTTGGCGATATTGGATGGTCAGCTGATTCGTGTCGGAAAACACATTTATATCCTTCCCCTTATCTCTATTGTTGAGTCAATACAGTCATTCCAGCGTATGTTGCACAGGGTTGTCGGTGGCTGCGATTTGCTCAGGTTACGTGATGAGTACGTACCGATTATCAGATTGTCCTCAATTTTTAACATAAAGCCGGATGGCAACGAAATGGAAGACGGTCTGCTTGTGGTGGTGGAAGGGGATAATATGAAAGTAGCCATTCTAATTGATGATCTTGAAGCCCAGCAGCAAGTGGTGATTAAGAGTTTGGAAGAGAACTATAAAAAGGTGGAAGGGGTGTCTGGCGCGACAATTCTGGGAGATGGAACCGTCTCGCTGATCCTTGATATCTCAGGGCTAATTAAACTTTCCGGCGTTCAACGTTACGAGTATAAAACCGTGAGTAATGGTGATGACTGTGCGGCATGACATTAACCGGGAATGCTCTAACGAGAGCGCCAATATGCTGGAGGGAGAGTAAATGGCTGAGCAACAGAGTGCTGATGCTGATGTGGCGCGCATTAACGAAGAAATTAGTGATGCCATCGCCCATGAGCCCTCTGAGCAGTATCTGACGTTTTTCATTGATAATGAGGAATATGGCGTCGATATTTTGTCGGTTCAGGAGATAAGGGGTTGGGAGCCTGCGACTGAAATTCCGAATTCACCCGCCTACTTGAAAGGTGTTATTAACTTGCGTGGTGCGATTGTTCCTATAACTGATCTACGCCTTCGGTTTGGAATTGAGCAGTTTGAATACAGCCCCGTAACGGTCGTCATAGTGGTGAAAGTAAAATCAGGCAACAGTGAAAAAATTATGGGGATTGTGGTTGATGCCGTCTCTGATGTGAGCAATTTCTCCACTGCTGATATACACCCCGCACCAGAATTAACATTTAACAAAAATACTGCTTTTGTTAAGGGATTAGGGAGTAGCGAAGATAAAATGGTCATCCTTCTTGATATTAATAAGCTGCTCACTGCACCTGATGATGTTGATCTTAGTGAGGTTGGGCGTGCAAAACTTGGTTAGTGGTTCCTGAGCATTAATTTTTCGATACTATCAATTTGGCAGATGTAAGAGGGCTATGGCAATACCTACACAAGTGCGTGAATTCCCAATGACCGACGAGAATTTTGAGGTCATTAGTGCGCTAGCCCATAACTATACCGGAATAGTTCTTGGCGCGCATAAGCGCGATATGGTTTATGGGCGTCTTGCCAGGCGAACCCGTGCATTGGGGCTGTCTAACTTTGACCAATACTGTGAATTAATATCGGATTCATCCTCTCCGGAAATTAGTCTTTTTATTAATGCAATAACAACCAACTTAACCTCGTTTTTTCGAGAGCCCCATCATTTTGATTTTCTAAAAGAGACGGCTCTGCCAGACATTCAGCGTAAAAACAGCCTCAATAAGCGCCTAAGAATCTGGTCTGCAGGCTGCTCGACGGGGGAGGAGCCCTATAGCCTCTCAATTACCGTAAATGAGAATATGGATATGGCGCGCTGGGATTGCAAAATTCTGGCTACTGACCTGGACTCAAATGTGCTGAGTCACGGCCATAATGGGGTTTATGACATCTCAAGAATTGACACGCTGACGGAGCAGAGCAAAAAGAAGTGGTTTTATAAAGATAGCCAAAACCCGGAGGTTGTTAAGGTAAAGCCCGCGTTACAACAGTGTTTGCGCTTCAAGCGGCTTAATTTACTGGAAGATTGGCCCATGAAGGGGCCGTTCGATATTATTTTTTGCAGAAATGTCGTGATTTACTTTAACAAGGATACGCAGCGACAGCTGTTTGATCGTTATGCGGACATTTTGGCTGATGGAGGGTACCTGTTTATAGGGCACTCGGAATCGCTTCATAAAGTAACAGAGCGATTCACTTCGTTGGGAAAAACCATATATAAAAAGATACGTTAACGATGTACATGAAAGCAGTATTTTAAAGTAAAACAAGAGTTAATAGGTCATTAATGAAAAATGGCGATATCAAAATTCAGGCCCCTCGGGCATTGCCAGGGTTCGAACATATAAATCGATACTGGGACAAAAGGATGAACCTGGCCGCAGCCAAGATTATGCCAGGGGAACTCTATGTCAGCTTGCATGGTGAGATGATTGTTACGGTATTAGGATCCTGCGTATCTGCCTGTATCAGGGACAGGATTCATGGCATTGGCGGAATGAACCACTTTATGCTGCCTGTTCAAGGTGAGCACTCGTCATCGCAATGGGGGTCGAATCATATCAGTTCAGCGTCTCGTTATGGAAATTGGGCGATGGAGTTTCTTATCAACGAGATACTGAAGGCCGGAGGTGAGCGGAAGAACCTTGAGGTTAAAGTGTTTGGTGGCGGAAACGTGCTGTCAAATATGACAAACATCGGGCTTCGGAATATCGAGTTTGTAAAACACTACCTGTCAGACGAGGGCTTACAAATAGCTGCGTCGGATGTGGGAGGTTCATTTCCGAGAAAGGTGCTCTATTTCCCAGATACGGGCGCGGTTAAAGTGAGAAAAATGAAGCAAACAAGAAACGACACAATTATACAGCGTGAAAAAGCATATATTGAGGATATTAATAAGAAGCCAGCCTCGGGCGAGGTTGAGTTGTTTTAGCATCAGGTGTGTTTAGGCGACAGTTGTGTCGTTTGTTAGGGGAGGCAGTTGTAGGCATGGTTGGTATTGAGAGTGGTTTAAGGAGAGTCGTCAGTGAGTAAAGTGAAAGTATTGGTGGTTGATGACTCCGAGCTTATTCGCCAACTATTGAGCCAGATAATTAATTCAGCAGACGATCTCGAAGTGGTTGGCGTTGCGGTAGATCCCTATGATGCGCGAGACAAAATAAAGCAGCTCAATCCTGACGTATTAACACTGGATATTGAAATGCCCAAGATGGATGGCATTTCGTTTCTGCGAAATTTGATGAAGCTTAGGCCAATGCCCGTGGTAATGATATCAACACTGACTGAAAAGGGGGCTCCAGCGACGCTTGAAGCGTTAGATTTAGGGGCCGTTGATTACCTTCCCAAACCCAAGGTTGATCAGGTGCAAGGTTTACATCAGTACTCAATCGATATTATTGAAAAGGTTAGAACTGCGGCAACGGCCAATGTATATACACTGGAACGTATGCAGAATGCGCGCAGCCGTATTCCCATCGAGAGGGAGAAATCAGCGCCTTACGGTTTTAGACCCGGCTATATTATCGCCATTGGGGCATCGACAGGAGGCACAGAAGCCATTAAAGAAGTCTTGCTGGGTATGCCTGTTAACTGTCCGCCGGTGTTGTTGTCGCAGCATATTCCTCCGGTTTTTAGCGCCACCTATGCTGATAGAATGAATCGAATCTGCGATATTTCTGTCTTTGAGGCCAAAGACGATATGAAACTGGAGAATGGTTGCGCGTACCTCGCCCCTGGCGATCACCATTTGAAAATAGTCTATAAAGGCGGCGCCTACTACACTAAGCTGGATAAGTCTGAGCCGGTGAATCGCCATCGCCCGGCTGTAGACGTGATGTTTGAGTCGGTATTGGACGCCGCCGGGAGTAAGGTTGTTGGCGTATTACTGACGGGTATGGGTAAGGATGGCGCTAACGGTTTGTTGAAGATGCGAGATGCAGGTTGCCATACCATTGCACAGGACAAAGAAAGTAGTGTGGTATGGGGGATGCCGGGTGCCGCTGTTGCAATAGGTGCTGCGGTAGATGTATTGCCGTTGGAAAAAATATTTTCAAAAGCACTGAGTTGCTGTAGTAATCGACAAAATTTGAGCTAGATACAATTTATAATTTACCTTTTTTGTATTTAGTGTTTATTATTTCTCTTAGTTATTAATTTGTTACAGGTAGTCTGGAGTACGCATATTTGGTCGCTTTGTCATTCCAAAGTAGCAAAATTGGCTAAATTTCAGTATAAACAGTTTTTCATTGCTGCATTGAAGCAGCGCTTTATTGATCAGGGGGCGAAATGTCTATTACAACGAGCAAGTCAGCGGACGGTAGTGTATTGACTATAAGGATTCAGGGGCGTTTTGACTTTAGTTCGCACCAGGAGTTCAGGGACTCTTACGAGAATAACGATAACGTAAAAGAGTATCTTATCGATATGAAAGAGACGACCTATTTGGATAGCTCTGCATTGGGGATGTTATTGTTGCTGAGGGACTTTGCGGGCGGAGATCACGCTAATGTGTCCATTAGCAATTGTAATAGCGACGTTAAGAAGATTCTTACAATATCTAATTTCGAACAGTTGTTTGTAATTAAGTAAGTTATTCAGCCGTTCGGTCACGCATTGAATGGCGCTGCGCAAGGTTTTTTCTCGCAGCCAGCCATAACAGGCTACTCTAGGGGGACTGATGGACGCAGAGCCACTTAAAATTTTGATTGCGGATGATAATGACTCTGATCGTATGATCTTACAAGCTATCGTTCGTAAGCAAGGTCATAAAGTGGTAACGGCTAGAGATGGCGTAGAAGCAGTAGATAAGTTTAAACAGTCTGCCCCGGAGATTGTTTTGATGGACGCCTTGATGCCTCGAATGGACGGCTTTGAAGCGGCCAGACGTATTAAGCAGCTTGCGGGTGAGGAATTAGTGCCGATTATATTCCTGACCTCTCTCACGGATGCACCATCATTAGCCAAGTGTCTGGATGCGGGCGGTGATGATTTCTTATCCAAGCCATACAACCGTGTTATCTTACAGGCCAAAATTAACGCATTTAATCGAATGCGTATCATGCATAGTACGCTGCAGTTTCAACGAGACCAGATTGCAGAGAACAATGAACACCTCCTTCAGGAACAGCAAGTAGCCAAAACTGTTTTCGATAACGTGGCTCACCTTGGCTGCCTCCATGCAAAGAACATCAAACACTTGTTATCCCCGTTGTCCGTTTTTAATGGTGATGTGTTATTGGCCTGCCAAAAACCGTCGGGTGGAATGCATGTGTTACTCGGAGATTTTACCGGCCACGGACTTCCTGCCGCGATAGGCGCGATGCCAATTGCAGAAATATTCTATGGTATGACCAATAAAGGTTTTGCCATGACGGACGTGCTCAGGGAGATCAACCAAAAGTTAAAACAAATCCTGCCTGTTGGCTTTTTTTGCTGTGCGTGCATGATAGATATGAGCTTCGCAAGGGGAGACGTAGAGATATGGGTTGGCGGGTTACCGGAAGCTATTATTTATAGAACCAATGGCGAGCTGATTAAAATATCATCTAATCACCTCCCGTTGGGGGTGTTAGAGGCAAGCCGCTTTGCGACAGAAACTTATCGTTATGAGATGTCTCCTGGAGACCGCTTCTTTATGTGGTCAGACGGAATTATTGAAGCCCGTAATGTTAGTGGCGAAATGTTTGGTGAAGATCGGCTTTATCAGGTCTATCAGGAGCAACACGAAGCTGCTGAGCTGTTCTCCAGTATAAAACAGAGGGTTCATAGCTTTATTGGTGAAGGAGAGCGTGATGACGACCTGACCATGGTAGAAGTGGAAATGGTCAGAGAGGAAGATCTATCAACAGATGTGAGTTCCAACCTTCTTAAGAGTGCATTGATTGGGCCGGTAAACTGGGCACTTTGTTATGAACTCCGGGGGAAAACCCTTAAAGACTTTAACCCATTACCGTTATTGCTTCATGTCATTATGGAGGTGCCGGGTCTTCGTCTGTTTAGCGGGCAGGTTTACACCATTCTGGCAGAGTTGACCTCTAACGCTCTAGAGCATGGTGTACTGAAATTGGATTCTGGGCTGAAAAATTCGCCGGAAGGTTTTTCTCAATATTATGCGCTAAGGGCAGAGCGGTTAGAGCGGCTGGAGGATGAGTGGGTCAAAATTTCAGTTGATCACGTTCCAGAAGGCATGGGTGGGCTGCTAAAAATAAAAATTGAGGATAGCGGTACAGGGTTTGATTATAGTGGCTTCAAGCAAGCAAAAATGAGCAATGACCGTTATTCGGGCCGAGGAATACCATTACTGGTTTCTCTATGTCGGCACTTCGAATACACAGGAACAGGCAGTACTGTGGAAGCCGAATTTGCCTGGCAACCAGAGATTAGCGAGGGTCGTTAATCTTGCTAAAGTTGTCTATTATGAATTTATACGTTGATATCGCCAGACTTGGATAGCAAATAGGTTAATCTATGAGTGAAAATATGGAACATCTCGATTTTTCAGCGCTTGCTGAATTAAAAGAGGTAATGGAAGAAGAGTTTGATATTTTATTGGAAACGTTCCTGCACGATTCAGCCGAACGGATTATTCAGATTCAAGGTGCTGCTTCAGCACGAGATGCGGAGTCTCTCTCCCGAGCCGCACATAGTTTTAAAGGAAGCTGTACCAATATTGGTGTCCCTGTGCTTGCACAGCTCTGCATGGATGCCGAAGTTAAAGGCAAAAAAGGCGACTTGGAAGGTATTGATGAACTTGTGACTGAAATAGAACGAGAGTTTTCCAGGGTTGCTGAGCTGCTAAAAGAACAGCTATCCTAGTGCATTTCCATTTATGGGTTTAGGTTTTTTGTAACCAGTATTTCCCCCTCCTGATATTCTGGTCTGTATTTTGCTGATTAACTGAGAGAGATTGTGTGTTCAGTCGTGAATACCGATCTTGATCTGGTTATATTGGCTCGAACTACTGAGGCCGGTATGGCTTTACTCGCGTTTTGTTGATCAATTGTTTATTACAGAGCAGCTTATGAATTCACTACCGGTATCTATTGATTTAACAAGTCATTCTAGCAATAAGCCCAAGGCTAGCGCGTCAGAGAGCCGTGGTGCTGAGGCCGACAGCTTTGAGAAAGAGTTGAGTAAGCAGGAAAGAAATACCCAGGATAAAGTGTCTGACTCGAAGTCTGCCCATGACGCAAAAAACAGTCAGAATGACGTAAAACCTAATTCCAAAGGGGCATCTGTTGCCGCTGACGTTGAGCAAAACGGCGAAGAATTGCCTGAGCAGGCGGCTAGTAGCGAATACGCAGATATCTCTCAGGAAGAGTTATCAGGTGAAATGGCGCACGGGTTATCGCTGAGTGAGTTGGATGCGCTTGAGAGTCAGCAAGCGGCAGCTTTAGACCCAGAAGCAACCGATTCAACAGACCCTCTGACGCTTATTTCAGAAACTGAAGAAGACTCTGCTTTGCTTAACGCTTCAGCGGTACTTGGCAACAAACTCGAACTGGCAAATAGTGTAGCGGAAGCCTCCGGCAATCTGTCAGCATATAGTCAATCTGTTACTTTAAGTCAATCTATGAATCCGACGTCTGCAATGAGTGGTGCTGCTGCAAGTGCAGGCGCACTGAGCGATGATGCGCTTTTGTCACAACCCACGGAAAAGTTGATGACGTTGGAGCAACTCAAGGCATCACTTGAAAAAGGCGTAGAGTCATTAGCCGAACTGGAGGTTGATGTCGATATCGATGGTGAGGCAAATGTGAAAGAGGTTTTTCGTTTCAACGATATTCAGTTGAAGGAAAGCCAGTCGACCTTGAAGACCTATACGACGTCGGTTGATTTGCCGGTTTCTCAAGGTGCTTGGGGAGACAAGGTCAATGATAAAATCATCTGGTTAGCGAATCAAAAAATCCAATTTGCGGAGATACACCTCAACCCTCAAGATCTTGGCCCCATGGAGGTTAAGATAAATGTTCAGAATGACCAGGCAACAGTCACCTTTAATAGCCAGCATCAAGGTGTTCGTGAGTTGCTGGAAATGAATGTTAGCCGGCTTCGTGAAATGATGAGTGAGAACGGTGTTGACCTGGCGCACGTTGATGTATCTGATCAATCTTCTCAGCAACAATCTGGTGAAGATGTCGAAGGCGAGGGGGGCGGCCAATCTGGTAGCGATGGAGAAGATAGCTTGAGCCGGGATAGGACGGTAAGTGACACTGACTCAATTACGCTGGATAACCTGGTTGATTTTTACGCATAGCGGGGAGGGCTGATTGATCGGTAGCTACCCTGTTAGTTGTAATATTTATTCTATTGCTATGTCCGCTATGTTGTGAATCTTCAAAATTCCAGGTCTTCATTTGTTACTCCAGATCCGAATAGCGCTTGCTTAAGCGTAGCGGTTGATGATTTCTAACATTATTTGGTGCGTAAGCGCATATAAGTTGTAGCCTTGATGAAAGGAGGTACGACTGAAATCAGGGTTGGACTATTTGAGATTTCAGTGTGGCGGGCTCCTTGGCTCTGCTGCGCTGTATCACGGCTACGGGTATCTCGAAGTCTTTGGTGCGCAGCCCATCTTTTCCTCGCCAACAGACAAATACTGTCTTGTTCTTCTCAATCAGATTTATCTCTTAGCTTAATAGGCTACAATGAATATTAGAAATGAGTTATAACTGATTGAATAGTTGAAATTTATTGGCACAAGGATTGCTCTATATCTAGGCATGACGGGTGTCATGGGGATTAATGACGAGAATTTGACATGGCAGCAGACGATAAGAAAGGCGAAAATCAAGAAGAGCAGGGCGGTAAGTCAAACAAGAAACTTATTATCATTGTGGCAATCGTGGTAATACTTTCAATCGGACTTTCAATTGGCGCTACGCTTTTTTTCTTAAAGGGTGATGGTGGTGAATCTGAAGCTGGTGAGGAGCAGGCCGCCGTTGAGGAGGTCAAAAAGCCAGCCGTGTATTTGGATATCAAGCCCCCTTTTGTTGTGACCTATGATGTTGCTGGTCGACAGCGTTATATGCAGGTTTTTGTGTCGGTTCAAAGTCGTGATCAAGCATCTTTAGACACTATGGAGCTGCATATGCCTTTGATTCGTAATAAATTGATCATGCTGTTTAGTGGGCAGGACTTTGAAAAGCTTCAAACCGCAGAAGGCAAAACTGCACTGCGAGACGCGTCTTTAAGCCTGATTAACGAAATGCTTGAGAAAGAGGCCAGTGGCTCGTCGATTGAGCAGGTATTATTTACTAATTTTGTCATGCAATAACGGGAAGGCAAGTGCAGGATTTATTATCACAAGACGAAATTGATGCGCTCTTACATGGCGTTGATGACGGTGACATTGATACCGATGACGACCTTGATGATGAAGGTGTCAGGAGTTATGACCTTGCCAGCCAAGATCGTATTGTTCGTGGGCGAATGCCCACGCTGGAAATGATTAATGAGCGATTTTCCAGGTACACCCGAATAAGTCTATTTAACCTGTTGCGCAGAAATGCGGATGTGGCAACAGGGGGGATTCAGATTTTAAAATTTGGCGAATACATCCATACGCTTTATGTTCCAACGAGTTTGAATCTTGTCAAAATAAGACCGCTTCGCGGTACGGCACTGTTTATATTCGATGCCAAACTAGTCTTTAAACTGGTGGATAACTTTTTTGGGGGAGATGGCCGACACGCAAAAATTGAGGGTAGAGAGTTTACGCCAACTGAAATTCGTGTCGTTCAAATGGTACTTGAGCAAGTCTTTATCGATATGAAAGAGGCTTGGAATGCGGTGATGAAGGTTGACTTTGAATATGTTAACTCTGAAGTTAACCCGGCTATGGCTAATATTGTTAGCCCAAGTGAAGTGGTGGTTGTTAGCACGTTCCATATTGAGCTTGATGGCGGTGGCGGTGATTTACATGTCGCGGTGCCTTATTCAATGATTGAACCTATCCGCGAGGTTCTGGATGCGGGTGTGCAAAGTGACATTGATGATGTTGATGAACGTTGGGTAAAAGCACTCCAGCAGGATATTCTTGATGCGCAAATTCCGATTAATGCAACATTGGTTGAGAAGCAGATATCTCTAAGGGATGTTTCTAACCTGCAACCAGGGGATGTTATTCCAGTGGATATCCCTGAGGTTGTGACAATGACGGCGAACAAAATCCCCATGTTCAAAGCTAAGGTCGGGAGCCTAGGCCCAAGTTTGGCGTTAAAAATTGAGAGCCGGGTTGGGCGGCAGGAGTCTTTCTTGAGTAAAACCGGGAGTGATGACAAAGATGAGTGAAAATGATGTACCTGAGGAGCAGGGTGAAGCAGGAATGACAGAAGACGAGAAGTTAGCCGAGGAGTGGGGCGCAGCCATGGCTGAATCTGGAGATGATGCCAATAGTGTCGATGATGAGTGGGCTGCAGCGATGGCAGAAGCCGAGGCTACCGAAGGCGACAAAAGTGATGATGATATTAAAGCTGCGCCACTTGAGAATTTTGAAAGCACGCCCGCACAAGGAGGTGCTTCAGGTGTAAACCCTGACCTGGATGTTATTCTTGATATTCCCGTTATGATTTCTATGGAGGTCGGGAGCACTCAAATTCCTATCCGGAACTTGCTGCAACTCAACCAGGGGTCCGTTGTTGAGCTTGATCGACTGGCTGGTGAGCCGCTTGATGTACTGGTCAATGGTACGCTGATTGCCCATGGGGAAGTGGTTATGGTGAATGAAAAGTTCGGTATTCGCTTAACGGATGTAGTGAGTCCATCAGAACGTATTAAACGGTTGAAATAGCGTATGGTGTGTTGGGACAATGCGCCCTGTAAACTCAGTTCTTTGTGTTATCTGAGAGTGTGGCGTTGCCTGCTGGCAGTGCTCTTATCGGTGTGTTTGGTAAGCGCTGTCTCTGCTGTCGAGTCAACTCAGGTTGTATCCAAAGCGTCTAGCGAACGGCTGGCTGCTAAAGACGCTGTTACTCGTAAAACCGTCGTTAACTCTGATGATGCCAGTGTCGAAGTTGCTGAACCTGCACCGCCTGCGGCCAACTCAAAACGGGCTCCCTCACCGGGTATAGACTCGACTGCCTGGCTAAACGCCGTGCTTGGGTTAGTCGCTGTTATCGCGCTTATTTTTGCCATTGCATGGTTCGTGAAACGTTTCACGGGGCTCGCCGTTTCAAATCAGCAGCAAATGAAGATCATATCAGCGATCCCTGTGGGGGCTAAGGAGCGAATCGCACTCATTGAGGTGGCGGACAAGCAACTTCTGGTTGGTATTACCCAGCATAACATTAATTTATTACATTCTTTTGATGAACCGGTCGTTAATAAAAATGATAAAACCGCTGTTGATTTTTCCAGCCGCCTCCAGGCAATCCTTAGTAAAGGCTCTGCAGAGTAGATCCTTACCTAGAAGGCGACCTTTGAATAAGATGTTGGCAGGCGTCACCGTTTTGGCACTATCTGTGTTGTCTCTTTCTGCGGTTGCTGAGCCTGCTGGTATTCCTGCTTTAACTATGGTCACGGAAGAGGGTGGTGAGCAAAAGTATACGGTAACTATTCAGATACTGGCGCTGATGACGGCATTAACGTTTCTTCCTGCAGCGTTAATGATGATGACATCATTTACTCGAATTATTATCTCTTTCTCTATTCTGCGTCAGGCGCTGGGGCTGCAGCAAACCCCTTCAAACCAGATACTGATTGGTTTATCGTTATTCCTCACGATATTTATCATGACCCCTGTTCTGGAAGAGGCGAACCGAACCGCAATCCAGCCTTATCTCGATGAAACACTTGCGCCAAAGGAGGCCTTGGAAAAGGCGAGTCTCCCTTTTAGGGACTTTATGCTGGCTCAAACACGAGAGGATGACCTAAACCTGTTTGTACGAATTTCCGGTAAGACATATGAAACACTTGAGGATGTCTCTTTTTGGGTTTTGATGCCTGCGTTTGTAACAAGTGAGTTGAAGACGGCTTTTCAGATTGGGTTTATCTTGTTTATCCCCTTTTTGATTATCGATATGGTGGTTGCAAGTGTATTGATGGCAATGGGGATGATGATGTTGTCGCCAATGATTATTTCGCTGCCATTTAAAATTATGCTGTTTGTATTGGTTGACGGCTGGGCGCTTATTATTGGTACTCTCGCCGCCAGTTTCGGAATCTGAGGAGCGTACAGAATGACCCCTGAAGTGGCAGTAGAGCTGGTACGTGAAGCGCTATACCTCATCTTATTGATGGTCACCGTTATCATTACGCCCAGCCTGGTTGTTGGTCTGATGGTGAGCGTGTTTCAGGCAGCGACCCAAATAAATGAGCAAACCCTGAGCTTCTTGCCTCGCTTATTGGTTACCCTGGCCGTCATTATTGTTATGGGGCCTTGGATGGTGCAGCGTTTGATTGAGTATTTTGAACGGCTGGTGACTAATATTCCTATGTTGATAGGCTAGCTCGGTGCAAGCAAATGTTTAAGTGTACCGGCTGGATAGGATCAGGGGGCTGAGTGGAGTTCACTGAAGAGGTTATCTTCAACTGGATAGCAGGGCATCTATGGCCGCTGTTCAGGGTTGCCAGCTTTTTTATGATCATTCCGATTATTGGAACCCAGCTCGTTCCAGCCAGAATCAGGTTGGGCCTGGCGATGATGATCACCATACTGGTTGCCCCGCTTATTGATGTTCCCCCTATTGTGGATCCGTTGTCGTTGTCTTCAATAGGCGTGCTGATACAACAAATGTTTATTGGCAGCACAATGGGCTTTATGTTCGTGCTTTTTGTACAACTTTTCGTCGTTGCGGGCCAAATCATTGCGATGCAGATGGGACTCGGTTTTGCCTCCATGGTTGACCCCACGAATGGTGTGTCGGTGCCTGTCTTATCACAGCTGTACCTGATTTGTGTAACGTTGTTGTTTCTGGCTACAAATGGCCACCTGGTGATGATTGAATTGTTTTTGGAGAGTTTTAGGGTTTGGCCTATTGCGGGTAGCTTGTTTACCGCTAATGGGTTCACCCCTGAGATTCTATGGGAGATGATACACCGGATATCCTGGATGTTTGGGGCAGCATTGCTGGTTTCATTACCGGTCATAACATCGGTGCTGGTTGTTAACATATCGTTTGGCATTATGTCCCGAGCGTCGCCTCAGATGAACGTATTTGCATTGGGGTTTCCTATCTCACAACTATTCGGAATGTTGATCATCTGGGTTGGCTTTGTAGGATTTTTGCCTCAATTTCAGCGCTTTAGTGGTGATGTTTTTGAGTTTCTCCGACAGATGTTAGGGGTATAAAGTGGCTGAAGGTCAAGATAGTAGCGCTGACAAAAGTGAGGAACCCACCGCCAAACGCTTGCAAAAGTCTCGGGAGGAGGGGCAAATCCCCCGCTCGAAAGAGCTTAATACCATGGCCATTCTCATTAGCGGTGCGGTCGGATTATTAATGTTCGGGGAAAACCTAGGCATGGCGCTGAAAAGCGTAATGCTACATAGCTTCTCGTTTCCTCGGGAAGTACTGTTTGATATAGGTCAGATGGGGCTGTTTCTTGGACATAGCTTTTCCGAAGTGGTCTGGTCTATGGCTCCTTTTTTAACAATATTGTTGGTTGCCTCTATTTTAGGCCCTGTTGGTCTGGGTGGCTGGTTATTTTCAACAAAAGCGCTCGCCCCGAAATTTAGTCGTTTAAATCCGGTTGAAGGCATTAAACGAATGTTTGCCTTAAAGTCACTGGTAGAGCTGGTTAAGAGTATTGCAAAAGTCGGTGTCGTTGTGACGGTTGCGCTGTTGATGCTCAATGCTTATACGGCAGAGCTACTTGCAGTGGGTGCCGAATCTGTTATCCCGGCTATGGGGCATGCGCTTGATATTTTAGTCTGGATTGTGTTTTGGCTGGCGTGCTCAATGGTTGTTATTGCGGTCGTTGATGTGCCATTTCAGCTATACGACCACAATAAAAAGCTGAAAATGACAAAGCAGGAAGTTAAGGACGAATATAAAGATACCGAAGGGAAACCAGAAGTTAAGCAAAAAATTCGACAGCTACAAATGGAAATGGCTCAGCGCAGAATGATGCAGGATGTCCCACAAGCGGATGTCGTTATCACTAACCCAACCCATTTCTCTGTCGCATTAAAATATGATGGCGACACGATGGCTGCTCCCGTGGTTCTTGCCAAAGGTGGTGATGAGATCGCGCTTAAAATCAGAGAGATAGCCAACGAACATAAAATTGAAATTGTACAGGCTCCGCCTTTAGCACGATCAATATACTACAACTCTGAGGTGGGGGATGAAATTCCAAGTGGGCTCTATGTGGCGGTTGCACAGATTCTAGCGTATATATTCCAGCTACGGCGTTACCGCAGCGGCGCCAATCCAAAACCACAAATGCCTGATTTCCCAATACCGGATGATCTGAAGCACGATTAAACGTTGCATTGTTAGCTGCTTAACAGTGCGGTGTTAAAGTAAATTTCACGCCTTTCTTTACTTAAAACAATCCAAATCAAAAAGTAGGTACAGTTCCTGCTATAGACATACGTATTCACTCAATTAAGTCAAAAAAACGTCATATCGTTTTTATATCCTGACCGGAATAAGTATGGAACAAGCCTTCAGCGTACAGAACCTTAAAAGCCTAACTCAGGGAAACCTGGGTATTCCTGTATTGCTACTGGTTATTTTGGGCATGATGGTACTGCCCATGCCCCCCTTCCTTCTGGATCTGTTGTTTACCTTTAATATCGCGTTGGCGATTGTCGTATTGCTGGTGTGTGTATATGCCATGCGCCCTGTTGATTTTGCTATTTTCCCGACAATATTGCTGGTCGCAACGCTATTAAGACTGGCGCTTAATGTTGCTTCTACGCGCGTGGTGTTGCTCTGGGGGCATGAAGGAGGCGATGCAGCGGGTAAAGTAATCGAGGCGTTTGGAGAGGTGGTTATTGGCGGTAACTACGCTGTCGGTCTGGTGGTATTTGCGATACTGATGATTATTAACTTTGCTGTTGTGACAAAAGGTGCGGGCCGGGTTTCAGAGGTAAGCGCCCGCTTCACATTGGATGCAATGCCAGGCAAGCAAATGGCGATTGATGCCGACCTAAATGCCGGCCTAATCGGGCAGGACGAAGCAAAAGCGCGTCGGGAAGGCATTGCTCAAGAAGCTGACTTCTATGGCTCAATGGATGGTGCCAGTAAGTTTGTTCGAGGTGATGCGATTGCAGGCCTGCTGATTTTGGTTATCAATATTGTTGGCGGTTTATCCATAGGCATGGTTCAGCACGATCTTGAGTTCAGCGATGCCATGCAGAAATACTCGCTGCTAACGATTGGTGATGGCTTGGTAGCGCAGATTCCATCGTTGCTATTGTCTACTTCCGCAGCAATTATGGTGACGCGTGTCAGCACCACGCAAGACATGTCTCACCAAATGTTTGACCAGATGTTCTCTTCGCCAAGGTCTATGGCGGTTGCCTCTCTCATCTTGATTATTATGGGGTCAATTCCAGGGATGCCTCATTTCGCGTTTTTGGGGTTGGGCGTTTTGACGGCAGCAGGCGCTTACTATATTTGGTATCGCAAGAACAGAGGTCAGGTTGATGAAGGTGTGGTTAGAGCGGGGGCGCCAGGTGGCGCAGGGGCGGTTGCTCCAGGCGCTGCACCTTCTCCGGCACCTGGCGGCTCACCTCAGGCCCCGGTACCTTCGGGCGAAACCAAAGAGCTGGGCTGGGATGATGTTCTAACGGTTGACGTTGTCGGGCTCGAAGTCGGCTATCGCCTTATTCCCTTGGTCGATAAATCCCAAGGGGGGCAGTTGCTGGGAAGAATTAAGGGGGTAAGGAAAAAACTGTCTCAGGAATTGGGTTTTTTGATGCCGTCGGTCCATATCAGGGACAACCTCGACTTAATGCCCAACGTATACCGCATTACCCTTATGGGCGTTAATCTGGCTGAGGCGGAGATTCATCCTGATAGAGAGCTTGCCATTAACCCGGGCCAGGTATTCGGGAAACTAGAGGGGATTGAGGGGAAAGACCCTGCGTTTGGTTTGGATGCTGTATGGATAGAGCCCAGCCAGAAAGATCATGCCCAGACACTGGGTTATACGGTGGTAGACGCCAGTACGGTTGTCGCAACTCACCTTAATCAAATTCTACAAAAACATGCTCACGAATTGATTGGGCATGAAGAGGTTCAACAGTGGCTGGAGCAGCTGACAAAAGCCTCTCCGAAGCTTGGAGAAGAGCTGGTTCCGTCAACGTTGTCAGTTAGCTTGCTATTGAAAATACTGCAAAGTCTGTTGATAGAGAACGTGCCTATACGTGATATGAGAAGTATTGCCGAGGCGGTCGTGAATGTGACACCTAAAACTCAGGACCCGGTGATGTTAGTCGCTGCTGCACGGCAATCCCTTAAGAGACTGATTATTCAAAATATCTGTGGAGCGGAGAGTGAAATCCCCGTTATCACCTTAGACCCTGAACTGGAACAACTATTGCTTAAGTCTGTACAGCAAGCACAGAAAGTTGGCGCAGGGGATGATGTAGGGCTCGTTCTTGAACCGAGAATGATAGAAAAATTACAACGGTCATTGAACGATGCCGCTCAGCGCCAGGAGGTGATGGGTAAGCCACCAATACTACTGGTTTCAGCGCCATTGAGGCCCGTGCTAGCGAAGTTTGTAAGGTTTGGTATTGAGCGGTTGCATGTGCTCTCTTATCAGGAAGTGCCTGATAATAAGCAAATAACAATTGTCGCAACCGTAGGTCAGTAATTTGACGCGTTTTCATCAAAAACAAAAAGCGCCGTCAATTAATATGTCAGACGATCGTGTTGTCGCCGAATAATTGCGGACAACTGAAAGAATTTAGGAGAGACGCCATGAAAGTAAAACGTTTTTTTGCCGCAACTATGCAAGAAGCCTTGCGCATGGTTCGTGAGGAGATGGGGGCAGATGCGGTTATTCTTTCAAACCAAAAAGTGGGTGGTGGCGTCGAGATAGTAACTGCACTGGACTATGATGAGCAGCTAGCAATGAGTCAGGTTGAGACAATAGAAGGGCAAGATAAGGCCCCTTCACCGACTCAGGTTGGCCGAATGCAAGCAGAGCGCCATGTTCGATTACAGGAAGAGATGGAGCGGGCGCGCGAAAAAATAAATGGTGTTAGAAATAGGCGCGCAGGTAGTGATGAACCTGTACAGCCTGTTCAAGCAATTACTTCAGAAAAAGCAGGCGAAGCTGCAGCGCCCTCAGAACTTGAGCAGATGAAGGCTGAGTTAAGCCATCTTAAAGGGCTGCTTAATCAGCAAATTCAGAGCAGCAATGAAGCGCCAGTCGAAAGTGATGCTGATCGTTCAATTGTTAAGAATAATATTTCAGACAGGCTTTGCCGTATGGGGGTTGAGCGCTCTTTAATCGATGCGCTGTTGCCGGGGGTAAAAAATGGAACCGATATCAGTCAAGCCTGGAATCGGGTTCTGGCTGAGTTATCCCATGTGTTGGCGGTTGAAGATGCCGAGCTAACTGACCGGGGAGGCATTTATGCATTGGTTGGACAGACAGGTGCAGGTAAGACCACAACAATTGGCAAGATGGCTGCGCGGTATGTGTTGGAGCATGGGGCTGACTCAATTGCGTTAATCACCACTGATCGATATAGAATAGCCGCGCATGAGCAGCTAATGGTCTTTGGTCGTATTTTAAATATCCCTGTTAGAGTCGTGGATGAACAAAACCCGCTGGACGATGTGCTGGAGTCGCTACAGGATAAGAAGTTAGTACTTATCGATACTGCCGGGCTTAACCACCAAGACCCTGATTGGGCTGAGCAGCTGCATGAGTTGCGTAATTCAAAATTCGATATTCAAAGTTATCTGGTTCTGTCGGCAATAACACAAACCCAGATTATGAAATCCACCTACCATTATTATAAGATGGTCGGATTGGCAGGGTGCCTGGTTACTAAGTTGGACGAGGCTGTTAGCCTGGGTGAGGTAATTAGTTTCCTTTACTTAAGCGGTTTATCGGTCGCTTATGTGACTGATGGGCAAAAAATACCCGATGATATTCATTTGGCAAAAGCGCATATCATTGTTAGCAAAGCGATTACGTTATTTAAAGAGCAGGAAAAATTTGAAGCAGAGTTATTGTCTAATACGCAAGGCCGGATACATAATACCGGGCGCGCCAATGAGCTAACTTCAATGTATTTTGGCAACACAGCCTGAAATTAAGAACATAAAACAGTATCCTCTGCTAAACTGATGAAAAGTTTAGTTGTTTTATAGCTATCTAAGTGAATAAAATGTCTGTTTTTTGATCGAATTGGCCGATTGAGAAAACATATATCGCTTCGTTTGTGATAACAATAAAAGTAGTTTATTTCAGCTAAAGCGGTTAAGCGTTAAATAACGCTGCGGCACAAAGAACTGAATAGTTTCAGCCGAAGCATGCCTTTTCCGTTAAGAGCAATAAGATAGTCGTAATAAATGAGATCGTAGTGAATGGCACTGACTTAAGCTTGTCATCCTCGCGAACGCGGGGATCCATAGGGTTATAGACTCCGTTCCAAATGGATTCCCGCCTGCGCGGGAATGACAGTACAGAGTCATTATGTTTTAGGTAAGTGCCACTAAGATCGTAGTAATAAATGAGATTGTAGAAATAGAGCAAATTGCAGTAATAGGGGATAAACACCTGTATGAGTAATTCAAATCCAGTCCAGGTTATTGCTGTTACAGGCGGTAAAGGCGGTATTGGCAAAAGTAATGTATCGATTAACCTAGCTTTGGCGCTCTCCTCTATGGGGCGAAGAGTCGTGGTGCTTGATGCGGACTTGGGGTTGGCAAATATTGATGTTCTCTTGGGAATTACTTCGAACAGAAATTTAGCAGATGTTCTTTCAGGTGAGTGTGGCTTGCGAGATGTGATGGTCGAAGGCCCTGGGGGAATTAAAGTTGTCCCAGCTTCATCCGGGACTCAAAAAATGGTCTCCTTAAGCCCCTTGGAGCATGCTGGCTTGATTAATGCGTTTAGCGAAATCTCAGGCGATTTGGATGTATTGGTTGTGGATACAGCCGCAGGTATATCTGACAGTGTGGTTAGCTTTTTGAGGGCCGCACAGGAAATCGTTGTGGTGGTGGTTGATGAACCGACTTCAATTACCGACTCCTATGCGCTTATTAAATTACTAAACAGAGATTACGGAATTCATCGCTTTAGAGTGTTGGCTAATATGGTCAAAACACAGCAGGAAGGCCGTCACCTTTATTCAAAACTCGTTAAAGTAACAGATCGTTTTCTTGATGTTGCCCTTCAATACGTTGGTAGCATTCCATTCGATGAGGCAGTTAAAAAATCAGTTCAACGTCAGCGGGCTGTATTGGATGCTTACCCTCGTGCAAAAGCTTCACTAGCCTATAAGTCGTTAGCGCAAAAAGCGGATAGCTGGCCTTTGCCTTCGTCACCGAGAGGGCACTTGGAGTTTTTTGTTGAGCGTTTGGTGCAGGCGTAAATTATTAATTTATGGCATTGGTACACGGCCAAATGATGTATAGTGATTCGAATATTGAACGGGCTGATAGTCTGGTTCGGCAGCACGCGCCACTGGTGAAGCGTATCGCTTATCATCTGATGGCAAGGCTTCCGGCAAGCGTGCAGGTGGATGACCTGATCCAGTCCGGTATGATGGGGCTGTTAGAAGCCTCTAAAAAATATGAGCCATCAAAAGGGGCATCGTTCGAAACCTACGCCGGGATTCGAATTCGTGGTGCCATGATGGACGAAATTCGCAAAGGAGACTGGGTTCCCCGGTCTGTTCACAGAAATACCCGTAAGATATCTGAAGCGATCAAAGCGGTTGAAGACCGTGAAGGTCGTGATGCAAAAGATCATGAGGTAGCGGCAGAGCTCGACATGGACTTAGACGAGTATTATGCCTGTATTAAGGATAGTGCCAGTGGAAAGCTATTTAGCTTTGAAGAAATTCTGGAAGGGGGAGAGGGGGCTGTTGATCAGTTGGCTGCATCCTCTGAAACGCCTTATTCAGAATTGCAAGATGACGCGTTTAAAGAGGGGTTGGTGCAAGCAATAGCCTCACTACCCGAACGAGAACGATTAGTGCTATCGCTCTACTATGATGAAGAGCTAAACCTTAAAGAGATTGGGGCGGTGCTTTCAGTGAGTGAATCACGAGTTAGCCAAATACACAGTCAGGCAGCATTGCGCTTAAGATCTAGGTTAATAGAGTGGCACTAAAATTGACATGCTTATAGCTGCTTGAATTTTTTAGAAAAATGATAGCAGTTATTTTGCTTAACATTAAAAAAAACTGGATACCCGTCGAACTCAAGCTAGACTTACATTCATACCATGAGCCTGAATCGAGTTCTGGCTTGTTAAGGGTTCCAGCTTCGGCATTTTGGAGGTCGACTTGGATAAAAATATGAAAATCCTGGTAGTTGATGATTTTTCGACTATGAGGAGAATTATAAAAAACCTGTTAAGAGATCTGGGCTTTACAAACGCTGATGAAGCGGATGACGGGAATACTGCATTGCCAATGCTTCAGACAGGTAAATATGACTTTCTCGTGACAGATTGGAATATGCCTGGCATGACGGGTATCGAACTGCTTAAGGCAGTAAGAGCTGATGATAATCTGAAAGGTTTACCCGTACTGATGGTTACTGCTGAAGCGAAGCGGGATCAGATTGTTGCTGCAGCTCAGGCGGGTGTAAATGGTTATGTTGTAAAGCCGTTTACTGCGGCGGTGCTGAAAGAAAAAATTGATAAAATCTTTGAGCGTATCGATTCTTGAGCGCAGGTTAGTGCATGACAAATAAAGAAGAAAACTCGCAGGATATGGCAGGATTTGAAACGCAGCTTAAAAACCAGGCCGCTGATCTCAAAGATTTGGTTGATTCCGGTAACATTTCAGAAGCGTTGAAAGTAATCTCAGACTTAAATGCCACCCGAGATCAAAGTCTTTACCAGGAAGTTGGGCGGTTAACGCGAACCTTACACGAATCAATTAGAAATTTTCATATTGATACGGCAAGAGGGGCGGGTCAGGAAGAGCTTTCCAAAATTGATGATGCGACTGATCGCTTGTCTTATGTTGTCGACATGACCAATAAGGCTGCAAATAAGACCTTAGACCTTGTAGAAGAGAGTATGCCTATTGCTTCGGAAATGAAGGAAGAAGCAGATATTCTAAAAGGTGATTGGGCAAAACTACGTCGCAGAGAGATGAAGCCTGAAGAGTTTCGTCAGCTTTATAAACGTATGGACTTGTTTCTTGATAAATTAAGCAATCAATCGGATAAAGTTTATCGTAATTTGTCCGACATATTGTTAGCACAAGATTTTCAGGATCTCACCGGTCAAGTCATTAAGAGAGTGACAGGGTTGGTGCAGGAGGTGGAGGAAAACCTAGTAAGCCTAGTGGCTATGGCCGGTAAGGTAGATCAGATTACAGGTACCGTTCACGAAGGATTAGAACAAGAAAAAGAAAAGAATATTGAACGTGGTGAGGGGCCTCAGATGAACGCGGAAGAACGTGTCGATGTGGTTTCGAGTCAGGATGATGTGGATGATTTACTCTCCAGTCTAGGTTTTTGAGGAGTGCTTGCATGGGGTTTGAAGCGGATGAAGAGATTCTCCAGGACTTTTTAGTCGAGTCAGGTGAAATTCTCGAGCTTCTGTCAGAACAACTGGTGGATTTGGAGCAGAATCCGGATGATACGGATTTGCTTAACGCGATATTTCGTGGGTTCCACACGGTGAAGGGCGGAGCTGGTTTTCTACAGCTTGATGCGTTAGTTGAGTGCTGCCATGTGGCAGAGAACGTCTTCGATATTCTTCGAAATGGTAAGCGTACAGTTACTGCCGAATTGATGGACGTGGTACTGCAGGCGTTAGATGCCGTTAATGAAATGTTCGAACAGTGCAGAAATCGGGAAGAGCTGGTTCCCGCAGACCCCGCTTTGATTCAAGCGCTGGCAAGGCTTGCCGTTCCTGAAACTGAAGGCGAGCGAGCATCTGAGGCTCCAGCCACAGAGACAGCTCCCGACATGAACGAACCCCCCGTTGAGCAAAGCTCTGTGCAGACTGAAGATGACGCTGAAGAGAAGGGCGACATTACCGACGATGAGTTCGAACAACTTTTAAGTGCACTCGATGCGCCTGAAGGCACTACGGCTGCGGAATCTACACAAGCCTCAACTGCTTCTTCCAGTGACAATGTTGAGTTGTTTGATGAGGCTCCATCAACAGGTGGCTCTGACGATGAAATCACTGATGATGAATTTGAAAAACTGTTGGATGACCTGCATGGAGCAGGTAAGCATGGCAGCATAGAAAAAGCCGAAAAACCTCAAGAGCCTGATTCAGGCGAAATTACTGACGACGAATTTGAAAAACTGCTGGATGACCTGCACGGAAAAGGCCAGTTTACAGGCGAAGTTGCGGGTGGCGGTTCAGTGTCACCCTCTCTCTCTCCCTCTCCCGAAACAGCTGCAGCGGGTGACTCTGACCTAATTGATGACAGTGAGTTTGATAAACTCCTTGATGATCTTCATGGTAAAGGAAAGGGGCCAACAGAAGGTGGCGGCGCTGTTTCGCCTGCGGCCAGTACGCCAACACCTCCGCCGGCGGCAAAACCCCAACCTAAACCTGAGCCTCAACCTAAACCTAAACCTGAGCCTGTATCGGCACCAAAGACCTCTGCACCGGCCTCGCCCGCAGCTAAAAAGGCGGTTGGCAAAGAGCAGTCAATTGCTACCGAAACCACCGTTCGGGTTGATACCAAGCGTCTTGATGACATTATGAATATGGTTGGAGAGCTGGTATTGGTTAGAAATCGCTTGAAGCGCCTAGGTGATGAGAGTGAAAACGAGTCAATGCAAAAGGCGGTATCGAACCTTGATGTCGTGACGGGTGACCTGCAGTCTGCAGTGATGCAAACCCGTATGCAGCCAATCAAAAAGGTATTTGGAAGATTCCCAAGAGTCGTAAGGGACTTGGCTCGCAATCTTAAAAAAGAAGTTAACCTTGTTTTGCGTGGTGAAGATACTGACTTGGATAAAAACCTGGTTGAAGCACTTTCTGACCCTCTTGTCCACTTGGTAAGAAATGCTGTGGATCATGGTGTTGAATTACCGGATGTAAGAGAGGCGAGCGGTAAACCAAGAACAGGACGTGTTATTTTAGCCGCAGAACAAGAAGGTGATCATATTCTGCTGTCGATTGAAGATGACGGCGCGGGAATGGATCCGGACGTCCTTCGCAGAAAAGCGGTTGAAAAAGGCTTATACGACGAGGATGCGGCTGAAAGACTGACCGATACCGAGTGCTTCAATCTTATTTTTGCACCTGGCTTTTCAACAAAAACCGAAATCTCTGATGTCTCTGGACGAGGCGTCGGCATGGATGTGGTTAAGACCAAAATCACGCAGCTCAATGGCACGATATCGATCGATTCAGAAAAAGGTAAAGGTTCTCACATTATTATCAAGGTACCTTTGACACTGGCGATTATGCCGACGTTAATGGTACTGCTCGACGATCAGTCGTTCGCGTTCCCTCTGGTAAGCGTGGTAGAGATTTTTCACCTTGACCTATCGAGTACTAATATTGTCGACGGCCAGGAATGTGTAGTGGTCAGAGACAATGTATACCCGCTTTTTCATATTAAGCGCTGGCTGGTTGATAATATTCCAGATGAGTCTGAAAGTGATTCAGCCCATGTGGTGATTGTCTCAGTAGGGACCAAACGAGTCGGTTTTGTCGTTGATCAGCTTGTCGGCCAGGAAGAGGTGGTTATTAAACCGCTAGGGCGAATGCTGCACGGTACACCCGGAATGTCCGGTGCGACGATAACGGGTGATGGCCGAATAGCACTGATTCTTGATATCCCTAGTTTGCTACAGCGTTATGCATAACATCCAGCCGTTGTGAGTGCTCTGAAACAAGGCGCTCGCAATTGCGTTATTTATTGACTATTCGTAATACTGTTAACTAGATGAGTAGAGTCGGTGCAGTAGAGTCTTCAGCGAAAACGTTGAACTGAAGGCATTTTTCTATCTGGAGATTCATGAATGGCGGTTTCCGTCTTAGTCGTTGATGACTCGGGGTTTTTCAGGCGAAGAGTCTGTGAAATTCTAGAGTCAGTTAGCACAATAAAAGTAGTTGGCACCGCAAGCAACGGACAGGAAGCGCTTGAGCTGGTTAAAAAGCTTAAACCCGATGTAGTCACCATGGACTACGAGATGCCTGTTATGAACGGTGTGGCAGCGGTCAAACAGATTATGCGTGAGTCACCCACGCCTGTATTAATGTTTTCTTCGCTCACCTACGAAGGTGCACGCGTAACGCTGGATGCACTGGAAGCCGGAGCCGTCGATTTCCTACCTAAAAACTTTGAAGACATTGCGAGGGACTCCAGCAGAATGCAGGAAGTTCTTAAGCAGCGTATTCTAGCCGTTGCTGCTACTAACAAGCAGCGCACTCCTGCTCGACCCTCCGCAATTTCGCAGTCTTCCTCTTCCACAGCCGGTACGCATCAATCGGGCGGCACGGAAAGCCCGGCAGGTAAAAGTCCGGTGGGTAAGCGCACTGAGCGAGTGAAGCCAATAGCAAGGCCTGGCCCAGTTGTAAAATCTGATACAGGAGGGCTTAACCGTTCCCAAGCATCGGCACGAGGCTCAATGAGCCAGAAGGACTTATCTGAAGAGCCTGTTTCGAACAGCAAGATATCACACCCGGTGAATTTGGTGGCAATTGGTACGTCTACAGGTGGGCCGATTGCGTTGCAGAAAGTTCTGACAAAGCTGCCTTCAAGCTTTTCCAAGCCCATTGTGCTGATTCAGCATATGCCGGCATCGTTTACCTTGGCGTTTGCTGAGCGATTGAATCGGCAGTGTCAGATTACTGTTAAGCAAGCAGAAGATGGCGACATGCTTAGGCCCGGCTTGGCTTTGTTGGCTCCTGGTGGCAAGCAGATGATTATTGAATCCCGCTCGGGAAGTGCCCGAGTGAAGATTCTTGAAGGGGATGACCGATTGCACTATAAGCCGTGTGTTGATGTAACCTTCGGTTCAGCAGCCAGGTGTTTTCCAGGGAAAACCTTAGGCATTATTTTGACTGGCATGGGTGCAGACGGAAAAGACGGTTGCCGCTTGATGAAGCAAACCGGCTCAACGGTTTGGGCGCAGGATGAGAAAAGTAGTGTCATCTATGGAATGCCAATGGCCGTTGTAAAAGCCGGTCTGGCGGATGAAGTGCTGAGTCTGGGAGATGTTGCAGGACGTATTGTGTCCGGGGTCAAGTAATGGATTTATTGAGTATTATTGGTGTTATTTTAGCCTTTGGTGCAGTTATTGGAGGCAACTTTCTCGAAGGTGGTACGGTTGATGCCCTGATCAACCTGCCAGCGACGATTATTGTAATTGGCGGAACCTTTGCCGCTATCATGCTGCAAACATCGTTAAAGCTATTAAAGCATGCTGGCCGAATGTTTCTTTGGGTGTTTATGCCGCCATATGTCAACTTGGAAGATGGTGTTGATAAGGTCGTCAAATGGAGTATGAGGGCTAGAAAAGAAGGGCTGTTAGGACTGGAAACAATCGCCGGAAAAGAGAAGGAGGCGTTTGCAAAAAAAGGGTTACAGCTGCTGGTTGATGGAGCCGAGCCTGATACCATTCGAAGTGTCATGGAGCTTGAGCTTATCGCTAAGGAAAACAGAGATATCGAAGGTGCTAAAGTCTATGAGAGTATGGGAGGCTATTCTCCTACGATTGGTATCATCGGTGCGGTAATGGGGTTGATTCATGTTATGAGTCACCTGGAAGACCCTGCCTCTTTAGGCTCGGGCATTGCTACAGCGTTTGTCGCCACGATCTACGGCGTCGCATTTGCCAACCTGTTTTTGTTCCCAGTTGCGAATAAACTTAAAGCGGTCATAAAGCTTGAATCGCTATATCGGGAGTTGATGATCGAAGGTTTGGTCTCGATCTCTGAAGGGGAAAACCCCCGCTCAATCGAATTGAAACTTAGAGGTTTTCTTCACTAATACTCAGGCGGGCTTAATATGAGACGACAGTTGGAAGAGGATGAGTCTCACAGTAAAGAGCGGTGGCTCGTTTCCTACGCAGACTTCATTACATTGCTTTTTGCATTTTTTGTGGTGATGTATTCGGTTTCATCGGTCAATGAAGGCAAATACAAAGTTCTCTCAGAAACCCTTGAAGGAGCCTTCAACTCTGCCCAGAGAACGACCAAGCCGATACAGATTGGCGATCACATTCCACGCTCGAGTGGTCAAAATGAGGGTGAACAAAAAATACAGCCTGTTGAATCCATTCCAAGAGGGAGTGAGGGGCGAATAAAAGATAGAACCAAAGGGATGCGCGAAATTGCAGATAAATTCGCCGCAGAGTTTTCTGGCTTGATCACCGATGGGCTGGTCTCGGTGAATGAGAATGAAGACTGGATTGAAGTCTCGTTATCAAACAAAATTTTATTCAAAAGTGGAGATGTTGAACCTTATGACGAGGCATTTCCTATTCTTGAGCAGGTCGCAACTATACTTAAATCCCATGATAATGCGCTTTTAGTAGAAGGTTTTACCGACAATATTCCCATTCGTACTCGCTCTCACCCTTCAAACTGGGAGTTATCTTCGTCGCGTTCGGCGGCGGTTGTTCGTTTACTGGCGCATGAAGGTGTCGACCCTTCCAGAATGGCTGCTGTAGGCTACGGGGAATATCAGCCTGTTGCGAGGAATGACACGCCTGAAGGAAGAAGTCGCAACCGCAGGATTGTGCTGGTGATTTCAAAAGACCCAAATGTGCGTGTCACCTTGCGCAATAAAGGTTAATCAACTTCAACGTTTCGTTACATTTTTCTATGGCATTATTCCTGCTTGTTAGGTCTAAAATAGGCCTAAAGTAGGCCTAAAGTAGGCCTAAAGTAGGTCTAAAATAGCAAAACCGGCAAAAGTGTGCCTGGCTGTTAGGGTGCTGTGGTTGTGATATGAGTTGTTTTATTGCTAATTCAATCATTAAGTTATTGCCATCTTTGTCGATATAACTACCTCAGGCTGTTGATTTTAATAAACATAAAGATAAGAGGTACCGCTGTGCGTATCTGGGCAATTGCAAATCAGAAGGGTGGAGTAGGGAAAACAACGACAACTGTAGCCTTGGGTGGTCTATTGGCCAAAGAAGGCAAGCGAGTGCTGATGATGGATCTTGACCCTCATGGCTCCCTCACCAGTTATTTTAAATATGACCCTGATACTATTGAGCACAGCGCATTTGATCTGTTTTTACATCAAGGCAAAGTGCCCCAAGATCTACCCGCCACCTTAATTGTCAAAACATCGATGCCAGGGTTAAAGCTGCTGCCCGCGTCTACGGCACTGGCAACACTGGAGCGACGAATGGTTGGCGTTGAAGGCATGGGATTAATTATTTCCCGAGCGCTTGCCATATTGTGGGATGACTTTGATTACGTACTGATCGATAACACGCCTTCTCTCGGTGTTCTGATGATCAATGCATTAGCTGCGAGTCAGCACTTGATGGTGCCGGTTCAGACCGAATTTTTGGCGCTTAAAGGTCTTGAGAGGATGATGCACACATTGGATATGGTGATTAAATCTCAAAAGAGTAAATTAACATATACCATCATTCCAACTATGTTTGATAGAAGGACTCAGGCGTCGGTACAAAGTCTGAGGTCAGTAAAAAATACCTGGGGTTCACAGGTCTGGAAGTATGCCATTCCTGTGGATACTAAATTCAGAGATGCGAGTAGAATGGGGGTTGTTCCCTCAGAGCTTGATGAAGCAACTCACGGAGTTAGGGCGTATAAAAAATTACTGGAAAATATTAGGGAAAACGAAGCCGTCAATATTTGATTGGCGGTCTAATGTTGGGGCGACGAATACCTTGCTACAACCAAGGTGATATCGTTTGCTCAGCGTGGGCACTGTTTAGATTAAGTTGTAAAAGATCAAGTTGTATATAGATCAAGTTGTATATAGATCAAGTTGTATATAGATCAAGTAGTAAAAGGGCAGTTCGAGATGAGTGGTTCGAAATGAGTCGTAAGCACAATCAATTTGTAGCATCGCCCAATGATGCCATTAACAGTTATATTGGCGATCTTCTTTGGTCTGAAAGCGAAGAGGAACAGCGTGTTGCACCTGATAACTTATCGGTCACTACTACTAATACTACTACCGCTAAACTCCAGTCTCTTTCAAATACCATTAAGCCAGGTTTCTGGTTGATTCCTCTGACTAATTTAGATCATTATCGATTGGACTTGTCGCGCCCTCAGCGTTCCCTGAATGCGTCATTTGCCCTGCTTTTATCAGGGCTGTTATTGCTGAAATGCCCTATTAGCGGCCGTGTGCGCGAAGCTGTTGTTGAGCAGTGTCATGAGAGGATGATGGAGTACCGCTTACTCTGCAAGATCACTCGGTTGCCTTCCGCAACAAGGAGGTTCAATGAGTCGTAAGCGGTATAGTGATACGATCAACCCTCAGGTTGCGGTACAGGACTACCTTGATGACTTGCTACAAAAGTTACCATCAACATCTCCGTTGGATGAGCTAAGGGAGGCTGAAGAGCGTGAAGCTGCGCTAGCCAGTGAACGCGCGAGAAAACTCTCAGAAGGTCGCGGTCACAGACAGCGTGAACAGAAACCAGTAATACCAATGGCCGGAAGTGGCAGCCACAATTACACGGCTGGCAGAGAAACGTCACTGGCTGCGCAACGGTTGGAAAAGAAAAGAGCGCTGGCCAGAGCGGTACCGAGGGATTTCCGGGAGCCGCTGACTCTTAAGTCACCCTCGATTAGTGGTATGCTTAGCGCTATACCAGACGCTGTGCAGAGCACGAGCCCGGCATTAGAGCTGCCTAAAACTAAAACTAAAACTAAAGCTGATGTGGCGGTCGCCAAAAATATCCCTGAACAGGTTGTCGGTGAACTCGATTCCCCTGCCACTTCTTGTGAAAGCAGCCCTAAGAACGCTGGCACCGAGAGCGTTGTTGCAGATAATAATTTGACAACGGCTAAGGCTGAACCTCTTGGTAAAACTCAGGATGTTAGCGAAAAAACTAAAACGACCCCTAATGCGCCTGCAGCTGAGCAATCGGTTGAGTCTGAACAGGCGACAGCGGCTGCTGAGGAACGTAGTGCGTATTTGGATAGCTGGTTGGATAATGGCCGGCCAAACTGGGCTCAAGGTCGGTTTGAGTGTCTGATTTTTACTGTGGCAGGGTTGAAACTAGCCGTGCCTTTGGTTTCGCTGGGGGCGATTCACTCTATGGATCGGGAACTGACACCGCTAGTGGGTAGGCCCCCATGGTTTCTTGGCTTGTTGCCGGTAGGCGAAAAAAATATCAAGGTGGTCGATTCTGCGCTGTGGATAATGCCGGAGCGTTATAACGAGGCTGCTAAAGAGGGGTATCGATTTGTCATCAGGCTTGATAATAGCGAGTGGGGGATGGCCTGCGACTCTGTTGCACAGTCTTTCTCCCTCTCGCCAGAAGAAGTGCGATGGAGAACCGACCGAGGCAAAAGGCCATGGCTTGCGGGTACGGTAATCGATCATATGTGTGCATTGATGGATGTGGCGGCCGTTGCCCACTTGCTTGATACTGCCCAGAAAACAAACCACTCCCCAATATAAACCCTTAAGCATGTTGAATTTGCTACTCTTTACGGGTTATTCCTATTAAGATTCTGTCACTTATCTAAACTCTGGCTATACTATAGCTAACGATTTATAGCTTTTTGTCATTAACCTGGCATGGAATGTGATAATAAAAGGTTAAGATGGCTTGAGTGATGATTTTTTGACAAGCATCGCTATTGGTAATTTCAATGGCGTTTGGCAAAGAGTTTTTTGACACCCGATAATTAAAATAGGATCAAGAGGTTCGGAATATGGCATCTAGTACAGGGCATAGTGGTCAAACAACAGAAGATCCTATCTTCCAGTATGTAACCTTCCGGTTAGACGATGAAACCTACGGTATTAACGTCATGCAGATTCAGGAAGTGCTGCGTTATACCGAGATAGCGCCGGTGCCTGGAGCGCCAGATTATGTATTGGGGATAATTAATCTTCGAGGTAATGTGGTTACCGTGATCGATACCCGCAAGCGGTTTGGCCTTAGCCAGTCTGATATTTCTGACCATACACGTATCGTAGTGCTGGAAATAGAGGGTCAGGTTGTTGGGGTGTTGGTTGATTCCGTTGCAGAAGTGGTTTATCTGAAACAGTCAGAAGTAGAGACTGCTCCAAACGTCGGCAATGAAGAGAGTGCGCGCTTTATTCAGGGCGTTTGCAATAAAAACGGCGAGCTTATTATTCTGGTTGAGTTTGAAAAAATGCTCAGCGAAGAAGAGTGGGCAGATATGTCGGCCTTATAAGCGTTGTCTTGTAAGGTCTAGTAGTGAGGGTAACGCGATGTTAGAGCAATATGCTCCATTATTGAGTTTAGTATCAACGATATTACTGGCAGGGTATGTTGTTTTTCTCAGGTTCTCGATGAGTAAACAGGCTGCCAAATATAGCGAACAGATAAAAGCCATTAGTCAAGAACTACAGGCCATTGGCAGCGGTTCTATGGGGGTAGGCAGAAAGCTGATTGTACTCGAAAAGCAGATTGCTGAACTGAAGAACAGTCAGGAAGAGATGGTTAGAAATGACCCCAATAGAGTATCGTATACAGAGGCTACCCGACTGGTCGAGTTAGGTGCCGATGTCGAAGACTTGATGAACAGTTGTGGCATCTCCAGGCCAGAAGCTGAACTGGTGACCGCATTAAGTCAAAAAAGCCAGACGTGTGATGTCACGGTTAATTGATTCCCGAAACAGCGAATCTACCAATGTAAACCTCAGTACCCGCTCTATAGCCGTTGCTGAGGCTTCTGCTCATCAAATGTTGCAACTAATACTTAACCATCATATTGCTATGGTTTCTGCTTAACCAGCAAGTGCCACTATTCCACTATTCCACTATTGCCACTAAGGAGAGGTAAAACTCACGTGGTTGTCAATCAATACCGTTGATCAGTTAATCGGCTTCTCTTTTCTCTCCATTTCGCCACGCTCAGTATTGAAACCTTCCGGTACTTTATTTTGTATGTGATACGCGAATGCAATAATTTCAGCGATGACACGGTATAGCACTTCGGGAATATTTTCTCCCAGCTCCAGTTTTGACAGAAGTTCAACTAAATCTGCGTTCTCGTAAAGAGGGACATTAGCCTCTTTGGCGATTCTAATAATTTCCTCTGCAACAGAGCCTTCTCCGGTTGCAGAGATTGTAGGCGCATCCTCTCCATCGTATTTCAGCGCGACGGCAGTGGTTATGTTCTGTTTTGACTCTGGCATAATTTATTTGAACTGAGTTTTATCATTGTTGGTCGGTGCCGATGAAGAGTGGCCTCTCATTTTCATCAGCGATTCTTTCATCCGCTACTACCTTGTCTGTTACTTTGTGTTAGTTGTGCAGGTAACGTAGTGGAGCAAGGTTAAAATATCAGGCTTTTATATCAACGATTTGCTGATCTATTCGGGTCTTTTTCATGTTGGGTTGCCCCTGGCGACAGGTTATCTCTTCAACAGTCAGCCCCAGTTCGGAAAAGCTTTCGCGTAAATTATGTGCTTCTTTATTAATTAACTGTAATGTATGCTGATTCTCTGCCCAAATCGTTGATGAAACTGTAGGCGGAGAAAGGTTAACCTGGATAAACATTGGACCAAGTTCTTCCAAGTCAAAGGTCAGTGACAGTTTCCATTTTGATTTCTTTTCAGACTCCTGCTTGTCACCACTTTTCTCCTTTTCCTGATCGATCCTTACTTGCACCGAATCTACTTGATTTTGAGGCGACAAGAAGGGGAGTTCTATCTGCCACGTTTGAATACTTGTCGTCTCTGAAGAGGCTGTTTGTGCTTGGTAAAGGCTATTCAACTGCTGAAACTGTATACGGTTTAATGCGCCTGCCAGTCGTTTAAGCAGGTCTCCAACCGATAACTCTTTTTCGGGCTGGCTTGCGGACTTTCCTCCGCCCAGTGCAGCAGGAAAGTTAAACGGACTAACTAACAAGCTAGGGTCAGGCTCAGCCATGAATTGGGGCGTGCGGCCTGATGGGGAGTGCTTGGCAGAGTATAAAGCACTAAGAGTGTCAATTAATTGACTAATGGTGGCCTTCAAGTCTCCTTGTGGAATCGCTGCTGCCGGACTTGAGAGCGTTGTTGGCATAGCGGCAGAAAGGCTTACGTTGCTGGTATTCGCCGTCGAAGTGCTAGCAGAAGGCAACGGCGAAGAAATGGCAGATTTGACCGCTTGGGTTAATGCCTGAGCCGTGGTGGGTTGCAAGCCTTGATTTTGTGCCAGGGTTTGAGACGCTGACTTGGCAGTATTGGCCAGGGTGTTCTCCATAAAGATACCAGACTGAGATAATGCTTGTTTCACTAACTGGCCAGAGTTAGGTTGCAAACCCGGGCTCTGGTTGGTGTTTGCTGAGCCTTGGGAGAAGTTTTCAGATTTTGGTAATAGCGTGGTTAGTTGGTTCAGCAGCGTCTTCAGTTGATTATTCTCAGCGCCAATAGCAGGCAAACTTTGCAGAAGTGCGCTAATGACTTTTCCAACCGGTTGCTGGTAGGGCAGAACCTTCGATAAGCCTGCAATGAGTGTCGCTGTATCACTGCTTGTTGGCTTGGGAAGGATGAGTTCGCCTTTGGCATTTACGCTAAGATTGATAACCTGGCCAGGTTGTAACTGAATGCTGGTCTTAACTGCAAGTCGTTCTCCGCCGATTTCAAGTGTGACATTAAAGCTGTTTTGTGCAGTTCGTGCTGAAACAACATTGATCACTTCTAATACCTTGGCCTGTAAGGCCTGGCCGACTTTTATGTTGATGCTGTCAAGGTTTGTCGCTGGTTGAGCTGGTGCTGTAGATGTCTGGCTTGAGCTTGATGCGGCGTTTGCTCCCCCCGTTGGTCGGGGTGATGGCGTTTGTGGTGGCAGCGTTACATCGGCTTTTCTGTTGTTTGGCGCATCTATCGACATGAAAATGTTGTGACCTCGTTTCTACTGTTCCAGCCGGTGATCTACAACCTTAACGAGTTGTAATCTTTGCCCCAAATTAACGTGAGTTAAGTCAAGGGATTTGTTTAAATCCTTACTATATAATAGGCTCGCGTTAACCATTAGGGAAGTTTATTCCATTTGTGTATACTGTGCGCCCCAAAAGGCTATTGGTGTTGCAAGCTGATTAGTCACACTGTTGTTGAAGGTTTTTAATGTCTGTTGTTTCACCTGCGTCTATTCATACTACCAGCCGAGAGTTATTGCGCGCTGAATCACTATTTTGTGAGCGTGATGAGCGGGTGTTATTTGAAGATTTGAGCTTCTCTATCAATGCCGGTGAAATCGTACAGGTAGAAGGCCCAAATGGCTCGGGCAAAACGACGCTTCTTAGAATTATGAGTGGCTTGTCGGGCGCTTACGAAGGCAGCATGTTCTGGAAAGGCGAACCGATCGCCTCAACCCGAATCGACTTTCTATCAAACCTGCTATATCTCGGTCATAAGCCTGGTGTAAAGGCAATTTTGACCCCTGTTGAAAACTTAAGAGCATTAATGGGCATGCGGCAGAGTGTAACCGATCAAGACATTCACAACGCCCTGGAGAAAGTTGGGCTGTACGGTTATGAAGATGTGCCTTGCCATAATTTGTCAGCGGGTCAGCACAGACGCGTTGCGCTGGCTCGACTCTACTTATCCAACGATGAGCTTTGGATACTGGATGAAGCATTCACCGCAATCGATAAGAAGGGCGTAAAAGAACTTGAAGCGCTGTTGCAAGAGCGTGCTCAGAAAGGTGGCGCGGTGCTGCTAACGACTCATCACGAGCTTCAGCTTGAGCAAGGTTTTAGAAAACTGACGCTTGGCCAGAGGAAAGGGGTTCAGGCACCACTGTGTGACGGTGAACTACCCGTTGGAGAGGTCGGATGAATACGCAAATTCAAGCGACAATGGCGCCTTCTGTTTCCCATATATTTATCACCGTATTGAAAAGAGATTTGACTCTCTCTTACCGTCGGCGGCAAGACCTTGTTAACCCCATGATTTTTTTTGTTATTGTGGTTAGCTTGTTTCCTCTTGGTGTCAGCCCTGAAAAGTCATTCTTGCAAGAAGCGGGGGCCGGGGTAGTTTGGGTTGCTGCGTTACTGGCGACACTGCTATCACTGGATAGCCTGTTTAGATCAGACTTTGAAGATGGCTCTTTAGAGCAGATTATCCTGACACCTCAACCTTTGTTCATTATGGTATTGGCAAAAATATTTGCCCACTGGTTAGTTACGGGTGTTCCGCTGCTTATTTTATCGCCAATGTTAGGCGTTATGATGCATCTTGAATTTGAAACCATAAAAGTATTAATGCTGACATTGTTGCTGGGAACGCCGGTACTTAGTCTTGTTGGTGCTATTGGTGCCGCACTAACAGTTGGGTTAAGGGTTGGGGGTGTGTTAATTTCGCTGCTTATTCTGCCGCTATACATACCTGTGTTAATTTTTGGCACCGGGACAGTTCAGGCGGCGGCAAATATGTTGCCTATTGATGGGTATATTGCGCTGATGGGGGCGATTTTCGCGCTGTCATTAACGATGTCGCCAATAGCGACGGCTGCGGCACTAAGAATTAGCCTGTCGAATTAATTGATACAGATGTTGTGCCCGGTTATTCGGCAATAGATACGATTTTTAATTTAAAGTACGAGAAATAATAGATGTGGACTTTTTTTCACAAACTAGGCTCCCCTAAATGGTTTTATGATATTTCCGGTAAATGGCTGCCCTGGTTCGCTGTAGCGTCGGCCATTCTGCTTGTTGTCGGCAGTATATGGGCACTTGCCTTCGCACCAGCAGACTATCAACAAGGGAATAGCTTTCGGATTATTTATATCCATGTACCCTCGGCCATTCTTGCTCAGTCATGCTTTATGATGATGGCCATTGCTGGTGCTATTGGTTTGATTTGGAAAATGAAACTTGCCGATATGTTCGTTAAAGCCGCAGCACCAATAGGAGCGTCTTTCACATTTATGGCGCTGCTAACAGGCGCTGTTTGGGGTAAGCCAACCTGGGGAACCTGGTGGGTGTGGGATGCACGACTCACATCAATGTTAATATTGCTGTTTTTATATTTTGGTATTATGGCACTGCAGTCTGCGATAGAAGACGCTGCTACAGCCGCTAAAGCGAGTGCCGTTCTGGCGCTGGTTGGTATGGTCAATATTCCGATAATCAAGTATTCAGTAGAGTGGTGGAACACGCTCCACCAGCCAGCCACGTTCAAGTTGACTGAAAAGCCAGCAATGCCAGCTGAAATGTGGATTCCTCTATTAGTGATGATGATTGGTTTTTATTGTTTTTTCGCAACGGTCATTTTGCTTCGCACCAGAAATGAGATTCTCGAGCGTGAGCGTCGAACGAACTGGGTTAAGAAGTTGGTGTCTAAAGGAGCTGCTTTATGAACTTCGAAAATTTCTCTGATTTTTTGGCCATGGGGGGGCATGGACTATACGTCTGGCTATCCTACGGCGTTGCGATGTTGATTTTTGTCGCCAATGTCATATTACCGATGAGAAAGAAAAAAGATATTGTTAAGAAACATGTGCAAAGGCTTAAGCGGGAGAAAGTGGCTCAATGAACCCAAAACGTAAACAACGATTAATCTTGGTGCTGTTTCTAGTCTTTGGATTTGCTTCAGTTGTCGGTCTGGTTTTATTTGCTTTGCAAGAGAATATAAACCTTTTCTATAACCCCACACAGATTGCAAATGGCGAAGCCCCTGAAGGTGCTCGAATAAGAGCAGGCGGAATGGTTGTTGATGGAAGTATCAAGAGGGACGAGTCAAGCTTGCTGGTTAAGTTTGAGTTAACCGATTTTAATGCCAGCATTCCGGTTTCTTATACTGGCATTCTGCCAGACCTATTTAGAGAGGGGCAGGGTATTGTTGCAATGGGAAATGTCGATGCAAATGGTATTTTCCAGGCTGATGAAGTTCTGGCAAAACATGATGAGAATTATATGCCGCCTGAAGTGCAGGATGCCTTGGATAAGTCAGGCAAAACGGCAGATGGACAAGATGTAAAATCGTACACTGAAAAACAGACTTATTAATGATTTAAACAGTTGTCTTTCCCCGGTGATATTGAAGAAAGCACAACGCTAATAACAGGAAACACATATGTTACCCGAGCTAGGCCATTTTGCGTTAATACTCGCATTTGCCATTGCCATTATTCAGGCATTTGTTCCGCTTGTCGGCACCCTTACAAAAAGTGAGCTGTGGATGGGGTTTGCACGCCCCATGGCGACTGGTCAGTTTGTATTCTTGATGCTTAGTTTTATATGTTTGGGCTATGCCTTTGTCACTGATGACTTTTCTGTGCAATATGTTGCAGCCCACTCAAACTCTCACCTACCTTATTACTTTAAGCTGAGCGCGGTATGGGGAGGGCATGAAGGGTCACTACTTTTATGGGCCTTGATTCTGGCTGGCTGGAGCTTTGCCGTTGCAGTATTTAGTCGTGACCTGCCTCAGGATATGGTTGCACGGGTGCTCTCTATCATGGGGATGATCAGTGTTGGTTTCACGCTTTTTATCTTGGCGACGTCTAATCCATTTAATCGTTACTTGCCCGAATTTCCTCAAGAGGGGGCAGATTTAAACCCGTTGCTACAGGATATCGGCTTAATTCTCCATCCGCCGATGCTGTATATGGGGTATGTTGGATTCTCCGTTGCATTTGCGTTTGCATTAGCTGCATTAATGAGCGGCCGTCTTGATGCGGCTTGGGCGCGCTGGTCTCGCCCCTGGACAACGGTTGCCTGGGCGTTTTTAACGTTAGGTATTGCGCTTGGTAGCTGGTGGGCGTACTACGAACTTGGTTGGGGCGGCTGGTGGTTCTGGGATCCGGTTGAAAACGCTTCGTTTATGCCGTGGTTAGTGGGCACTGCGTTAATGCACTCATTAGCAGTTACCGAAAAACGTGGAGTGTTTAAGAGCTGGACTGTGCTGTTGGCAATTATCGCGTTCTCATTGAGCCTTTTAGGTACATTTCTAGTCCGCTCAGGGGTTTTGACCTCCGTGCATGCTTTCGCCTCTGATCCAGCTCGCGGGGCATTTATATTGGGGCTGCTTGCAGTGACACTGGTTGGTGCATTAACGCTGTATGCTGTCAGAGCGCCCGCAGTCAGCAGCAGGGCATCGCACACCTTGCTTTCAAGAGAAACATTCTTACTGTTGAACAATGTTTTCCTGATGGTTGCGACCGTTACCGTATTTCTGGGCACGTTGTATCCGCTGTTAATGGACTTTATTGGCGCTGGCAAACTGTCTGTTGGCGCGCCTTATTTTAATAAGCTCTTTGTTCCTATAGTGTCTGTTTTGGTCGCGGTTATGGGAGTCGGGATCGTCAGCCGCTGGAAGGATACCAAACTCGACCACTTGGTTAAGCAACTGTGGTTGGCCGCCATACTGAGCACTGGGTTGGCATTGTTATTTCCATTTATGTCAGCCTATATGTTTGCATCTACCGGTGAGTTTAACGCGTCCGTATTTCTTGGAATTTGGATAGCCTCTTGGTTAACAGCGGTAACGCTTAAAGATGTATGGAACAAGTCCTCATCCAAACAAGGACGCATGAAAGGGTTGTCCAAGCTTGGGCGCTCATACACTGGCATGGTACTCGGTCATCTAGGGGTGGCTGCAAGTATTATCGGCATCTGTCTGGTATCAAACTATGAGGAAGAGAGAGACTTGAGGTTAGCTCCTGGCGACTCGGTAGTAGTGGCTGGGTATGAATTCAGGTTTGAGCAGCTTACCCATAAAATCGGCCCAAATTATGAGGCAGACCAAGCAATCATTTCGGTATGGTCTGATGGTGACAGCATCGCAACGCTATCGCCTGAAAAGCGCGTGTATAACGCTCAACGTAGTATGATGACAGAGGCAGCTATTGATCCTGGACTCTTTAGAGATCTGTACGTTGCCATGGGTGAGCCTCTGGATGGAGATGCTTGGGCCATTCGGGTTCATTATAAGCCTTTCGTTCGCTGGATGTGGCTAGGTGCACTCATGATGGCGGCAGGGGGATTCATTGCTGTCAGTGACAGACGATATCGCATACGCAAGAAACAACCTGTAGCAGAAGCCGCACTTGCCGGGGGGATCAATAACAAGGTCGATGGCGATCCACGAACGGCATAGTAAAGAGCAAAAAGCCTCATTAGAGAACTTTAAAAGGTATAGACACTAATATGAAACGAGCACTACTATTTCTTCCACTCGTTCTTGCGGCGATTATCGGTGTGATTTTGTTTTGGGGGTTGAGCAATGACCCGACCAAGCTTGAGTCCGCCAGAATAGATGATCCCTTACCATCTTTCACGCTACCCAGTCTTCAGGATCCTGGTAAATTTCTCTCTCAAGAAGACTTGAAGGGAAAGGTGTCCCTTCTTAACGTGTGGGCCACATGGTGTCCATCATGCCGAGTAGAGCACCCGTATCTGTTGAAAATTGCCAAGGAGTATGGGGTACCTGTAATAGGTTTGAATTACAAAGATGAAAGGGATGCAGCAAAAGCCTGGTTGATTAAGCTGGATGACCCTTATACGTTCAATATTTATGATGAAAAGGGCAAGCTGGGTCTGGATCTTGGGGTATACGGTGCACCTGAAACATATATCGTTGATAGCCAGGGTATCGTGCGCTATCGGCACGTTGGGGTGGTTGACGATCAGGTGTGGAAAAAAATCCTTGAGCCGCGAGTTAAGCAGTACTCAAACGAAGGGTAATGGTTAAGTTGAAGAGAGCTAAATTTATGAAAAAGCTTATATTGTCGCTGTGTCTGCTGCTATCAATGAGCGCTATAGCAGATGAAGGGGCTGATACGCTTGAATTCAAAAGTGATGAACAGCGTTCACAATATCAGCGACTCACTGAAGAGCTGCGTTGCCCCAAGTGCCAAAACCAAAATATTGCCGACTCAAATGCACCGATTGCCAAAGACTTGCGTAACGAAGTTCATCGTATGATCTTAGAGGGTGATAACGAAGAGCAGATTGTAGATTTTATGGTTGAGCGCTATGGCAACTTTGTTGTCTATAAACCCAAATTTGATACGACCACTTATCTTCTTTGGTTAGGTCCTGCCTGTATAGCTATGCTCGGCCTTGTTATTGTTGTGATAAGTGCACGAAAAAAGCGTCGGGCGAGTGATACGGAAGGTTCAGCGCTTTCGCAGGAAGAAAAAAACCAGTTAAGTAATATATTGTCTGAAGACGAGAAGTAGTCAATGAGTGATTTTTGGTTCGTGTCGGTTGTTTTGGTTGTTCTTACGTTTGGGTTTGTGTTGTACCCGGTGATTAAGGCTTATCGCAAGAAAGGCAGCAACAATGAGGATGCCGGGCTTGATAGGCGTTCACAAAACATTGCCTTTTTTAAGGATAGGTTAGAGGAAATCTCTGCGGAAAAACGGGCCGGCAATTTATCTGAGTCTCAATACCAGCAGCTTAAAGGCGAACTTGAAGCAGGACTTATTTCAGATGTCGATGGGCTAAGCCACGACGAGAATAGTCGCGCTAAAACGGTAACGATCACACCTGTTGTATGGGGCGTTACTGGTTTACTGCTGCTTTCTATTCCGATCGTGAGTTATGCGCTGTATGCTAAATGGGGTTCACTAGACGGGGTTGCTCAGTACCGGGAGTGGGGTAATTCAGTTCCTGCTGTTAGCGAGGGAATGCCGCAGAAAAACATCGAAGAGTTGCTCACAGCTTTAAGGGATAAACTTGAGGCAAACCCGGATAACCCCGACGGTTGGTTTATGTTGGCACGTTCAAGCATGAATCTTGAAAAGTATGAGCAAGCATCATACGCGTTCATGCGAATGGCTGAATTGCTAGAAAAAGAGCAGCAAGACCCATCTGCAATCTATGGTTTGGCGGCTCAAGCCAAATTTTTCGCTGAACAGGGACAGATGTCAGATCAAGTAAAAAGCATATTGGATAAGGCGTTTGCTATTAACCCGGATGAAACAAATGGCTTGGGGTTATTGGGCATTGCAGCGTTTGAAAGTGGGCGCTATGAAGATGCAATAAAACACTGGGCGCGTATTCTTGAAGTTGAGCCAGATAACCCGAGTAGAGATGCTATTGTTGCCGGGATCAATAAAGCGCGCTCAGCAATGGGGCTTCCTGCCCAGCCTGATCGGTATCAGAGCCCAGAAAGCGAACAATTGCAGGGCCAGAAAAAAGCTACAGAGCAAAATAGTGGCGTTGAGGATGCGGGGGCGGTAGTTAACGTGTTGGTTGAGTTGGATTCTGGTTTCGCAGGGCAAGTTTCCCCTGACGATACGATTTTTATTTTTGCTAGAGCTGTCGATGGGCCTCCAATGCCACTTGCAGCAAGCCGCCAAACGGTTGCGGACTTACCGGTTCAGGTTAGCCTGAATGATGCGATGGCAATGGGGCCAATGGCTAAGCTCTCATCGGTAAAAGAAGTTAGCATTGTTGCAAGGGTCTCCAAGAGCGGGCAGCCCGGCGCTATGCCCGGAGATCTTCAGGGAATCGTGTCACCGGTGAAAGTGGGAGGCGGTGAAGTGGTTAAGATTCTTATTGATGAGAAAGTTAAGTAGCGGAGTTATGTTGGCGGTCACACAGATTAGTGTGACCGTTTGAACCCATTTATATTTATAGGTGGGGGCGAGGTTGTATAGACCGGAGACATAGGTTACACCCTATATGAGCTGGTTAATGTCCGAACTGCTGCGACAAATCCATTTACTTCTTCTGAGCATCAAACGTCTGTCCGGTAACACCAACGCTGTCTTTCCCCATTAAATACAAATACGTGCTCATAATATCCTCGGGTAGAGGGTTATGAATAGGGTTCTCAGCTGGAAAAGCATGCGCCCTCATATTTGTGCGTGTCGCACCCGGGTTGATGCTGTTAACACGAATATCGTGATGTTCGTCATCAAGCTCGTCTGCAAGCACTTGCATCAGACCCTCGACTCCAAACTTGGACACTGAGTATGCTCCCCAATAAGCCCTGCCTTTTCTTCCTACGCTGGAGGAGGTGAAAATAACCGAAGCATCATCAGATTCTCTAAGCAGAGAAATTAATGCCTGAGTCATCATAAAAGGGGCATTCAGGTTCACTTGCATTAGCTTTAGCCATTCGTCTACATCGTATTGCTCAATGGGGGTAATACTGCCGAGCAGTGCGGCGTTATGCAGTATGCCGTCAAGGCGACCAAACTCTTTCTCAATGGTTGCAGCCATATCGTCATAATCTTTTGCGACTGCGCCCTCCAGATTCATAGGATAAATTGCTGCCTGCGGGTAACCCGCTGCTTCAATTTCATCATATACGTCTTCAAGCTTTTTTATCGTTCGGCCCAGAAGAATAACTGTTGCGCCATGAGCCGCGAAAGTTTTAGCTGCTGCCTGGCCGATGCCAGCTCCCGCGCCTGTTACCAGAATTACTTTCCCTTTTAAAAGGTCTTTTGGGGCTTTATAGTCTTGCATAATTGTTTAACCTGTTATCGTTAGCTGATTGCTTCAAACCATGCAGAGAGTTCGTTCCCGTGATCGATAATGAGGTCTGCGTTCCAATCATCGACTCGTTCAGGGGTATCGATGTATCCATAGCGAGCAGCGATAGTTGTCATTCCTGCTCGTCGTCCCGCCTCTATGTCGCGCTCATGATCACCTACATATAAGGATTTGTCGGGTGAACACTTGAGCTTTTCGCAAGCAAGAAACAATGGTTCTGGATGAGGTTTAGTGTTCTCTACATCATCAGGACAGATGGTTACACTGCAGCGCTGATCGAGATTTAGTTTTTCCAACAGGGGCAGGGTAAAGCGTGATGGCTTATTCGTTACAATGCCCCAAGGTATAGATTTTTCTTCCAGCTGTTTTAAAAATAGATCTATACCCGGAAAAAAGACAGTTTCGTCGGCTATCGAGCTTTCGTAAAGTGCCAGCAACTCGGTGTGCTTATCTGTAAACGCTTTGTCATCCTGGTCGAGGTCGAAGGCTAGCTTAATTAACGCCCGAGCACCATTTGATACTGTCGCCCGAATCAAATCAGGCTCCAGAGTACTCATGTTGTGTCTTAGGCGTTGTTGGTTTACAACCCGGATAAAGTCGGGAGCGGTATCTAAGAGTGTCCCGTCCAGGTCAAACAAAACTGCTTGAGGAATGAAGTTTAGCGCCACTGTTTCTACCTGTTATTCAGCGATGTATAAGGGGTTAACTCGGCTTTACCGCATACATTAAATAATTTACATCTACATCACGACCGAGTTTGTATCGCTTGGTTATCGGGTTATATGTCATCCCGGTGATGTCATTTAGCTCAAAGCCCGCATCTCGTACGAAGCCGGCCAACTCTGATGGACGGATAAACTTTTTAAATTCGTGAGTGCCCTTAGGCAACATTTTTAGAATATGTTCCGCACCGACGATAGCAAATAGAAAGGACTTCGGGTTGCGGTTAAGCGTTGATAGAAAGAGTTTTCCACCGGGCTTTAGCAGCTGAAAACAGGCTTTGATAACAGATGCGGGTTCAGGAACATGTTCCAGCATTTCCAGGCAGCTGACGACATCGTATGTACCAGCTTCCTGGCTGGCAAGCTCTTCAACCGTGATCTGTCTGTAGTTTACACTGACCCCGGACTCAAGTCCGTGTAATCGAGCGACAGCCAAGGGGGCCTCCCCCATATCTATACCATCAACATGAGCGCCGCGTTGAGATAAGCCTTCTGACAAAATGCCTCCGCCACAGCCAACATCTAATACTTTTTTGCCGGGCAGGTTGGCGCGCTCATCAATATAGTTAACACGTAGTGGGTTGATATCGTGTAACGGCTTGAACTCACTTTCTCTATCCCACCAGCGGCTGGCTAACGCTTCAAATTTTGCGATTTCGTTACTGTCTACGTTTCTGTATGCTGAGTTGCTCATGGTGATCTAACCTTAATACGTGTTAATTTTTGCTGCGACTGTAATGCGATATAGCTCGGTTAATTGGCCGCATCAGCCGCTTTAATTTTTTCTGCCCATTTTCTCACCCGCTCCGTTAAATGCAGCGTGTCTATCATCGAAAGCTGGCGGTTGTTCATATGTATCTCCCCACCAATCCAACTGTGAGTCACTTGATGGCTATTGGTGGCGTACACGATGTGAGATAAAGGGTCATAAACAGGCTGGCAATCGATAGAGCCAAGATCGACCGCGATAATATCGGCCAGTTTACCGACCTCCAGCGAGCCTATTTTGTCCTCTAGCCCCATTGATTTAGCGCCATTAATTGTTGCCATTTCTAATGCTTGGTGCGCATTAACCGCTGAGGCATCGCTGGAAACAGCTTTGCCTATTAATGCGGCTGTTTTCATCTCTCCAAGCAGGTCAAGGTCATTATTGCTGGCGGCACCATCAGTGCCCAACGCAACATTGATACCTGATTTTAATAACTTATCAACCGGAGAAAAGCCACTGGCTAGTTTCAAGTTGGACTCAGGACAGTGAATAACATGGGCTTTGCTTTCGGCCAGCAGGGCAATATCGTCATCATTGAGCTGAGTCATATGCACACACTGCAAGGAAGGCGATAGCAACCCTAAGTTGGCGAGCCGTTGTAGCGGTCTCATACCTGTTTTTTCTATTGACTCCTGAACCTCGAAAGCCGTTTCATGCAAATGAATTTGTATCTGGGCATTAAGTTGCTCTGCCAGTGTTGCAATCTGCTTCAAAGGCGCATCTGAAACAGTGTAGGGTGCGTGAGGCCCAAAGGCGACAGTTACATAATCACTGTTTCGGTATTGGTTAAACAGTTCAATTCCCTTGTGGATGTAGTCATCTGCGTTTTGAGCCCAGGCAGTAGGAAAATCTAACACTGGAAAGCATATCTGGGTACGTATTTTGTGTTCCGTTGCAACTTTGGCACTGATATTGGGGAAAAAGTACATATCGCTGTAACAGGTTGTACCACTTCTTATCATTTCTGCGATGGCCAACAAGGTGCCATCAGCAACAAAATCTTCATTAACCCACTTCGCTTCGGCGGGCCAGATGTGGTCGTTCAACCACTCCATCAGAGGAAGGTCATCAGCCAGCCCCCTGAATAGGCTCATCGCACTATGGCCGTGGGCGTTTATCAGGCCTGGCAGAACCGCATGGGTGTTTAGTTCGAATGTCTCATTGGCAGTGTATTTTGCAGCGGCATTTTCGCAGGGAAGTATATCTATTATTTTGTGCCCGGATATGACCAGACTGTGGTTTTCAAGAACCGTGTTCCGAGGGGTCACAGGAATCACCCAACGGGCGTTTATTATGGTGTCTACTGATTGATTATTAAGCATAAAAACTGTGAGGGGCATCCGGTTACATTTTTAATCAGTATACCTTGAATGAGGGTATCTGTCTTATGGCTTTAAGACAGATTTTTGTTCAGCACAAGAATTAGGTTTGTTTTTGTATTAATCGTTCTATTACCGCGCTATTCCCCGTAAACTACGCTCAGCCAAATGTATTAGCAGTTGTAGAGGTGTTTGATGAGTCCCGGTGTTGAAGCGATAAGGTGGCAGGATGGTCGGCTAGAGTTGCTGGATCAACGTGTGTTGCCTGGTCAGGAGTTGTACATTCCATGCCACACTTCAAGTGAAGTAGCAGACGCCATAATACAGATGGTTGTTAGAGGGGCACCGGCTATTGGTGTTTGCGCCGCCTATGGTGTGGTATTGGCCGGCAGTGCTGCTTATACACTTCATCAGGACAAATGGAAGGAACATGTTGCCACAGCGATAGCAGAGCTTGCCAATTCGCGCCCAACGGCGGTAAATCTGTTTTGGGCGCTAGACCGAATGGAAAAGTTAATTGTTACGCTGCCTGATAGCGAGAACCCATTTGAGGCGTTAAATAGTGAGTCGAAGAAAATCCACCTTGAAGATATTGCCGCAAACAAGAAGATGGGGAAGTTAGGCGCTGAACTAATGGCGGAGTCCGCTTCCCCGTTTGCCGTCCTAACTCACTGCAATACAGGCTCGCTTGCAACAGGTGGTTTTGGCACCGCGTTAGGTGTCATAAGGCAGGGATGGAATGAAGGTATTATAAACCATGTTTATGCCGATGAGACTCGGCCTTGGCTTCAAGGGGCTCGCCTAACGGCATGGGAGCTTGAGAGGGAGGGCATCCCGGTTTCATTAAATGCAGACTCAGCAGCCGCTCATATTATGAAGCAGGGGGATGTGAAGTGGGTTGTAGTCGGGGCTGATAGAATAACCGCTAATGGCGATGTAGCAAATAAAATAGGAACCTATAGCCTGGCGGTTCTGGCTCGCTTTCATGGTATTAAATTTATGGTTGTTGCGCCTTCCAGTACAGTAGACTTATCGCTGACCTCAGGGGACTTAATTCCTATTGAAGAGAGAGCGGGAGAAGAGGTTACGTGTATAAAGGAGTACCAATTGGCACCGGACAATGTAGGTGCATTTAACCCTGTTTTTGATGTTACGCCCGCCGACCTGATCGATGCGATAGTGACAGAGCAGGGCGTGGTGCTAAAACCTACTACGGAAAAAATGAACGCGTTATTAGGCTGAAAACAACATAGACGAGTGTAGTTAATGAATATATTGAATGAAGATGAGCAAACCCAAAGCGCAATCGAGATTAAGCCCAAAGGCAAAATGCAAAAAGTAGCACTATACGCCGCCTATATCAGCTATATACTAGCGGCAATCAGTGGTATTTTTTTGTACATTAAGACGCAGGAATTAGGTGGAACCGACCCGATTACGGCAAGTTTTTTAGCCTCATTTTTCTTTTTTATCTTTACTGGCTTTTCATTAATGATTATGGCTAAGGCAAATCTGCCCAGCCTCAAATTTGACCAGCCTGAACATAAAAAACCTAAATAGTATTTGTGCTGACCTGTTTGTTAAAAGAGCCTTAAGTACGGGCTCTTTTACTTTTCTTGCCGCTTGTTTTTAGATGACTTTTTGCTGTTATCTGGTTTCTTTTTGTTTGGCTTATCCTCACTCTCTTCAAATTCGACATTCTCCTGTTCTGCTATGAAGTGCAGAGACATATCAAATGCTTTTTGAGTGAACTCCAGCACTTTTCGGTAGCCATCGTCGGATAGCTTTCTGGCCTCATCATGAGCACGGAATATATTGATAAACTGTCGCTCTCTCTCATATTGAAGAGGCAGTCGTCCAAGCCCCCAGTCGCTTAAAATTTTCCATATTTCCGGGTTATAGGTGCGAGTATATTTGATGATGAAGGGAATAGGGTCGTTACGCGCCAGTAGCGCAGAAAGTCTTAAAATGAGCTCAAAAGAGAGGGTTGCTGTACCGTTTTCTGCTGCCTCAAGAATTGACTTGTCTTTAAGGTTAAGGGCTTCGTTGACCTCGGATATGGTAAGGCCTGCTACCTCTCGTAAGTCTTTTAGAGATTGGCCCGCTGCCAGCATTAACTTTAGTTGGTCTTGAGAGTGTATAAGTGCTTTGCCTACCTTGAAGGATGTCTGAGTCGTGCGCTTGGCAAACTTAAATGCTGAAGAGGTAAGCCCGCTGAGCCTGTCGATAAGGGTCTCATCATCGATCTCATCGTCTATAATAGGCTCTCGTCTGGTTCGGCTTTCTTGCTTGCTTTTTATTGCCTCATCTTCCGAATCATCTTCGCTGTTTCCTGTGCCCTCATCAGGTGTGGGTTTATACGCTTGATCAGGAATACTGGCACCATGATCGACTTCTTCTGAGTCGTTGAAAGAGTCTTCCAGAAACTCTTCAAGCGCATTATGCTTTTCATGGTTATCCTGTTTCATGAGCTTTAATCCTTTTAATGACCAGTTGTGTGGATTGACATGTCGAAATCGAAAGAAGCCTGTGACTACTGGTTAGTTTAGCCTGTAAGATGGGAGTGTGGGTAGGTTAGGGTGTCAATTTGCTCCCGAGCTACATTTGATGGATGTAATTATCTATCATGCACTCGCTCGGGAGCCGTCGTATTATTGAAGAGCGTGTTACCTAAGTGTATAACTTACGTTTTCGCCACTGTTTGCAACGCGCTGGTTGAATTCTATTAAATCCAGTATGACCTCAGCGCTCTCTTTTGCTATGAAATCAAGCTCTTTATCTTTTTCAGGGTTGGCGGCTAGTTGGTCATCGTGCTCTTCTTTTTCCTCTATTGATTTAAATGGCTTCTCGCCCTTTATTGCACGGCTTTTGTTGACCAGTTCAAGTTGCTTTTGATCAAGCTCGGTCTTCAATTTAGTTCTTTCTGCTTCATTGAGTGACAGCGTTGTGGCTGCTCGTCTTTCATTTAAAAATTCGATCTGTTCGAGCAGTAACTTATACTCTTCGGTCGCGTTAAAGCGCTGCTCATGTCGCGCTTTCAGCTGGCTGAGAACATCCGAGGTTGAGGTATATTTGGTATGTTCGACTGGGTCAATAGCATCCCATGGTAGCGCCTCTGGTAGTGCATCTTCACCAATTTCAGTCTTATCGATGGTCGAGGGTAACTCTATATCGGGTATAACACCTTTATGCTGTGTACTTGCGCCGGATACTCGATAAAATTTCGCTTGGGTTATTTTTATTTGGCCGTGGTTGAGTGAACGAACAGACTGAACCGTGCCTTTGCCGAACGTTTGGCTACCCATAACGACTCCGCGGCCGTAATCCTGAATGGCGCCAGCAAAAATTTCAGAGGCTGAAGCGCTCATTCTATTCACCAAAACAACTAATGGCCCGCCGTATACCAGCTCGGGGTCTGGGTCTTTTAATACGTCAACGCCACGGCTATTTCTAATTTGCACTGTTGGGCCTTCTTCAATGAATAGGCCTGTCAGCATGTTTGCTTCCTGAAGTGACCCGCCGCCGTTGTTGCGCAGGTCGACCACCAAGCCGTCAATTCCTTCTTGCTCAAGCTCCTTAAGAAGTTTTTTAACATCGCGGGTGGTGCTTTTGTAGTTTGGATCACCCTCCTGCATGGCTTTAAAGTCAGCATAGAAGGCCGGGATCTCAATAATTCCAATACGATGTTTTTGGCCGTTCTTCTCAACTTCCATCACCTGGCTTTGTGCGGCTTGCTCTTCAAGCTTAACCTTGTCCCGTACGATATTAATGATCTTGGTCTGGTTTTCGTCTTTGTTACCGGCTGGGATAACTTCTAACCGAACAATAGAGTGCTTGGGGCCTCTGATCAGGTCGACAACCTCATCAAGCCTCCAACCGACAACATCTACAATTTCACCTTCTTTACCCTGGCCGACGCCCACAATACGATCCGCAGGTCGCAGCTGACCTTGCTTATCAGCAGGTCCGGCCGGTACCATCCGAAGTACTTTAGTGTACTCATTGTCACTTTGTAACACTGCACCAATCCCTTCCAGAGAGAGGCTCATGTTGATATTGAAGTTTTCTGATGTGCGAGGTGAAAAATAGGTTGTATGAGGGTCGTAAACACCGGTAAATGCATTCATGTAGGCTTGGAATGCATCTTCACTTCGGGTTTGTAAGACCCTGTTTAATTGGCTTTCGTATCGGGTTTTTAAGGTTTTTAATATTTCTTTGTCTGTTTTACCGCTTAATTTTAATGAAAGTACTGCACTTTTGAGTCGTTTTCGCCATAGGTCGTCCATCTCTTCCTTGGTGGTTAGCCATGGGCTGTCTTTACGATCTGTTAGCAGTGATTCGTTCTTTTCAAAATCGAGTTTGTCTATGCCTGTATCCAGCATGGTTAAAAGATACCTGAGACGCTCTATTACCCGCTGCTCATAGGTGTTGTAGATGTTGAAGCCTGGCGAAAGTTGGCCTGTTTTTAGTGCTCCATCCAAACGGAAACGGTAGGGCTCAAAACTTTCTATATCGCTGGCGAGAAAGTAAATGCGCTGACTGTCTAAACTATCTAAGTACTTATTGAATATGCGCTCAGACAGGTTTCGGTCAATCGGCTGCTTGCGGTAGTGAGATAGCAGTAGTTGCCTGGAGACATGAATACTGGCTGCCTGTTGCTCTTTATCGGGCATTAGAGGCTGGAAGTCATCGGTGTTTGTTGCCAACGCAAAAGCAGAACCGCTGGTCAGCAATGAGGTAAATGCCAATGCGCTAACTAGAAAAGTGGTACGTAAGCTATGTGAAGGGAAAAAGCGGTAATCTGTCTTTTTTGTCATCATAATAATTATTTGGTATCACGCATTGTAAATGATCTTAATGACCCTGAGGGCTAACAAGAATTGTTTCATCATATCTCGTTAATGAGGTCAAACGTTGGGATTTCAACGATAGGCGAGCGCCTTAGCTCTGCGGTGAATGATCCCATTAAAATAGTGGTTATGTCGATTGTAGGGTACATGGCCCCCGCTGACTAGCGTATTTGGGATTAATTATTGTTAATTCGTGTTGGGTTTCGTAGCCAGAATGGAAAATCGCTTAATAAGCGCAGGAGTGCTAAGCAGGCGGCTGATCAACTCCCAGTGTGGATTGTTGATCAGCCGCATGTAGCGATGGATAGCGACTTGGTCGTGCTATACAGAAGCAGTGGCTTAGAAAAGCCTAGCTGTAATGGCTTAGAACATCTCGTTCTTTTCGGCCTTATCTACCAGTAATGTAGGCGGTGAAAAGCGCGAACCGTGCTCATTGGATAGTGCCTGCGCACGGCGATTAAAGGCTTGAATGCCATACTGGTTAATGTACTGAATGGCCCCGCCAGTCCATGGAGCATATCCGATGCCAAAGATACTGCCGATATTCGCGTCTTTGACCGATGTGAGCACCTTTTCTTCAATGCATCGCACTGTTTCTATTGATTGGATAAACAAAAACCGATCAATTAGATCCTGTAGGTTTGCATTAACAGCCTTTTCCTTGTTTACGAATAGGCGATCAAGCTCAGGCCACAAATACTTCTTGCCTTTGTCCGGGTATTGATAAAAACCTTCTCCTGCTGCTTTCCCTTTTCGCTGATGGGTGTCTAGCATTGTATCGATCACCGCCTCGGCAGGGTGAGCATCCCAATGGCCGCCTGCGGATTCTACGTCATGCTTGGATTGGTCTCTGATATGCCTGACCAATGTTAAACTAACCTCGTCTATTAGCGCTAGCGGGCCAACGGGCATTCCTGCCAGTTGAGCTGCGTTCTCTATCGAGGCAGGGCTATATCCTTCCCCTAACATGGCGATGCCTTCGTTGACGAAGGTGCCGAATACGCGAGAGGTAAAAAAGCCCCGGCTATCATTTACGACGATGGGGGTTTTGTTAATCTGCAGGACAAAATCAAAAGCTTTGGCCAGTGTTTCATCAGACGTTTTGTCCCCGGTAATAATTTCTACCAGCTGCATTTTGTCTACTGGGGAGAAAAAATGGAGACCGATATAGTTTTCAGGTTTTGCAGAAGCCTCGGCTAATTGGCTTATTGGAATGGTTGAAGTATTTGACGCAAATATACCACCATCGGCCAGCTTAGGCTCTGCTTCAGCGGTCACGTTGGCTTTAAGCTTGCTATCTTCAAATACTGCTTCGATAATCAGGTCACAACCAGCAAGGTCGTCCGCTTTATCGGTTGCTAAAATGCGATCAAGAATTTGCTGCTTTTTCTCAGCACTCATCCGTTTACGTGACACACGTTTTGATAGCAGGGTATCGGAATATTGTTTTCCTTTTTCGGCCTGCTCTTCTGAAATGTCTTTTAATACGACATCAATGCCGCTAATAGCAGCAGCATAGGCTATTCCGGCGCCCATCATACCGGCTCCCAGCACGCCCAATTTTTTGATCGTGCTTTTTTCAATACTGTTCGGGCGACTGGCTCCAGCTTTTATTTCATTGAGTTGAAACCAAAATGTGCCGATCATATTTTTACTGATTTGACCGGTGACCAGCTCGGTAAAATAGCGAGCCTCAATAGCCTGTGCCGTATCAAAGTCTACTTGGGAGCCTTCAACCGTCGCTGACATTATGGCCTCTGGGGCGGGGTAGCACCCCTTGGTTTTGTTCCTTAGCATCGCAGGGGCGATAGCCAGCATTTGGGCAACCTTTGGGTTTGATGGCGTTCCGCCTGGAATTTTGAACCCTTTTATATCCCAAGGTTGCTTTGATTTTGGATGGTCCAGTATCCAGTTTTTGGCCTTGGTCATCATTTCGTCGACATCATCTGCCAGTGCGTCAACTAACCCTGCCTTCAGCGCATCTTCGGCTTTGAGTTTTTTTCCTTCGATTAAATAGGGCAGTGCTTTCTCAAGCCCCAGTAAGCGAATCGTTCTTACTATTCCGCCTCCTCCAGGGAGCAATCCAAGAGTGACTTCAGGCAGACCGATTTGAACTGACTTTTCATTGAGGGCTATACGGTGGTGACAGGCAAGGCAGATTTCCCAGCCTCCACCTAATGCGGCACCATTGATGGCAGCAACAACCGGGATGCCCAGTGTTTCGATGGTTCTCATATGTTGTTTCAGCGCTTGAACCATAAGGAAAAATGGTTCTGCTTGATCGGGGCCAACGCTGATGAGTTCATTCAGGTCTCCCCCAGCAAAAAATGTTTTTTTAGCTGAGGTGATGATAACTCCTTTGAGTGAATCAACCTCTTGTGTCACCCGCTCTGCAGTAGTTTGCAATGCGCTTCTGAATTCAGCATTCATGGTATTGGCTGATTGGCCCGGCATGTCAATAGTAAGTACTAATATGCCGTCACTGTCTTTTTCGTATCGTATGGCTGTCATGGCGTTTCTCGCTAAATAAGGTTCCGGGTTGAGCTTATTGGTGGATATTGTTTTTTGAGATACAGTGCCGACTATATGCGCTCGATTATGGTTGCAATGCCCATTCCGCCGCCAACACATAAGGTAGCAAGTCCATATCTCTTTTGGCGCCTTTCCAGCTCATCTAATAACGTACCCAGTATCATTGCGCCGGTCGCACCGAGTGGGTGACCCATAGCTATAGCCCCTCCATTAACATTCACTTTTTCGTCTGGAACGTTAAGCTCTTTTTGGAAGCGCATGACGACTGCGGCAAAGGCTTCGTTTACTTCAAACAGGTCAATGTCATCTATTGCTAACCCGGCTTTAGCCAGCGCTTTTCGGGCTGCAGGGGCAGGCCCGGTTAACATTATTGTCGGGTCTGTACTGGTGACAGCGGTTGAGACAACGCGCGCACGAGGTGTTAAATTCAAGGCTTGTCCTTTGGCTTCACTTCCAAGCAATATTGCGGATGATCCGTCAACAATCCCTGATGAATTACCAGGAGTATGCACGTGGTTTATCTGCTCGATGTAGTGATATTTTTTTGCTGCGACGCTATCAAACCCCATCGACCCCATCATTTCAAACGAGGGCTTAAGCTGGCCAAGCGCATCAGCCGTGGTATTAGGGCGTATAAACTCATCACGATCGAGGATTGTCACACCATTTTGATCGCAAACAGGCAGTACTGAATGATTGAAATAGCCTTGCTCCTGAGCGTAAGCGGCTTTCTTTTGGCTGTTTAGCGCAAACTGGTCTACATCTTCTCTACTGAAACCGTCTATGGTGGCGATTAAGTCTGCGCCGATCCCCTGTGGCATGAAACCTGTGGCCAAGTTGGTAGCTGGATCCATTGCCCAAGCTCCGCCATCAGACCCCATTGGTACGCGCGACATTGACTCTACGCCACCGGCAACCACGAGATCTTCCCAGCCAGAACGTATTTTCATTGCGGCTAGATTGACTGCTTCTAGCCCTGATGCACAAAATCGATTCAGCGTCACACCGGCGACATTTTCATGCCAGCCCGCGACCAGTGCGGCGGTTTTTGCGATATCGGCTCCCTGGTCACCGATTGCTGTGACACAGCCCATTACGATATCGTCAATCTGTGAGGTATCCAGATCGTTTCTCGATTGAAGTTGAGACAAAACTGACGAGAGCAAGGTGATAGGCTTCACTTCATGCAAAGAGCCGTCTTTCTTTCCTTTACCTCGTGGTGTGCGAATAGCGTCGTAGATAAATGCTTCGTTTGTCATAATTGTTTGCTCTTGGTTTGCGCTGGTGTTTTAGTATGCGCTGTTATCTATGTGCGCGCTGCTATCTATTCGGAGCGACTTGTTATCCTCCATCGCGTTATTGTTACTCTCTTGCCTGAACCACTGGTGTCAGCGTTGAGAACAATGTTGTAGCTCTACCTTAGAGTAGCGAGAAACCAGAAAAAATGGCGATTGTTGACAAAAACGTTAGCGAAAAGCGTCATTGAAATGATCTATTGCGATTTATCCATTTGAAAATCCAAGCAAATTAACTACTTTTATAGTTGACGGATTTATTTTTTCATATTTTTTATAGATTCATATCAGAGCCGCTGTTGCAAAAGCGTTTTAGCTATAACAATCAGGATGTGGGTATATTTATGTCAATTTTGGATAATATTCAGAACTACTATGAGCCTTTGGTTATCGAGACTCTGGCTGAGTTAAGGGGGGATAAATCCTATAGCGATGACTTTTTAGTGGACGTTGTTTGTGTGGCGTTGAACCATCTTCCTCCACGGTATATAAGACATGAAGTCGATATGATCTATTATTTGTCTCCGGTTGAAGCAAAAGAAATGAGAGATAAAGTAAAAAAAGCCGTTGAAGACGCCCTGGATTACGTTGATAAAGGTCAGAGAGAGTAGGTAAAACCAAGTCAGTTAAACCTGATTCAGTTAAACCTGATTCAGTTAAACGCTAATTCAGCTAAGCAGGTAAACCGGGCGTGATATGCCGGCTTACCTTGTCGTTTTACGGCGCGGTACTTTATTTATGCCGTTACCCTAGATTCATGTCGTTACCTTAGATTTATGCCGTTACCTTGGCCAAAACGCTATCAACTCTGGTTTCAAGGTTTGTTCTAACCTCGGCGGGTATGAGGCAAAGTTGAAACCACTCAGATAAGTATTTCTCCAGCTCATCTCTTTTACTGCTGCTGTCTTTTTGGTTGAGTCCCTCTGACAGCCGGTTGACCTGAAGCTGCATTCGAAGCGCCTGGTCTTCCTGCGGTGAGTCGATCTCGGCAGCAATTTCACATTGAATGCATAGGCTTTTTGCTTGTTCGGCAGTGGCGTATTCACTGTTTATGTCAACAGCTGATATTGCTATTTTCCAGGTGTCAAACAACACCTGCTCAATGTTACTGATTTGCTCGTTTTGAGGGGGTGTTAGCTCTTGTGCAAACAACGCTGCACTATCCAAAGTCGCTCCTGACTGTAGTTTTTCTGCCGCGTCCCTGATTAGCTTTGATTTCTTGTTAAGTCCGAGCCAGGTTGAGTGCTCTTGCGCGACTCTTTGTTTGGCCTGGTTCGAGGCAATGTCGCTGAGAGTCTGCTCAAGTTTTTGACTGAGTCGCTCAAGCTCTTTCTTTGGAAGAGGTGAGACCCCTCTAAAACGCTGGCGAAACTCTGACAGCGTTTTATCGCAGTTCTCATTGATATCTCTAGATGCTTGTTCCGCCTCTGCACAGATCGCCTCGGCTTGTGCAATCGCCTCATTGATTGCCTGCTGCTTGCTTTCGTTTTCCGCATCTCTTCGCTTAAAAATCTCATCGCAGGCTGCGCGGTACTCCTTCCATAGGGCTCTATCATCTTTATGGAGTGTAATGCCTACTTTCTGCCATTCAGACTGAAGGGATTTGGCTTGTTCAATCGCTTCCGAAAGTGGCTCATGGGTAACGAGTGCTTGAGTTTTTTCAACAATGGCTTGTTTCAGCGCTTTATTACGTGAGCGCTCATCATTGAGGTATTGATCCATTTTAGCCAATAGCTCGTTGAATATTTTCTGTACTGCCTTGTTTTCTTTAAATTCAACGGGGTAGCACTCTTTCCACTCGTCCCGTGCGACGCGGTTAATTTTCTCAACGGCTTTCCAGTCGGTATTGTCCCAATCATTTTGAGATATGAAGTCACTCAGCTGTGTGCAAATGGTTTTGCGCTTTTCTATATTGTTTCTTTTGACCGTTCTCTGCTCGTCAAAATAGTCACGGCACGGTGCGTATGCCGTGTCACAAGCTGTTTTAAATCGCTGCCATATTTTCTGATCAGAAGAGCCACCTAACTTTTTCCATTCATCTTGCAACGCTTTAATTTTATCGGCTTTGACTTGGGGGGCGAGGTGTTGCTCAATCAACTTCTCTGCTTGCTCGCATAGTTCGGCTTGTTTGGGGGTTACAGCATATCCGTGCCAGTCTCTAAGTTCATTCAGCTGTTTGCCTAGAAGTTGGAGCCTTCCCGCGTAATTGGATGCTAAACCTTTGTCCAGGCCGTGTATTAGGTGGTTAAGTTCTTTGAAACCTTGGGATGACTGCTTCAAAGCCCGGTTGCCAAGGTGTTGCTCCAGCCGTGTAATTTGCTCTTCAATTTGAGATTTTTGCTGGTCTGAAACCTGGATTGTTTGTTTTTTCTTCTCCGCAATGTTGCCAGCAAATTTTCTTAGTGACTTAAGCTCCCGGGGAGTGGCAAAACCATCCGGCCAGTTAACCTTATCTATAAATGCACGAATTTCGTGGTGGGAGGCTGTCTGACGGTTGGGGGTTGCTTGGTCATCACCGGCTTCTGGGGAAGTAAACTGATCCTTGCCACTCATAAATGCTTGTGCTGATTTAAGGTAGTGCTTTAAGTCCCCCATCAGTTGTTGATATTGCTTCTGCTCCGACTTTTCAACGGTGCTTTCTCTGGTTGCCTCTAACCATCTTGTTTCTTGTGTCTTGATGATCGCGTCAAGTGCTGGAAGTTCGCTTGCTGACTCCACGGGTGTTTGTTTAAACCGCTCGGCCGTTTGCTCAAGTATATTTAATGTTTCATCCCGCTCGTTTTTCTGTTGCAGTGACTGTTGCTTGACTAAAGCTTCTTGCTCCTGATCCTGCTTTAATTGCGCGGCCTTTGCCAGACTTGCTTGTTTGCTGATTTCGAACCGCCGGATCAACGCCTCGTCAGCACCATCGCTTATATCGTTCCAGCTGTCTAAAAGAGAGGTTAGTTTCGCACCGTAGAGCTTTACCGTTTCGCTTTTTGCATGGGCTTCCAGAGACTCGATAACCGACTCTTGCTTTTCTTTAACTTCAGCCTGTTGTTTTTTATGGGCTTTGATCTCTTTTAGCTTTGATTTTGCGAGCTGATAGACTCGTTTATCTTTTGCTTTTGCCTGTTTTTCGATGGATGCTAAATGTGCTTCCTCAACAACCCGCTCAACAGCTGCAAGTCTGAGTTGGCTCAGCTTGGCGCTGACTGCGATGGTTTCAAGGGTAGAGGGGGAAAGCTTGAGGAGTGCGCCCTGGTACTGTTCTGCGTTGTCTGAGTTGATAATAAGCTCAGTTAAAAGCGTTTCATCGGTTATGAGTTCGTAAATTGGAAGTGCATTGGATTTTGCCAACCCTTCCAAGCGGTCTTTTACGGCTGGTTTAATAAGTTCTGATGGCTCTTGGTAGAGGTTTAGCAGCGTGCTGATAGAGTCGATCTTATTGATAGCCGCTCGTCTTACCTGGTTGTCTGAATCATTTCTTGCTAGATCAAGCAGAATATTTTTGTCTTCTTCAGTTGAGGGGTTAAGTGTAGCGATATATTCTTTGCGCGTAATAGCGTTGGAACTTTTCCACTTAGGCTTAAACAGCTTTTTAAGAAATGCAGACATGAGATTATTTTCACCGTTACTATTGTGTTTTATCTTCGCCTTACTGTTGTTAGGCTTAGTTAAACAACAATCTATTTAGTTTTCTGAAAGTTACGACCGTTAACCCGCTTACACTAAATCATAATAAGTTGGTTGCTGATGCTGGCTTTCAGTGTCGAAACAAGCCCCCAATAAAAGTGGGCCGATTAGTTTGGGCCATAGTCTAACTCTGATTGTGGAAATGCGAAATATGTGCGTGAAGATATTTTGGGGGGATTCGTGAGCAAGCCTGGTTCTGAAATTGAAGAAAGCTCATCCCAGGGCGATGATGAGCGGCTGAAAATAAAAAATAGTATTATCAGGGCGCTTGTGAGGCGAGAGCACAGCCGCTATGAATTAAAGAGTAAAATGCGACTTAAGTTATATGACGAAGCTCTGATTGATGCGGTTTTGGATCAGCTTGAGTCTGACGCTTTGGTTAGCGATGAGAGGTTTGCTGAAGCATACTGCTACCATCGAAAGTCTAGAGGGTTTGGCCCGTTGAGAATCTCTTCAGAGCTTAAAGAGCGTCAGATTTCGGAAAAGCTGATTGCCGAGTATGTTGACCTCGCGGAGGATGATTGGTTTTGCTCTGCATTGACCCAGAGAGAGAAAAAGTTTGGTAATGGTAAGGTGCGAGACTTTGCTCAAAAAGCTAAACAAATGAGGTTTTTGCAAAATAAGGGGTTTACCCATGAGCAGATTTCACATGCGATGGAGAGTGTTATCTAGCCAGCTCTTATTAAAGAGTGGGTGGCATATCCTGCAGGGTGTCGGGGAGCATCAGGTCGTCTGTAGGCTCTTCGTTGTACTGTTCACTCGGCGCTTTACTTGCAATAATGCCTTCTTCTACCTGAGGTTGTTTCATCCAGGTTAGAACATCATAGTAGCGTCGAATGTTTTGAACATATACAACCGGCTCTGAGCCTCTTGCATAGCCATGCTTGGTTTGTTTGTACCACTTTTTCTTTTGCAATAGTGGCAGATACTCTTTCACATGCAGCCATTGGTCTGGGTCTTTACCATCTTTTTGGGCCAAAATGCGAGCATCTTCCAAGTGTCCATAACCTACATTATATGATGCAAGCGCCATCCAGGTTCGGTCTGGCTCACCAATTCTTTCAGGAATTCTGTTTTTAATTTTTGCAAAGTATTTGGCCCCGCCTTTGATACTTGCTTTGGGGTCAAGCCTGTTTTTGATGCCAAGCTCTTTAGCAGTCACCCTGGTTAGCATCATCAGGCCTCGCACGCCAGTGGGTGAGGTTGCATTTGGGCGCCAGTGTGATTCCTGATAACCAATGGCAGCGAGTAGACGCCAGTCCAGCTCATGGACATCAGCTTCTGCCTTGAATGTATCTTCATAGCGAGATAAACGTCTATTAATATGGTGAATAAATGTTCTGGCCCCGACATAGTTAAGTTGATTGAGATGGCCGTAATATCGCTCTTTTAGCTGTAACAGGGTTCCGTCCTGTTTTATTTTCTCAAAGAATACTTTGGCTTTTTGATTAAGGGAGTTGTCTTCACTGGCGGGGAAATACCAAACGAAATTAAGCGGATCGCTCAAGCTAAAAGCGGCAGCGGCTTTGGGGTAGTATGCCTGGTGAATCGCTAGATCAGTGGAGTCTACAATGGCGTAGTCTATCGTGCCTTCGCTGACCTCTTTTAACAGGTCTGAGGTTTCAAGCTCTTCTGATTCTTCCCAACTTAGCTCGGGTAAATCCTTTTTGAGCTTTTTTAACAGGTCTATGTGGTGGCTGTCTGCAATAACAACGACCCTTTTACCAACTAGATCCTCTAGTTTTTTAGGTCGGGATGTTCCTAGCCTGTATACGACTTTGGGGGTCACTTCCATATAAGGGGATGAGTACTCAAATCGAGCGTTTCTGTTCTCAGTTGCAGCCAAGCCGCCCACTGCAAAGTGAGCATATCCTTGATCAATTACGGATAGAAGCTCTCCCAAGTTGCTAGCGACTCTTAGCCTTAGCTCAACGCCGAGTTCTTCGGCAAACAGTTTGGTAATTTCGTAATCAAAGCCAGCAGGTCCGTCTTTGTCCTCAAAATAAATTGCAGGAGCGTTTCGGGTTATAACATGGAGCACCTGCTCTTGCTCAATTTTTTCAAGGGTTGTAGGGCGCGAGCAACCTGTAAGGAAGAAAGCAACAAGCATCGAAAATATGAGCGGCATAAAGCCGAGCGTATACACGCCTTTCCCTATTTTTTCAGCCATCATAAACCCACACTCTCTGGTTGCTTTATAGGGCTTATTAAGCTCGTTTTCCACTGCAGGAAAATGTGAGCTAACACTAATAAGCCTTCCTTTTTATAACTGTACATATTTCCAGTTAGCTGATTTAGAGTCAATAGTGCAAGTTTGTAAGTGTGAAAAACTTTGTAAAACTATTTATTGGGATATTCCTGATGCGGCGCTATTTCGATAAAACAATGTTGTTGCTGATGGCCTGTTTCAAGTATTATACGCAACTTTCTTTTCACTCCTTCCAAGAGGCAAAGCCAAGTGATGCTGGAACTGCGAGGCGCACCCGCACTTTCTTCTTTTCGTAACAATAAAATGTTGTCGGCTATCAAGGCGCAGGTACCTGCTATTGATTCTGTATATGCTGAATTTATGCATTTTGTTGATGTTGAAAAAGAGCTTAAAGCGGAAGAACTAAATACTCTCAATCGTATTCTTAAGTATGGGCCCAAGGCTGACATTGAAGCAGCAGATGGACTACTGTTTTTGGTCGTTCCTCGTCCAGGCACTATCTCACCGTGGTCAAGCAAGGCAACCGATATTGCGCACAATTGCGGCCTCGGTAAGATTAAGCGGATAGAAAGAGGTATTGCCTATTATGTTCGTTCATCAAAAAAGCTCGATATGTCTGAGCGCGAAAGCGTCTCATCTTACTTGCATGATCGCATGACTGAAGCCGTATTCTATGAAATGGCAGGAGCGGAGTTGCTATTTAGTGTTGCTGAGCCAAAACCTATGAGCTCGGTTGATATTTTAACGGGTGGCCAGGCAGCTCTTGAAGAGGCGAATAGAAGATTAGGGCTGGCATTAGCGGATGATGAAATAGAATATTTAACCAACGCATTTATTGGCTTGGAAAGAAACCCGACAGATGTAGAGTTGATGATGTTTGCCCAGGCAAACTCCGAGCATTGCCGCCACAAAATATTTAACGCGTCTTGGGATATTGATGGTGAAGCGCAAGATAAATCACTGTTTGCCATGATTAGAAACACTTATGAGGTGAATAGTGAAGGCGTTTTATCGGCTTATAAAGATAATGCGTCAGTAATCGTAGGGTCTAAGGCGGGGCGCTTTTATCCTGACCCGGTCACTAAAGAATATAGTGCACACGAAGAAGATATTCATATCTTAATGAAAGTGGAAACCCATAACCACCCAACAGCAATTTCGCCTTTTTCGGGTGCCTCGACTGGTTCTGGTGGTGAAATTAGAGATGAGGGAGCGACCGGTAAAGGCTCTAAACCAAAAGCCGGTCTTAATGGCTTTACGGTTTCTAATCTTAAAATCCCTGGTTTTGAGCAGCCGTGGGAAAGTGACTATGGCAAGCCTGACCGCATTACGTCAGCTCTGAATATCATGCTCGATGGCCCCATTGGTGGAGCAGCATTCAACAATGAGTTTGGGCGTCCAAATCTGTGCGGCTATTTTAGAACCTTCGAAGAAAAGGTTGTTGGGCCTGAGGGAGAAGAGGTCAAGGGATACCACAAGCCGATTATGATCGCTGGTGGTTTGGGAAATATAAAAGCTAAGCATGTCGAAAAGGGTGAAATTCCTGTTGGAGCGAAGCTAATCGCGCTGGGTGGTCCAGCGATGCTGATCGGTCTTGGTGGTGGGGCTGCCTCATCGATGGATTCAGGCAGTAGTCAGGAGGATCTGGATTTTGCTTCTGTTCAGCGGGAAAACCCTGAGATGGAACGCCGTTGTCAGGAGGTAATAGATAGATGCTGGCAACTTGATGATGGTAACCCTGTTGCGTTTATTCATGATGTGGGTGCTGGTGGGCTTTCAAATGCGTTCCCTGAGTTGGTTAAGGATGGCGAGCGAGGCGGGGTTTTTGATTTAAGAGAAATCCCTTGTGATGAGCCCGGTATGTCGCCTCTGGCAATTTGGTGCAATGAATCTCAAGAGCGCTATGTGCTAGCGGTTGCCCCGGAAAATCTCGATACGTTTGACGAAATCTGCAAAAGGGAGAGATGCCCTTATGCAGTTATTGGTGAGGCGACTGAAGAGATGCATCTTCGATTAAAAGATGACCACTTCAACAATAATCCTGTTGATTTGCCAATGGATATTCTATTTGGCAAGCCTCCTAAAATGCATCGAAGTGTTGAGCGAAAGAACTTTACCAAGTCTGTTTTTGAGTCTACGGAAATCGATATTTCTGAAGCGGCTGAGCGCATATTAAAACTGCCTAGTGTTGCCAGCAAGAGTTTCTTAATCACTATTGGCGATAGATCAATAACCGGGCTCGTGGCCAGGGATCAGATGGTTGGTCCATGGCAGGTTCCCGTCGCAGATGTTGCGGTGACTGCATCTTCATTTGATACATACAGTGGAGAGGCTATGGCAATGGGCGAGAGAACCCCGATTGCAACAATTGATGCGCCGGCGTCAGGGCGGATGGCAATTGGCGAAGTGATTACCAACATCGCATCTGCGAACATAGAAAAACTATCAGATATTCGGCTTTCTGCGAACTGGATGGCAGCGGCAGGTCACCCAGGTGAAGATGAAAACCTATACGATACAGTTAAAGCTGTTGGTATGGAGTTATGCCCTGAGTTGGGTATCACGATACCGGTTGGCAAAGACTCAATGTCGATGAAAACCGTATGGGACGACAATGGTAGCCGTAAAGAGGTGACCTCGCCTCTTTCCTTAATTATCAGTGGTTTTGCTCCAGTGGCTGATATTAGGAAAACCGTCACACCTCAGTTAAAGACCGATGCCGGGCATACCGACTTAATATTAATTGACCTGGCAAACGGACAGAACCGGTTAGGTGGCTCCGCCTTGGCTCAAGTCTATAAAAAAGTCGGAGCAGTCGCCCCAGACCTTGATGATGCAGAAGACCTGAAGGCTTTCTTTGCTGTTATACAAGGGCTTAATAGTGATGAGAAGCTTCTGGCTTACCATGACAGGTCAGATGGTGGTATGTTTGTCACACTGTGTGAGATGGCGTTTGCCGGACATACGGGGATAGATGTAAAACTTGATATGCTGGCAGAGGACAAAACGCACTTTGCGCGTGAGCTGTTCAATGAAGAGTTAGGAGCAGTTATTCAGGTGCGGGCAGAGGATACAGAGTTTGTGCTCCAGCAATTTAATTCAGCCGGTTTGGGTGAGCACACATTGGTTATTGGTTCGTTAAACGAAGATGATCAAATACGCTTCCTTTTCGATGGTGAGACGGTATTAGGTGATTCTCGCTCTTCTTACCAGAGAGTATGGGCAGAGACGAGTTATCGAATGCAGTCTATTAGAGACAACTCTGAATGTGCGCTGGAGGAGTTTGAGCAAATTTCAAACGAGGAAGATCCGGGGCTTAACGCGACATTAACATTTGATTGTGCCGATGATATCGCAGCGCCTTATATTAACTCCGGTGTTAAACCGAAGATTGCAGTGTTGAGAGAGCAGGGGGTCAATGGTCAGGTAGAAATGGGGGCTGCGTTCACTCGGGCAGGCTTTAGCGCTGTTGATGTGCACATGAGCGATATTCTATCTGGTCGCGTTGACTTACAAGACTATAAAGCATTAGTCGCTTGTGGTGGTTTCTCGTATGGTGATGTTTTGGGGGCTGGCGAGGGCTGGGCTAAATCAATACTCTTTAATGCTTTAGCTAGAGACCAGTTTGCAGGCTTTTTTGAGCGAGAAGATACGCTTGCTCTTGGTGTTTGCAATGGTTGCCAGATGCTCTCCAACCTACATGAGCTGATACCGGGGGCTGAGTTGTGGCCCCACTTTGTCAGAAACCGCTCAGAGCAATTTGAGGCTCGTTTGACGATGGTTGAGGTTCAGGATTCCCCGTCAGCATTTTTTGCGGGCATGAATGGGTCTCGACTTCCGATTGCTGTGGCACATGGCGAGGGGCGAGCAGAGTTCGCTTCTTCGGAAAAGCTTTCGGCTCTTAATTCAAGTGGATTAGTTTCATTACGCTATATTGATAATAGTGGCAATGTAACTGAGAAATACCCTGCAAACCCGAATGGCTCTCCTTTAGGTCTCTCTGGCGTGACCAGCGCGACTGGTAGGGTGTCTATAATGATGCCACACCCTGAAAGGGTGTTTCGAACTGTTCAAAATTCTTGGCATCCAAACGAGTGGGGAGAAGATGCTCCATGGATGAGGATGTTTAGAAATGCCAGGAAGTGGTTGAATTAAAATCGCTGTATATGCCTAAAAAACCGCCTCAATCACGAGGCGGTTTTTTTTTGCTATCAGCAGTAATTCTGGTGTGTAATTATTTGTTACAGAATAATTATATATGTAACTTGATGGCGTGAAGTTTTGATTAAAATATAAAGATTGAGGTGTTTTTGGGTTTAATTTTCTCCAAATTTTTCTCTTTTTAGGCTTGATTTTTATAAAGATGCTTTGATTTATGCACATTTTTATATGTTTCAATATATGGGGTGAATAATTGTCCAGTATCTTTTATGTTTGTGGTGTTGACAAATTTAACCACTTGATTATAAATAAGAATATTGTTGAGGTTAAATTCTCGTCAATTTAACAGGGTGTCAGTGTTTACGGGGATTCAGGTCGCTTTTCAAGGTTTTATCCCCAAAGATATCCACAGAATGTGTTGATAACTGTTTTCAATGCTGACTGGCTTATTTGATGTGTAACAAAAGGTCAATGGGTTGAGGTGGCCGACGTGTATAAGATCTGTTTTTATGTCCCTGAGTCTTATCTTGAGATTGTGAAAGAGGCCATGTTTGATGCTGGTGGTGGCCGAATAGGAGCGTATGAAAAGTGTTGCTGGCAGGTGAGCGGGGAGGGCCAGTTTAAACCTATGGCGGGAAGTAGTCCTTTCATAGGTGAGGTTGGTAGTCTGGAGCGCGTTAGCGAATTTAAAGTAGAGATGGTTTGTGAAAAGCAGAGCGTAAAAAGTGTTGTGTTGGCGCTGCGACAGGCTCACCCATATGAAGAGCCCGCTTTCGATGTGGTTGAATGTATTCAGTTGTAACGGCTGGCTTTACGTTATGCTTTTTTCCTTACGATATCTTTTACGTGAACCGGGAAATCATTAAGTTGGTGGTCTGCTATATAATGTTTGAGGGTTTGAAATACGGTTGGGAATGAGATGTGATCCCATGGAATGTCTTCGAGAGCAAAGAGTTTGGTTTCGAGCGTTTCATCTCCGGCACCAAAATGGCCATTAATCAGGCGAGCTCTAAAAAATATGTGTACCTGATCGATTTGAGGTACGTTCATAACTGTGTAAAGACCCTCCAGTTCGACTTTGGCCTCTGCCTCCTCCAGTGTTTCTCTTAATGCTGCTTCTGTTGTTGTTTCTTGATTTTCCATAAATCCGGCAGGTAGAGTCCAGTATCCCAATCTTGGCTCAATGGCTCGTTTGCATAGTAGTATCTTGCCATCAAATACTGGAAGGGTGCCTGCCACAATTTTGGGGTTTTGATAATGGACTATCTCACAATGAGTGCAGATATGGCGTAGCCGATTATCGCCTTTGGGTATCGCTTGCCTTAAATGACTGCCGCACTCGCTACAAAACTTCATAAATATTACCGGGAAAATTAGTTTGATTTAGTATATATCGATTGAAAAGCTGGGTCATGTTTAATGAATGTTTGCCTATAGTTGTTTGCTAGAATTGGCAGAAGCACAGTGCATTACCAATAGGAGAGAGTTTTGTGATTTATGATTTGGGTGATAGAAAGGTTGATTTTGAGGGTGGGGGGCATTTTATTGCGCCTAATGCCACGCTTATAGGTTCTGTGGTGTTGGGTGATCGTGCAAGTGTCTGGTTTAATGTTGTGATACGTGCGGATAATGACTCAATTATAATTGGCTCAAACAGCAATATTCAGGATGGCAGTGTTTTACATACGGATGCCTCTTATAAACTGGTTATTGGCAATGGTGTTACTATAGGGCATAAGGTAATGCTGCATGGGTGCAGTGTAGGTGATTTTAGCTTAATTGGTATTAATTCAGTTGTTCTAAATGGCGCGAAGATTGGTAAGTACTGTTTGATTGGTGCCAATACACTGGTGCCTGAGGGGATGGAGATTCCAGATGGTTCTCTGGTAGTAGGTAGCCCAGGTAAGGTAAGAAGGCAACTCACCGATATAGAAAAAAAGGTTCTTGAAGCTAGCTCTGTGCATTATGTTCAAAATGCCGAGCGTTATAATAAACAGCTGATAAAACGGTAGTGGTCACTGTTGCAATTTTTTGAGGCATAGCAAGTATGGTTAAAGATGAGTCCGTAGTAGTTTCCCCTTGTATTGGTATATGTGCGCTTGATGAAAATGATGTATGTGTTGGGTGTTATAGAACGGGGCTGGAAATATCTCATTGGGGAGGGATGGATGCTAGTGAGAGGAACGAAGTCCTTAGACTCGTAAAAGAAAGAGAGAAATCATCCTACATATAAAGCATTATCTTAAATTTTGATTGGTCTATGCTTATATAGTTTGTTTGCACTGAAACGAAGGAGAATGCAGTGGTCGCAATTGGTACGCCTTTAAGTAAAAGCGCGAAAAAAGTTCTATTTTGTGGGGCTGGCGAGTTAGGCAAAGAGGTCATTATAGAGCTACAGCGCTTTGGTGTTGAAGTGGTTGCGGTTGACCGTTATGAAAATGCGCCTGGTATGCAGGTTGCCCATCGGTCATACGTTATCGATATGCTTTCTCCGAAGGAGCTGCGTGAAGTAATTCTTGAAGAGAAGCCGGATCTTGTTGTTCCTGAAATTGAAGCCATAGCGACTGAAGAGCTAGCAAGGCTCGAGTCTGAAGGCTTTAATATTGTTCCCTCTGCGAAAGCGGTAAACCTCACGATGAATCGTGAGGGGATTCGCCGACTGGCAGCTGAGGAGCTGGGCCTTAAGACTTCTCCGTATATGTTTGCATCTGACTTCGAAGAGTTCACAGCGGCTATAGATGAGGTGGGCGTTCCTTGTGTGGTAAAACCAATAATGAGCTCATCTGGAAAGGGCCAGAGTGTTATTAAGTCCAATGCGGATATACGGTCTGCATGGGATTATGCACAAGAGGGTGGTAGAGCGGGTGCTGGCAAAGTTATTGTTGAAGGGTTTGTAGACTTTGATTATGAGATAACCCTGTTAACCATTCAGCATAGTGGTGGAGTTTCTTATTGCTCGCCCATAGGTCATGTTCAAGTGGATGGAGATTATAGAGAGTCGTGGCAACCACAGGTTATGAATGAGGTGGCGCTGGAAAAGTCGAAGGTAATCGCTTCAACAGTGACTGCTAGTTTGGGTGGTTATGGTGTGTTTGGCGTTGAGTTGTTCATTTCTGGCGAAGATGTCTATTTCAGTGAAGTTTCGCCGCGGCCTCACGATACAGGGCTGGTAACGTTGATATCACAAGACTTGTCAGAGTTTGCTCTGCATGCTCGCGCCATTCTAGGTTTGCCCATACCGGTAATCAGGCAATATGGCCCATCAGCTTCATCGGTTATCTTGGTTGATGGAAGTTCAGGTTCTCCGGTGTTTAATAATATTGAGGGGGCTCTGGTCGAACAAGATACGCAGCTAAGACTTTTTGGTAAGCCTGGCTTGGATGGTCGGCGGCGGATGGGGGTGGCGCTGGCAAAGGGAGATAGC